>JAOMDA010000002.1 GCA_028345295.1 Candidatus Nitrosopelagicus sp. | reverse complement strand
TCAACGCTTGCTGTGTGATAACCGACTAAAATTGACATTGCTGTGTCGTTATAGTTAACGACTCCAGAAGTACCTCTTGGGGCATCAGTCTTTACAAAGATGTTAGAAACATCAGCATCGTCAACATTTGTGAAAACACCAGTATTTGTACCGGTTTCAGTTATGTTGACTTTGTCAGCTGCTAACACTGAGTCAGCGTTGTCTTGAAGATCAAGAACAGAACCGCCGTCAAATGTTAGTTTTAAGATACCACCATCACTGAAACCAATATCGGCTACTGTGATTGCGGCTCTTGTTGCTGCTGATGTAGCATCAGCTCTAAAGACTGTATATTGTGTAGTGTACGTAGTGTTTGCATCAGTTTCTGAACCAACGTCAAAAGTCCAATCGTCTGTGGCAGTTGGGTCGATGTTTAACATCACATCCCTAATCTCAAGTTCTACTTGAGCGCCAGGTGGATAGACTGATCTGTCTGTTGAGAAGCTGTTGAAACCGTCTGTATCATCGTAATCGAGTAGTACACATTCGTCAGCACCTGAAGACAAGTAACAGATCTCTACTGGACCTGGACTGAAATCATATACTTGAACAAATGGCCATGAAAGATCTTCTGATCCTCCGGCTGAACCGTTTGCAGTGTTACCGTCGATTCCGACGTTACCTGCATTGGTTGTACCACTAATAGACATTCCTTGTGCACCACCGATAACAGTGGTTACATCACTAGCACTGGCTCCTGTACAATCTGATACAGATACCCAGACTGCATCAACATCATCGAATAGACTGGTATCAGTCAATCCAACTGCTGTTACTGCAGTTCCACTTGAACCTGCGGTACAAGTTGTACCGAATTCCAATCCATTAGCACTCGTTGCGTTTGCTGAATCTCCTGCTGTTACACTTGAACCATTAGCAGTGAAACCATACCAAGAGCCGTCAGCACCTTGAACCATGGCAAATTTATCACCATTGATTTCTACTTTAGGAGCACCGGGAATTCCGTTTTCCGTGGAGGCATTAAGAGGATCTCTTACGACTACTTCTACTACTTGCAGCCCACCAAAGGTGTTTGCAAATTCTGCATTTTCTGCAGATACAAATAGGTATTGGTTATGGCCTGCTTCTGCTCCTGGTATCATACCTGGAACTGCGAAAGACATACCACCCGCAACCATAATTGTCATTATAGTAAGACTAGTTATTTTTCGTCCTATTTCGTTTTTCATGTTATTGAAATTTCTTCAAAAATTTAGTATATAACGCTAATGGACCATTTGTCCATTAATTTTACTCATACCGATCCTTTATTCTCTATATTTGATATTTTGATGTAAACTTTTGTAAAAATTACAAAGTCCGATCTAATTCTTATCTCTAATCAAATTTGCCATCGAAAACAGCATTATTGATGTAATAATCAGCAAAGAGCCAAGTAAAATCGTCACTATACTACCCAATAATTGCCCATAAAAAATCTTGGGTGATTCAGCATTTAGATAACCGTCAAGAAAAGATGTACCCAAAATTAATCCAGTTATAAATAAGATTGCTCCAGGAATTCCATAAAATATTATTGGATGTCTGATTGATACGTACTTTAACGTAGTTGCAAAAACTGATGTTCCATGTGAAACAGGATTTTTTGTAGAAGTATCACCATTATATGTTATAGTGATTGGAACTTCAGCAAGAGACAAATCTTTGTTAGAAATTTTTAGTAAGATTTCAGTTGATACTGCCATTCCAGTTTCTGTTGGATGAATTGCATTGATTGCTTTATTAGAATATGCTCTAAATCCTGATTGTGAATCAGACACTTTGATGTTTGTAGAATAATTTGTAGCTGATGTAATAATTTTAATTCCAGCTTTTCTATATGTTGCTGTATCATCATCACCAAGAAAACGAGAACCAATTACAACATCAACATTATGTTTTTCTAATGTATCAAGTAATAATGGAATTTGATTTGGATCATGTTGTCCATCACCATCTATAGTTACCATAACATCTGCATTTTCTTTTCTACAATAATCAAACAAAGTTGTAATAGCAGAACCATAACCCTGATTTTTTTCATGTTGTAAAACAATTGCTCCTTCTTTCTTTGCAAATTCTACAGTATAATCAATTGAAGCATCATCGCATACAATTACTTTGTCAGCAAATTTTTTACATTCTTTAATTATTTTTCCAATATGTTCTTCTTCATTGTATGTAGGAATACAAATAAATTTCATAATTTTTTTATCTCCAAGCTAATGAATAAAGTATTGAGAACAAGTTGTTGAGAAAGTGATGTAAACATTTTAACCTAAATTTTAAGTTGTGATCGTTCTCCAAGTAAAAGCTGATATGTATCATGTGTCTCATTATTAGCCTCAATTTTAGAGCCATTTGCTATAATACTACTTGATAAATGTACATTACTACTAATTTCACAGTTTTCCATTAGAATAGAATTATCAATATGACAATTTTCTAAAACTGTATTATTACCTACACTTACATTTGGTCCTAATCTAACACCTGAACCAACTTTACAATTATTTCCTATGATCAGTGGTCCTTCTAAATGTGAGTCAGTAGAAATCTCACTGTTATTTCCAATTACAATATTATTTTTTATTATTGCATCTTTGTCTATTACAAACTGATTTTCTTTTCCTATAGAATCTAGTACGAGTTGATTTGCATGTAAAATGTCCTCTGGTGTTCCCGTATCTTTCCACCAACCAGTAACAGTTTCATATTTTATAGAATTTCCATTATTCATTAGTAATTGTAAAGCTTCAGTAATTTCTAATTCTCCTCTTGCAGATGGTTTTAGAACATCAATTACATCAAAAATTTTTGGAGTTAAAAAATAAACACCGATTACAGCTAGATCTGATTTTGGTTCCTTTGGTTTTTCTATAATTTTTTCAATTGCATTAGAGTTGGAATTAATTTCTGCAATTCCAAATCTAGAAGGATCATCTACTTTACAAAGAAGAATCATTGCATCAATACTTGATGATTCAAAATTTTTCTTGTAATCTATTAGTCCTTTTCGTAAAATGTTATCACCAAGATACACAATAAATTTTTCTTTGCCAACAAAATCCTTACAAAGTTTGATCGCATGTGAAATTCCTTTTGGTTTGTCTTGATAGATGTATGTAATTTTTACACCAAAGTTTTCTCCGTTACCATAATACTCTTTTACTTTTTCAGGATAAACATCACCAATTATTATTCCAATGTCAGTAATTCCTGCTTCTCTAAAATCTTCTAATGCATATTGCGACATTGGTTTGTTTGCGATTGGAAGTAGTTGCTTTGGTCCTGTATGTGTTAATGGTCTAAGCCTTGTCCCATGTCCACCGTGTAGTATTATTCCTTTCAATTTCTAATTGTCTCAATAATTGTTATTAATATCATTTGAATCAATTTCATCAAAGAATTGATTTAGACTATGTTCTATTGATTGTGGTTTTTTATCTAGGATAGAATTTGCTAGTGTTGTATCTAGTGATGAATTTTTTGGTCGTTTTGCAATCCAATTCATTTCATCACTTGAAACTGCTTTTAACAATGTCTTATCAAGATTAAATTTTTCAAAAATAAGTTCAGCCATTTTATATCGTGAGATGCTTGTTACACCTGATGTGTGAATTATACCATTAATTTTTTTTTCAGAGATATCCATTAACATTTGACAAAGATTTGGTACGTAAGTTGGAGAAGTAATTTGATCTGTTACTATGTTTACCTGTTTTTTTTGTTTTACATTTTCAATTATCCATGTTGGAAAGCTTTTCTTTGTTGGATGTGATCCGAAGGGTGTACTTGTTCTTGCTATACACCAATTTGAAGAAAATTCTTGAACCATTTTTTCTCCTCCAAGCTTTGATTTTCCATAAATAGAAAGTGGATTTGGAACATCACTTTCTCTATACATGCTTGAATTTCCATCAAATACATAATCAGTTGACACATAAATCAAAAATTTATCTAGTTTAGAACATTGTTGAGCAACTACCTGTGTTGCATTTGTATTAATATCAAATGCCATAGACTCTTCTTTTTCGCATGAATCTACTCCCGTCATTGCACCAAGATGAATTACTACATCTGGTTCTGTTTCTAGTAAAACATTTGAAATCATTTCATGGTTTTGTAAATCCATTTTCAAAGGAGTGCCAGATTCTGGCTGTGATTGATTATAGCAAGAAAAAACATCATGTGAATTTGATAAATCTTTTACTAGTTGGTTTCCAACTAAACCTGCTGCCCCAGTAACTAAGAATTTCAAATTTACCACTTAAGAGTCCATGGTTGAGGATGAAGGGTTTTTTCATCTGCAAGTGGTTCCCACCACGCATTATTTTCTATATACCATGACACTGTTTCTTTTAATGCATCGTTAAAATCAAATTGTGGTTTCCATCCTAATTCATTTTGAATTTTTGAAGAGTCAATAGAATAACGTTTGTCATGACCTGGTCTATCTCCTACATACTCAATAAGATCATTTGATTTACCCATTATGCTTAGAATTTTTTCTACAATAGTTTTGTTTGAAATTTCATTCCATGCTGTAATATTGTATATTTGTCCATGTTGTCCATTCGTGATTAAAGATTCGATTGCTTCTACATGATCCAATGCATAAATCCAACTCCTGATTTGATTACCATCACCATAAAGTGGAACTTTAAGATCTTTTTGTGCTCGAATAATAGTTTTTGGTATAAGCTTTTCTGGAAATTGATAAGGACCAAAATTATTGGTGCATCTAGTAATTATACACTTAGTGCCATAGGTTTTTGCAAAAGCACCAACTAAATGATCTGCTGCAGCTTTTGTTGCAGAATATGGATTACTTGGATTTAAAATTGATTTTTCAGTAAATGATCCTTGGTTTTCAGCATCACCATAAAGTTCATCAGTGGATATGTGAATGAATAGTTTTTCGTGTTTTTTTGCAGACTCTAAAAGTGAATGTGTACCAAGAATGTTTGTTTCTAAAAATTGTTTTGGATTAGATATACTTCGATCAACGTGAGTTTCAGCTGCAAAGTTCACTATAATATCTACATCACTCGCAAATTTTTCTACAGTCTGAAAATTTTTTATGTCATCTTGAATAAATTGATAATTTGTTTTATCTAATTCTTCTAGATTTTTTTTGTTTGAACCTGTAGTAAGACTATCAATGTTAATTATTTGATCATTTGGATTCTTCTTTTGGTGATTTCTGATAAATGTACTTCCAATGAATCCCATTCCACCACAAATTAAAAGTTTCATAATTACAACCTTTGAATTAATTATTTAACTATAATGTCAGAATGATTTTTTATTCAAAATAATTCTTTAAATTTTCTAGTAATGGTAATTGTTTATCATTATTTGAAATAACTACATCAGTTAATGGCCAATTAATATTCAAACTTGGGTCATTCCAAATTATACCACCTTCATCCTCTGGTGAATACTCATTACTTACTTTGTAATGCACCGCAGCCTCTTTACTTAAAACACAAAAACCATGCGCAAATCCTTCAGGGACGTAAAGTAAATTGTGATTATCTTCAGAGAGGATTTCGCTAACCCATTTTCCGTATGTTAAAGAGTTTTTTCTTATATCTACTGCAACATCAAAAATTTCTCCTTTTACTGCGGTTACTAGCTTAGCTTGGGCTTTCGGATTTTTTTGAAAGTGTAAACCACGTATTACACCACGAACTGAATGTGAAATATTATCTTGAATAAATTTTGTATTAATTCCATTCTCAGTAAATATAGATGGTTTATAGCTCTCATGGAATAAACCTCTGTCATCTGAAAATAATTGTGGTTCAACAAGTACAACATCTGATATGCTTAATCGTGTGAATGTGAATGCCATAACGTTTACGAATGTAAATACGATAAATATGTTTTAATGTTTTTGATCTTGTTTGTTGAGTGATTCTATGTATGCATTAACAGTTTCTTTAGGTTTTCCAATCATACCAACTTTACCTTTGTCTAAATACATTACAGTATCACAGAAACTTTTTACCGCTGTCATATCATGACTTACGTATATTATTGCTTTCCCACGTTTTTTAAAATCCATTATTGTATCATAACATTTTTTTTGAAAACTTACATCGCCTACAGCAAATACTTCATCTAATAGCAATATGTCAGGATCAACTAAAACTGATGTAGAAAAAGCCAATCTCATTTGCATTCCAGCAGAAAAATTTTTTACTTTTGTATCAGCGAATTTCTCAAGCTCAGCAAATTTAATTATATCATCAACACGTTTAGAAATTTCATTTTTATTAAAACCAAGTATTACACTACTTTGATAAATATTGGTCACGGCAGTAAGTTCAGGATGAAAGCCTAAACCTAGGGCAAGTACTGGAATAATAGTTCCTTGAACATTTACTGAGCCAGAATCAGGTCCATAGATTTTTGAAATTATTCTTAGTAGTGTTGTCTTTCCAGCACCATTACTTCCTATTATACCAAATATTTCACCATGTTTTACGTTAAATGATACATCATCTAATGCATGTAAAATTTCATAATGTTGTTTCTTTTGAAAGAAACTAGTTGCTGCTTCAAAAATAGAATCTCTTTTCTCATGATACAGTCTAAATTGCTTAGAAACATTTTGTACAGTTATAGCATCTTGATCCATTTCAAATCTCCTCAACTATTCTTACTTGATATCTTCTAAATATCAAATATCCAATTATGACAATTATTGATGTTGAACCTACTGCATACAGTACAGAATTAACTGATGGGAGAATTCCGTATAAAACTACATGATGTGCCATAGTTACAACTTGTACTACAGGAGAAAATTGTAAAACTGATTGTACATAGTCTGGTAGCATATCAAATTGATAAAAAATTGGAGTTAGAAAAAACCCTGCATGTACAACAACCATCCAGATAAATTCAGTGTCTTTGAATTTTACATTAAGTACAGATAGAGGTAATGCCATACCTAAAACTAGTAAAAATTCTAAGGCTAAGATTAAAGGTAGAACAAGAATCGTTATTGGAGGTGTATATTCAAGTGCAACCATAAAAATTCCTAAGACAACTAACTCAAGAAGTAGCATTATTGCGGCAGTTACTCCAGAACTTAACCCAGGAATGGCTCTTGGAAAATAAATTTGGGTCATAAGTGAAGAACGATTAGTTAGACTGTTCAAAGCAAAAGTTGTACCATTTTTGAAAAAATTATAACATATAATTCCTAATAAAAGATAGATAGGAAAATTTTCAATTTCAAATTTAAACATTGTTGAAAATACAAAAAATAACACACCTAACATTAGTAATGGTTCAACTAAACTCCAAATTATTCCAAGCACAGAATTTTTGTAGCGAATTTTAAGATCAGATACAGCAAAATTAAATAAAATTCCTTTGAATTTCCACATTTCCTCACGAATAGTAGTCATATTGTAAACCTGAATCCAGTTGAATATAATCTAGTCTTAAAATTCCTCTTGAATTATTACTCAATAGATTTTATTGAGTAATCCCATCCTAGATTTCTATTGTAAAATTGGTCACCATTTTTTAATTTTGGCCATTTTGTAATGAAATGATAATAATTTTCTACTGCAAAATGAGCTTGTTCTTCTAATGTATTACTTTGCATTTTAGCCTTTATAGAATGAGAGCCTTCATGTATGAGTTTAGTATAAGGAGTATAAAGAATCTTAAAACCTAAATCAATTATCTTAAGACAAAGATCTGTATCACCATAATAAACATCAAAATCTTCATCAAATCCATTTATCTCATTAAAAATTTCTTTTTTTGTTATCAAACAAGCTCCAGTAACAGCTGAACACTCTCTAATAACATTTAAAAAATTAAAGTGTATATGACTATCCTCAGCGATATTTTGAAAAGGATGAAATGATGCACCAGATTCTAATATAATAGAACCTGCATGTTGTATTGTATGATTTGTTAAAATAAGTTTTGGACCAACAACACCAACATCATTTTGATTACAAAGACTAACTAAGTTGTTAAGCCAATCGTCTTTTAAAATTTTTGTATCATCATTAAGAAACAAAAAGAAATCCCCTTTTGCATGTTTAACAGCTAAATTATTCATCTTTGAAAAATTAAACAGTCCATCATAATTTAGAATCATATATGGTAGTGATGCATAATATTGCTTTAGATTAGAATCTGTGGAATTATTATCCACTATGATTATCTCAAAATTTTTGTAAGTAGTAGACTTTGTGATTGATTTTATGCATCGCTCTAAGATGTTTTGATTATTCCTTGTTGGTATTATAATAGTCACAAGAGGTTCATTCTTGAGATTAAATTCTATTGATTTATTCAAAGAATGTAAATCATTAATGATTTTAGTTTTTTCAAAGGTAGAATTTTTGTTATTTTCTGAATGATTTTTGGAAATTAATTCATAATTAATGCTGTATAATGGTGAAGCAATATGACCAATTTTATTAGAACTTTCAATAATTTTTTTACTTATGTAATATTTTAGATTTGTAAAATCATCACCAAGTTGTATTTTATTAAAAATTTCTTTTTTTGTAACTAAAAATTGACTTATGTAATCAACACTATCAAAAAGATATGAAGACCAATCTGGTTTAAAGAAGGGATTAATTCTTAAATTATTTTCATCAAAATAATCATGATCTGTATAGACCACATCTGAATCTATATTCTTGTTTAAAAACTGTGAAACTTTGAAGAGTGAATTTTTACTTAATTTATCACCTGATTGTAAAAAACAGATATAATCTCCATTGAAGTTTTTTTGTAGATCGGTTATAGTTGAAATATATGTAATATTTTGATGGCTTTCTTTTTTGTTATCAAAGAATGAATTATCTAACTTATCATATAGTACAATAATTTCATGATTACTGTAAATCTGTTCTTGTATTGTTTTAATTGTCATATCAATTTGTTCTACATTATCTTGACTAGCTATTACTACAATGGAAAATTTTGGATTAATCTCTAATAATTCATTTTTATATTGTAAAATATTTTCTGAAATTTCTAATTCAAAGTTTTTCATATATTTACGGTACAGTGCATCCTGTGACTCAGTTTTTGACTCTAATTGAAAATAATAATCCTCAGTTGGATTTCTAAATAGATCAAATTTTTGTTTAGATAATTCATTAGATGCAACTCTAAGAAAATATGATAAACCATATACACGAATTACTTCTAAAGATTTTTCGAGTAATACCCTAGTTTTTGATACCATTATTGTTCATCCTTTTGTTCAAGCCAAGTTTTCAATGGAATCAAATAATCTCCCACGTAAGGATCCTCAAATCCTACTTCAAGCGCCCATTTAATAATTCTAGAATAATCAAATTCTAAAAGGTCATTATTAGCAGATATTTTGAGATCTGGGTGTACCTGACAAATTGAAGTAATAGTTCTAAATGCTGCTTGGTCATAATCACTTTCAAAATCAGTATCAAGTTCAGTTTCTATATTATCTTTGAAGTAACTTAACATTTTTTCAGCAGTTAAAGACCATGAAAAGTCTTGTGAACGATTTAATGCATTCTGTGATAAATCTTCTTGAAGTTTTTTATTGTTTGCAAATAACATGATTTTCTCAGTTATGTCAGATATATTTTGTGGATCAACAAGTAATCCTCCATCTTTGACAATTTCAGGTGGACTAAATATGTTAGAAGTAATTGCAGGAACACCACATGCCATTGATTCTACCAGTGGAAGTCCAAATCCTTCATGAAATGAGGGAAAAAGTAATGCATCAGAGCCTTGTATGATATTAACCATTTTTTCTTCTGGTACATAGCCACACATTATAATACCAGGAATTTTTTGAGCTTCTTCCCAAACAACTTGATCATTTTTTCCGATTACTAGAAGATAATGTGGAAGACCGTTAGATTTTGCTCTCCTAAAGGCTTCAAACAAACCAAGAGTATTCTTTCTAGCCCAATTTCGTTCACTTACATGAACAAAATATGGTGTATCTTTAAGAAAACAAGCTCTACATATTTTTTTTCTTGTTGATTCCTTATTTTCAGGTGGTTTGAATTGTTCATGATCTACACCATATGGAATTACATTAATTTTTGTTTCTGGGATATTAAAATATTCAATTAGTTGTTCTTTGTCTGAAATTGTTGATGTATGAATGTGTGGAACTAAATGACTCTGGTTTTTCCATTTAGATACTTGTTCTTCGATTAAAGGCTTGTTTCGTTTCCATAAAGCATTACTTCGAAAAACTTTTGGTCCTAATACAACTTCATCAATTCCAACAATTCCAATAAATGAATTTTTACTTGAAAGAACTGTTTTATTTGGAAAATTATAACCACCCATGTTAGGAACACTAACACAATCATAATGTTGATTTACATCACCTATTCCTGCAGATGCTTGCATTGTTGCAGCAACGATAAATTTTTTTTCCTTATTCATTTTTTTTGCTAATTCAAGAAATAATTTCTGTGTGACCAAAGTTAAACTTGATGCATGTAAACCATAATCAATACATAGACTAATTTTCATAGTTATTGTTCTCGATAGAATCTACATTTTTGTTAATATAAAGCAAAAGTTTCATCTAAATCAATATTAATTCTACATAGACTTTAATTATATACAAAAATCTTTAATTTTTAATGAAAAAAGC
Source organism: Candidatus Nitrosopelagicus sp. (assembly GCA_028345295.1). Classification (GTDB taxonomy): domain Archaea; phylum Thermoproteota; class Nitrososphaeria; order Nitrososphaerales; family Nitrosopumilaceae; genus Nitrosopelagicus. Next base: position 138,626 of record JAOMDA010000002.1, on the reverse strand, counting down.
TCTCATAACAGGCATTACAGGTCAAGATGGTGCATACTTAGCAAAACTACTGTTAAACAAAGGATACAAAGTGTTTGGAGGACATAGAAGTATTAGTACGCCAAACTATTGGAGATTAAATCATTTAGGCATTTTCAACAAAATAAAATTAGTTCCATATGATTTACTTGACTCTGGTTCAATTTCTGAAATTTTAAAAATTACAGATCCTGATGAGGTATACAATACTGCAGCACAAAGTTTTGTTGGCACATCATTTGAACAACCACTTTATACATATGATGTAACAGGTTCAGGAGTTGGAAGATTACTAGAACAAATTAAGAGATTTAATAAAAAAATTAAATTTTACCAGGCATCATCAAGTGAAATGTTTGGTAAAGAAAAATCATCAACAAAAAATGAAAATACCCCATTTTATCCAATTAGTCCTTATGCAATAGCAAAAGTTCAGGCTTACTGGATTACTCGTTTATACAGAGAATCATATGGCATGTTTGCAGTTAATGGGATTTTATTTAATCATGAATCACCACTTAGAGGTATTGACTATGTGACACGAACCATTTCAAATGGAGTTGCAAAAATTTCATTGGGTATTGAAAAAGAACTGAAACTAGGTGATCTATCTGTAAAACGTGATTGGGGATTTGCACCAGAATATATGGAAGGAATATTCTCTATGATGAAACAAAAAAATCCTGATGATTATATTCTTGCAACAGGTGAAACACATTCAATTAGGGAATTCGTAAATGAAGCATGTAAAGTGGCAGATGTATCAATTAGAAAAATAAAATCAAAGAAAATTAACTTTAGACCAAATGATATTCAGATAATAAAAGGAAACAATAACAAAGCAAAAAAAATACTAAAATGGAAACCTAAAACAAAATTTAAGAATTTGGTAAAAATTATGGTCGATGAAGATATCAAACGATGGGGAAAATTTTTGAGAAAAGAGTCTCAGCCATGGGATCTACATAATATCAATTGATTTTAAAAAAAGTATATTTTACTGAGTGTAAAAATTAATTATCTGATTTTCTACCACGCATTTTATCCCATTTTCTCAAAAATGTCAAGATTTTATTCTGTCTAATTAGTTTGATTTCATTCTGAAGATCTATTTTTACCTGTTCTAGATAGTTGATCTTTGCTTCATACTTATAGCGTAAATAAGATAATAATTCATCATTCTTTTTTGATTTGATTAATTTTCTAAATTCGGGATCGTCTGATGCTCCCGCTAGAAACAATAGTTCTTCTTTATGTTCTAAATCTAGATTAATCATTGCATTATCTTTTGCAGTTATTATATCTTCAAGTTTAGCCACTTTATCTGAAACACCTGATGTTGATATTTTATTTTCTTTTAGAAGTTTTTCTAAAACTTGAATCCTTGCTAGATTGTGTACCTCTCTATCTCTAAGCACTTTAACAACATGTTCATTTATGTAATGAAAACTTTCTTTTAGTTTTTCACAAGTAATATCTTTTGTAAAGTCTAATATCCATTTTACATTTTGATGATCAATATTTTTGGAATATTTTGCCGAAAAAACATAACTAGTTACAGTAGATTCAGGTTCAGCTAGAATTGAGTCAATTAATTCCTGTGGAATTGAATAATGCTTTAAATCTGGATCAAATAGATTTGTTTCTTTTTCAAGTCTAACTAATTTTTTTAACGAGAAAGATGAATAAAATAATGTCAAAATTAATGAATTTAAATTAAAATTATGTAATATAGTTGGTGAAAATTTAAAGTCATTATTTAAGAATTGTATTCTATTTGTAATGTAAGCAATATTAGAAACTGATGAAATTATACAACCATCTATTTCTAATATGTTTGATAGTTTTTTAATAAAATCAATATTATTTGGTATTGTCTCAATAATATTTCCTATTAGAATTATATCGAATTTTTCTTTTGAAGAATTTGTAACAGTGTCAAGAATTGTTAGATTACAGCCATTATCTTTAAGATAGTTGGAAAAATTAGTTGAATAATGGCCAAGTTGTAAGATTTTTTTCTTATTACCTGCTGTTAAACCACCTTCTTGTTTAATTAACTCAAAGGTCTCATGTAAAATACCAGTTTTCCAAGTCATTTTATATCCTTGATGAATTTCCCTTTGGGTAAAGTTCTTAATTCAATTCCATGTGGACCTGAAAACTTTCCTTTCCCAGATATGGTGTGAATATAGCCATCACATTCGTAAGGACTTGGATAATCTCTATTATAACGTTGAAATTTTTCTTGTCTAAGTCCTTCATCAAAAAAACCATAATGAAAGATTTTCATTCTACTACGGACAGATTTATTCAAACCAACAGATTTCTGAGGAAGATGTGGACAGTGTCCATTACCCGGATAATTTGTTGGATCAAATTTCAGGTCTGCTGGTTGTGGAGAAATTTTCAGTAATCGACCAAACCATTCCATAGAATAACTACCATCATATCTATACTGATCTGGTTTGTCCCACATGTAAAGAAATTCAAATTCAAAAATAGCTTTTTCTGGGTATAATATAGTTAATTCTTCAAAAAAAAGATCTTTTGCATCGACTTGTAAAATTTCATCTCCGTCTAAAGTTAATACATAGTCAGGATCCCTTTCTAATGCCATTTGTAAAAGTGTGTTTTTATCTCGTACATCATCATAAGGTAACGAACCTTGCTGCTTAATTTCTACAACTTTTGGAAAACTCTTGCATATTTTTACGGTATTATCTGTTGAACCATTATCAACAATTACAATTGAATCACAAATGCTAGAAGCTGCATCAAGAGATTTTTCAATCCATCTTTCTTCATTCTTTAATCTATACATGGCAACTATCTTTGGCCAATCCATGTTTAGTATAATAAAATTATTCATATAAGAACATGATGAATAAAATATTAGAATATTTTTTAAATTTGTGATTTAATCCATGCTTCTAATTCTGTAGTAGGTATCCAATTCAATAATGTTTTTGCTAATTCAATATTTGCTTGGCTATCTTTAATATCACCATCTAATGGCTTAAAGAAAGATGGTTTTAGATTTAATCCAAATTTTTCAATAATAATATTTGCTAATTCTAGAATTGTAACGGGTTTACCTGTACCAATGTTAATAAAACCAGATTTAATTTTTGATTCCATTGCCAAGAGATTTGCGTGTGCAACGTCACCTACATATACAAAATCTCTAGTTTGTAACCCATCACCATTAATTCTAAGGTTTTTATTTTCTAATGCATTCTTAAAAAATTTAGTAATAACCCCGGCATAGGAATCAGATTGACCCTTACCATATATGTTAAAATATCTTAAACCAATAATTGAGCTACCATCTTTAGAAAATTTTTCAGCTAAATATTCATCTTCAAGTTTTGTTTGACCATATGGATTTAATGGTAATCTTTCAGAATTTTCTAAAATAGGTATTTCTTTTGTTTCACCATAAACACTGGCACTACTAGCAAATACAGTTTTTAATCCCAATTCTTGGGACAACTCTAAAATATTTTTAGTTCCTAAAACATTTACATCAAAAAATTTTTTTGTTTGTTTATAAGAGTCTTGAACATCAACTAATGCGGCTTGATGAAAAATTCCATCAGAATTTTTAATTATTGGTTTTAATTTTTCTTTTTCTAAAATGTCTATCTTATGAAAATCAATCTGATCAATAATATTTGAAATATTTTCTATGCTACTATTGTATAGATTATCTATAACAACTACATCATGATTATTTTTTAATAAATAATCTGCTAAATGCCTACCAACAAATCCTGCTCCACCAGTTATAACGTATCTCATATTAATTAAAAAATATCATAGAATAAATTCGTAATTGTTTATGCAAGTGATTTTACTTTCTCAATATTACCAAAATCATCACGTTTGTCATCGATTGGAGTTTCTAATATCATAGGTATCTTCTTTTTATTCATAGTTTGTATAATCTCAGTCATACCTTCGTCACCAATTTGACCCAAACCTATATGCTCATGACGATCTCGATTTTCATTTAACATGCCTTTTGAATCGTTTAGATGTAAAATTTTCAAATTCTCAAAACCTATAGTATTATCAAAATCCTTTAATGTCTTTTTTACACTAGTCCTGGTTCGAAGGTCATATCCTGCTGCAAATGCATGACATGTATCAAAACAAACACCAAACCTTTTCTTATTTTTACACTTTGAAAAAATTTCTGACCACTGTTTAAAATCTGAACCAACCGAATTTTTCTGCCCAGCCGTGTTTTCTAGGAGAATTGTAACGGCTGCATCTGTTTCTGCAACTTTGTTTAACGCATTAACTAACCTTTCAATGCCTTTTTCTTCACCAGTACCACGATGACTTCCTAGATGAGTTACAAGATATGGTATTCCGAGTGCATTACATCGCTCAACTTCTTTAATCATAGTTTTAATTGATTTATCGTAACCTTCTTTATCAGGAGATGAAAGATTCGGTAGGTATGGCATGTGTACTGTTGTTGCAAATCGATCAATTTTTGATGTAGAAAGTCTATCTTTGAACTCTTTAATTTCAATTGGGTCTAATTCTTTAGCAAACCAACTCCTAGGACTCCTTGTAAAAATTTGAAATGCATTACATTTCCTTTGAATTGCATTACTCACTGCATTTGCAACAGAACCAGAAATTGATACATGAGCGCCAATCTGCATGATTTTTCTATAATTAATTATAATTTAAAGTACGAATATAATTATAAAATCTATGATACACCTAATAGAATCTTGTATAGTGATATTGCTTCTGATTCATCTTTTGGGCCAACCACAACAGCAGAACCACGTTTCATAAAACTAACAGAAAGATCATCTGTACGAAGAGACAAACCTAGCTCACCCTGATTCTCAACTAAGAATCCTTTTTCTTTGGCAATACTTGTAACATTATCTACATTTAGTTCCACATTATATGTAGGCGTAATTGAGAATGTACGGCTTCCCATATTTCTTCCACATAATTCTTCTAGAATAAGTTCTTGTTTTGGAACTTCATTTTTCTTACCAGAGCCACAGACTGAGCATTCTTCTTGTTTGAACATTTTAACAGATGAAAATTCCAAGTTCTCTAAATCTACACTCAAGAATTTTTCTGAAGATTTTGGTATTCTTCCAATTAGGACATCAACTGCCTCATGAACTTCTAGACCCCCAATAACAGAAAGAATTGATGGATGTACACCTTCTATACTGCAAGTTGGCATTGAATCTTCATCTAATGTTGGAAATAAACAATGATAGCATGCTGTCTTTTTTGGCAAAACTGTAAACACTTGACCTGTAACACCAACCGCAGCTCCTGTAACAAATGGAATGTTTTTTTCTACACAGGCTTTGTTTAAGGAATAACGAGCATTAACACTGTCAAGTGCATCTATTACCACATCGCAACCTTCTACAACATCAAGTGCGGTATAATCATTTACAGAAATAGGTAACGCTTCGATCTCAACTTCTGGATTAATTTTTTTTAATTTCTTTGCTGCAACCTCAACTTTAACTTGACCAACATCATCCTCATTAAACATTATCTGTCTGTGTAAATTTGAGAGCTCAATTACATCTCTATCAACAACTCGAAGTTTACCAACACCCATTGCAGCTAAACGTGATGTAATTGGATTGCCAAGACCACCTACACCAACAACACAGACCGTTGAATTTTTTAATTTTAATTGTCCTTCATAACCAATCTGTTCTAGCATGACTTGTCTAGAAAATCTATCAAGTTCTTTCTCAGAAAGATCAGAACCTCCAGCTACAGCTGGAAGTATGTAAATTTCATCACCATCATTTAGAGGTGTATCAATTCCATCAGAAAATGCTGCATTCTTTCCATTAACGTAAATATTAATCAGTGAACGTGGTGATCCGTCTGCTTCCAATACTTTCCTCTTAAAGTCATCACCCATACTTTCTGAAATTTTTTCAAAAGCCTCTTTTAGTGTAGAAATGTCAAGTTCTGTCTTTTTTTCGCCGCCACCTCCATTGAGAACTGATGGAATTGTAAAGGTAATCTTTGCCATTATACAATCATCCTATCACTGCTGAAATTTTTGCAACATCAGCTTGCATTACCTGCGGTTTTGTTAATACACTCATAATTGATTCAGTGGCTTTTAGGCCATTACCTGTAACATAACAGATAGTAGTATCATTTTTGTCAATCTTCCCTTCTTCCACCATTTTCTTCAAGATAGATACGGAAACACCGCCCGCAGGTTCTGTGAATATTCCTTCTGTTTTTGCTAAAAGTAGAATTGCATCTAGGATTTCTTTATCATTTGTTTCTTCTGCAATTCCATTGTACTGTTTTAATCTTTTTAGTACATAACGACCATCTCCAGGATCACCAATTGCTAAACTTTTTGCAACAGTTTCAGGTTGTTCTACTGGAATTACTTTCTCAAAATTTTTCTTAAATGCATTAACTATTGGTGCACAACCATGTGGCTGTGCACAATGCATATGCATTGATGACAAATCATCAAGTAATGAAACAGTTTGTAATTCTTCAAATCCCTTACATATTGCATTTAACATTGCACCACTGCCAGTAGGAACTATAAGATGATTTGGAACATTCCAATCTAATTGCTCTGCTACTTCATAAGCTAAAGTTTTAGATCCTTCTACATAATATGATCTCATGTTAATGTTAACTACACCAACACCCTTTCTATCTCCAATTTGTGCTGCAATTCTATTGGCCTCATCATAAGTACCGTCAACGGAAATGTATTCAGCACCATAAGATAATGCTTGTGCAATCTTTGCTGTTTCAATATTACTTGGTGCAAAGATGTAACATGGCATGTTTGCTTTTGCTGCATGAGCTGCAGTTGCTGAAGCTAAATTACCTGTAGATGCACATCCAACAGATTTTAGACCAAACTCCTTTGCTTTAGAAATTGCAACACCAGCTGGTCTGTCTTTGAATGAAAATGTTGGATTTACTGAATCATTTTTAATGTATAGATTAGTCAGACCTAGTTTATCACCAAGTTTCTCAGCTTTTACCAAAGGAGTCATTCCTGCATCAATACTAACTATATTTTTTTTATCATGAATTGGTAATAGTTCGTAATAACGCCAGTATGTTTTTTCTCTATTATGAAATGTTTCTTTAGTTATCTTTGGAAAATCATACTGTACATCAAGTGGTCCAAAACATTCATCACAGATATACTTGAACGTAGATTCATACTCCTTTTTACATTCTCTGCATATTAGATTGGTTTTAGCCATTATCATATTTGCTCCAAAGTATATTCTTAAGATATCCTAATATCAAGTTAAGTAATACTTAATTTCTCTAAGCCTAATATTAATTAAAAATCATCAAATTTTTTACAAATCTGCAAATGTTATAAATAATTTGATTATTATGACAAAAATCCTATATGAATAAACTATAATTTATAAAAAAATTGAATAATAAAAAATTTAAACTACCATTTAATGGAAATATATCTATGAGCTCAAAAAAATCTAAAAAAATAAAAAATGTAATAATAATTACAGGAATTGTTCTAGTTTTAGGTATACTAATTTATCAAATTAATGAAGAAGGGTATTTTGCAGGGCAATTTGGTGAGGATTATCAAACTCACGGACCACTAACAATTGATAAATCAAAATATCTGCTAGGTGAGGCTGTTTATGCCTGGATGAGCTTACATCCACTTGAGGATGGTAATGTTGCATTTTATTTACCAAATGGTGATCAATTCTATTCAATGAATTTTAATGGTAGTCTGGATCCTGACCCAAAATTCTATTTCAGAGTGAATCTAGAAGAAATACGCGAAATTTGTGTTAAAGAGGATGTTATTGGAACATGGACAGTTGTAATTACAGGAAAAACTCTTACAGAAGATCAAAAAAATCTAACTACTGTTCCAAAAGAATTTACTTTCCAATATGTTGATAAAATTTTACCGGATTTGGAAGACAGATGGAATGCCGATGTTTGTCGTGATGGATTAGAAGCACCACCTCTAAGTATTTTTAATCCGGGTGTGACTCCTTAGTATCTAACTTGAATACCACTATTCTTAATCATTTGTTTTACACGATCAACAGAATGATCTTCATAATGAAATATTGATGCAGCTAAAGCAGCACTTACGTCACTCTCTTTAAAAATTTCAATCATATGTTCAGGGCTACCACAACCACCTGAAGCAATTACAGGAATTGAAACACTATTTACAATTTCATTAGTAAGTAGAGTATCATATCCATCTTTTGTTCCATCTCTATCTATACTAGTTAGTAATATTTCACCAGCCCCAAAGTTTTCAACTTTTTGTGCCCAATCAATCACGTCTAATCCAGTGCCTGTTTTTCCACCATAAATGAAAACCTCAAACCAAAATTGTCTATTATTTTGACTGAAAATATTTTTTCCTTTTTCAACGTTATAGTTTCTTTTTGCATCAATTGCTACAACCACACATTGACGACCAAATAATTCCATTAATTCCGTTAAAACACTAGGATTCTTAACCGCACCAGTGTTAATTGCTACTTTATCAGCTCCATTAAGCAAGATATCTCTAGCGTGCTGTAGTGATTTGACTCCTCCTCCAACTGTAAATGGAATATCTATTACTTCAGCCACTTTTTTTACAAGTGATTTTATTGTTTCACGCTGTTCAGATGATGCTGTAATATCAAGAAAGATTAGTTCATCAGCTCCTTCATTACTATATTTTTCTGCCAACAAAACAGGATCACCCGCATCTTTTATTGATTCAAAATGTAGTCCTTTGACAACTCTACCATTAGCTACATCAAGACATGGAATCACACGTTTAGTTAATGTCAAATTGTTTTTGCCTCCTCAATTGAGATTAATCCTTCATAAAGTGCTTTTCCTAAAATTACTCCATACGGATTACATTTTTTGATTTCTTGTACATCTTCAAGTTTTGATATTCCACCACTTGCAATAATATTTGTTCCATTAATTTGACAAACTTTTTCTAGTGAAATAATATCTGGACCCTCTAATGTTCCGTCTTTTGAAACATTTGTAGTTAGAAATTCTGAAAATCCATCATTGACAAATTCATTAGTAGCGTTTAGTAATTTTACACCAGTGTTTTTCTGCCATCCATGTGTAACAATTTCACCATCAATGTGATCAATTGATACAACAAGTCGATCTTTTCCAAATTGTGTAATCATTTCTAGTAAGATCTGTTCTTGCTCACTTTGTTTTAGTTGCATTGCTAAAGTTCCAATAACAACTCTCTCCGCAAAGTCTAGTGCGCTAGCAATCTTTGTAACATCTCTTAGTCCACCTGCTACTTGAACTGGGATAGAGATGTTTTTACTGATTTCTCTTAGTGCCTCATAATTATCACCTAGTCCAATTGTTGCATCAAGATCTACAAGATGTAGCATATCTGCACCAGAATCTTCCCATTTTTTTGCTATCTCAACTGGATTTTTACTGTATACAGTTTTTTGATTTGGATCACCTTTGAAAAGGCGAACTACTTCACCACTCATTAAATCAATAGCTGGAATTATCTTCATTATTTGCACTCTCTGAGAAAATTTCTTATCATTAATGATCCAACTTTTCCAGATTTTTCAGGATGAAATTGTGTTCCAAAGTAAATTCCTTTTTCAACTACGGCGGGTACACTAATTCCATAGTCTGCATCTGCAATAACAATTTGTTCATCCAATGGTTTTGCTCTGTATGAATGAACAAAATATACCCAAGAGCCATTATCAACACCATCTAGAATTTTACTTTGTTTTTTTATCTGCAAACTATTCCATCCCATATGAGGAATCTTCATTTCTTTTGGTAATAATACGACCTCACCATTTAGAACATCAAGACCTCTTTCTTTTCCTTCTTCGCTTTTTGCAAAAAACATCTCCATTCCAAGACATATTCCTAAAACTGGTATCTTATCTTGTACAAAATCTTTGAATTGTGTTGCAGAATAATCTCGTATACTACGTATAGCTGGATCAAAATTTCCAACCCCTGGTAATAATATTCCAGCAAAATCTTTTGCTTGATCAAAACTTGTAATTACGTCTACAGTTGCTCCATTTTTTTCAAGTGAAGTCTTTAGACTAAAGATGTTTCCTGCACCATAATCAAATATTGCAACACTAACCATTACATAGCGCCTTTGGTACTTGGAATTCCTTTTTGTTTTGAATCTTTTGAAGAAGCATTTCTTAGTCCCACTGCCATTGATTTAATTGCAGCCTCAATTTTGTGGTGATCATTTTCTCCATACTTTACAGTAACGTGGATACAACAATTCAAATTCTGTGATAGTGATTGAAAGAAGTGGTCTATGTCTTCTTTAGACATTCCTTCAATTTTGCTCCTTTTCATAGAGAGAGATATCTTGCTGAATGGTCGTTTTACCAAGTCAATTGATGCTTCTGCAAGGGATTCATCCATGGGAACAGATGCATAGCTAAATCTTGTAATTCCTGTTCTTGTTCCTAACGCTTTGTCTACTGCAGAGCCAATTGTTATAGCAGTGTCCTCAATCAAGTGGTGTTCAATACCATCCTTGGATTTGGCCTTAACTGAAAGATCCATCATGGAGTGTTTGCCAAAAGATGTGATTAGGTGATCTAGAAAGCTAATTCCAGTGTTAATTGAAGTTTTTCCAGTACCATCTAGATTCAGATTTACTGTTACGCTAGTTTCTTTGGTTTCTCTTTTTAGATTTGATTTTCTTGATTTCATGAAAACACCGAGTTTGATATGTAATTAAACCAGATTTAATACCTTCGGAATCTGTGAAATTGAATCTAAAATTATAGGCACATTGTTATTTTTGAACATCTCAAGTTTAATTTCAGGTTTTTTACTTGTTCCATAAATTCCACAAAAAGTGGTTTTGAAGCCCATTTCTGTAGCCTTATTTGCCATCAACATATCTTCCATTGAATCACCTACATAGATACAATGTTTTGAATCTAGACCTCTAATTGATTTTAGAAGTGGTTCAACGTTTGGTTTTGCAAGTTCTTTTGATTCATCTTCTAGAAATATAGAATTTGATATATCAAAATTATCTAAGAAGTCTTTTAATGAATAAGAAAATGCAAACTTTCCCCTACCAGTAACTACTGCAATTTTATTTCCAAACTTTTTTTCTAAACTGGAAATTAATTCAGAATTGATTAGAACCTTGTCTTTTTCTATTAAACCATTAGTTGATAATGTTGCAGGTTTACTGTAAATTTTCTCATATAATGCTGCTCCATAAAAAACCTGATCAAATATTGTATAGATATAACTTGTTTCATGTGAACCAAAATAATTTAATTTCTTCTTGATACTTGTGATCTTTACATTAATGCTTTCTAGAAAATTATCTACAGAAAGTATTCCTGTCTCATCAGAATTATCAATTACATCTTTAATTATTTCTGTAAATGATTTTTCTAATTCTTTTGCTGCAAATGAACTAAGTATAACTGCATAACAAACTGCAACTTCATCATTAAATCCTCCCTTTGATTTAAAACCATAAAGAATTTCTGGTGTCACAATGGTGTCAGCTTGAATGCCTAGAGTATCTTTTAAGATATACGAAACAGTTTCGTTTATTGCAGTATCATATGACTCTGTAATATCTACAAGAACACCATCACAATCAAAAATTATTGCATCAACATCACTTACATCATCAACAATTGAATCTGAGACAAGCATATTGCTTGAATTATCATTCATGGTCATTCTAAGAGATCACGTATTGCCAACAAGAATTTAGAATTCATTTCTGGAGTTCCTACAGTTACTCTTAAACAGCCTTTGTGCATGCCTAGTTTTCCAAGTTTTCGAATAGAAATTCCTTGTTCAATTAGTGCATTGTACACTCTACTATCTGCTCCTTTTGCATCAAAGAGTACAAAATTAGCATTTGAATCAAACACCTCAAATGCATTGCTTTTTCTTAGATTCTGTATGATTTTCTTTCGTTCATTTTTGATTAATGAAAAAACTGAAGATATTTTATTTGATTTTTGTAGAGCTAAAATTCCGCATTGTATTGCTAATGTGTTAAGTGGATATGGGTATTGTATTATTTTTGTAAAAATATCAGTGATTTTCTTGTTTGCTGCAAAGTATCCTAACCTTAGACCAGCTAATCCAAATGCTTTGGAGAGTGTGCGTACTACAATTAGATTATCAAATTGTTTGACAAGGCTAACTACTGATGAATCTGCAAATTCTACATATGCCTCATCAATTATTATTGGTCCCTTGAATGATTTGATCAGCTTCTTTAGTTCGTTTCTTGTGAATTGGAATCCTGTAGGGTTATTTGGGGAATCCAAGTAAATTATATCTGCAGATTTGGATTTTTTTATGAAATCGTCTATGTTTAGATTCATTTTTTCAGAAAATGGAATTTTAATCGTTGGAATTGAATAAAGTTTGCATCTTTCCTCAAAAAATCCAAAAGTTGGATCAGATGTTAGAATTTTAGTTTTTTTGGAACACAAGTTTACTAACATTAAATCAAGAATCTGATCTGAGCCATTTCCAACTCCAATCATGTTAGCAGGAACCTTGAGATACTTTGCAAGTTCTGAAATGAGGTTTTCAACGTCGCCTAATGGATACTGTCTTACATCACAGCGTTTCTGTGCCTCACGTATTAGTTCTGTCTGGAATTCTTTTTTGATTGCAAAGTTTTCATTTGAATCAAGTTTTATTGCATCTGAAGCTTTTTCCGGTTTTTGATATCCCTTTAGTTTTGACAGTTCACTTAATTTTTTTTCAAATGTACGGTTCATTTTAGTCTCCTCTCTACTGCCTTGTAGTGATTTGGTAAACCTTCAGCATCTGTTAGTGTCTTTAGATCATCTGATATCCTATCGAGGTATGATTTTTTAGCCTCAGCTACAACCTGTAATTTCAGAAAATCTAATACTGATAATCCACCTCTAGTTCTGCCAAATCCATTGGTTGGAAGTATGTGATTTGTGCCTAGAAGATAGTCACTTGCCGATGATGGTGTATTATTTCCAATCAGAACTAGACCTGGACCAGTAATCTTTTTTGAGAGTCTTTTGGCATTCTTCACCATCAATTCCATGTGTTCTGGTGCAATCTTGTTTGCCAAATCAATCATTTCATTTTGATTTCTGCATACTGCAATGAATCCATTTTTTGAAATACTTTGTTTCACAATTGCACTTCTCTCTACATCTGGAATTAATTTTTCAAGTGATTTTTGAATTTGTTTTGCCATAGTCTTTGATGTTGTAATGACAAAACACATTGTATCATTACTGTGTTCTGCCTGTGAAATAAGATCCAGTGCAACCAGTTCAGGATCTGCAGTTGTATCTGCTAGAATTCCAAGCTCTGTTGGTCCTGCAATCATATCAATTGATGTTTGTTCACTGACAATTGCTTTTGCAATACTGACAAATTTTCCACCAGGCCCAACAATTTTATCAACTTTAGGTATTGATTTTGTACCATATGCCAAGGCACCTATTGCTTGTGCACCTCCAACTTTGTAAATCTCTGTTACACCACAATCTTTTGCAACTCTAATTGTCATTGGATCAATTTTTCCATCAAGACCAGGTGGTGAAACAGCAACAATCCTCTTAACACCAGCTAAAGAAGCTGTCTTAATAGACATTATAGCAGAACTTGGATACCTTGCCTTACCTCCAGGAATGTAACAGCCTACGCTAGGAATTGGAATATACGATAACTGAATCTGTTTTGCTGCCCAAGCTGGTGTTTGTACTGTAATTTTATCTAATTTTTCCCTAATTCTGAGTTGAACAATATTCAGTAAAATACTTGCAAGCTCTATACTGGAGCCTCCTTCACGGTAACCTAATTTTGCTTCCTTGATCTCTTTCTCACTTACACGTAGTGATGTTGTCTTTCTTCCATTGAATTTCTGTTCGTATTTCTTAACAGCCACATCTCCATTATTTCTAACGTCATCAAGTATTGATTGAACAATTTTCCTATCTTTTACGGAGGTTTTCTGACGCCTAGATTCTACGAAACTGTCGACGTTACGAACCTGTAATATCTTGATCAATTCTCTTCGTCACGCTTTATCTCCTCAAGTTCAAGAATCTGTCTTGGTTCATGTACCACTAATCCCTGTGCGATCTTTCGTAATTTTGGAATTAATTTGTGGAAATCTGATTTGAGAATTACAGTGTTTACGCCATACCAACCTTCCTCACTTAGAGGACTAACTGTTGGTTTTTTCAGTGACGGAATATCATTTAGTAATTTTTTCAAATTTGTCTTTCTAATGTTCATGTATAAGTGCAAGTACTTTCTTCCTTGTACAGCACCTTTCATTAGAGTGACAATATCGAAAATCTTTTCACGTTTTTTCTTATCCTTCAATGATTTTTTATTGGCAATGAGGTGTGCACTAGACTCCATCACAACATCAGTAATCTTGAGTCCGTTTTGCTGTAGAGTGGTTCCAGTTTCTGTAACATCCATTATGGCATCTACATCATCTGGTGGTTTTGCCTCTGTTGCACCAAATGACAAGTGAATTTGGACATTTTTGTTGGTTCCAACACGCATCCATGGTGTAACAATCATAGGGTCCTTTGATCCATACCGCTTTTTGTAACTCTTACAACTCTTGATGAATTTTGAAGCATTTGTCAGATATTCTGAGGATATTCGAAGAACTTTCTTCTTTTTAGAATAGTCCAGTATCATATCATCTAATGATTTGTATCTGTAATTGTCCGGCATGGCTATGACTAGTTTAATCTTTCCATATTCCAGGTCTACTAATGGCTCAACGTCTGACTTTGTTTCATTAATCCAGTCCTTGCCAGTTATACCAACATCATAAAGACCATCAGAGACAAGATTAGGAATTTCTTGTGGTCTTAACATCTTTACTTTGATTTCAGAATCATCTAGGTATACCCGATAAGTTCTACTTTTTCTGTTAACTTTTGTCCATGAATTTTCGAGTAGCTTGAATGTAGCTTCTTCAAGACTTCCTTTAGGAATAGCGAATTTTACTGATGCAATTTTTATCATGGTTCACCTAGGTTATATAAACTGAATTTGTTAATAATTTTCAATCCTGTTTTCGTGCGTGGAGTTTCATATGTCCTTTTTGTATACCTTCAGTTACAAGTGCTCTCATTGCAGCAAAATTTTGAGCAAGTCCAACAGAGGCCATTATGCAAGCCAACTCCTGTGCAGAATTCACGCCTAAGATTTTTTTCGAAATTTTTGCTATAGGATGATCATTTATGACACCACCTACTATGCCTACAGACAAAGGAAGTTCAAATTTTCCAAGCAGATTTCCACTATCATCTTTTGTCCATTCAGTTAATGATCTGTACATTCCACTTTTTGCAGCATATGCATGCGCTGCAGCCTCTATTGCTCTGCTATCTTGACCAGTAGCGTTTGCAACTGAGATTGTTCCATTCATTACTCCTTTGTTATGTGTTACAGCTCTAAACGTATCATTATTTGCAAATTGAAATGCAGAAATCATATCATCGACCACTTTTTCACCGCCAACATTATCTTTGTCAAAAACTGCAGATGCTGTAACCATTCTTTTTATTGAATAATTTGAAAGTATTCGTAACAAAGTTCTCCCACTACTTAATTTTTCAATTAGTGGAGCAACTGCTTCACACATTGTATTTGTAACATTAGCACCCATTGCATCCCCTACATCAATTATTAATTCAACAATTAGCATTGAATTAGAGTCGGTTTTTACCTCCTTACAGATAATCTCTTTTACACCTTTACCAAGTTTTGATAATGTTTCACTTTTTGAATTTGCCAGTTCAATAATTTCAGATGACGATGCGATAATTTTGGGAATTGTTTCCTGGACATCAACATTAACAACCTGAATCTGACCTATACTGAAATTACCATCTGCTGTTGCTGTAAATCCACCATTAACTCTTGCAATTTTTGCAGCTTTTGATGATGCAGCAATTACTGATGGTTCTTCAATAACCATAGGAATAAGATAGTCTTTTTCATTAATTCTAAAATTAGTAGCAATCCCAATTGGTAGTGAAAATGTACCAATTGCATTTTCAATCATTTTATCTGCTTGTGAAAAATCAATTCCACCAGTTGCAGATTCTAAAATCTTAATTTCCTCATTTGTTAAATTTGCAAATTCTCCTACAATAGATAATCTCTCTTTCAGATTTTTTTCAAAGAATTTTGGTATTGATGATTCTGCCATATTATTTCATTATCCTCAATAATTTATCATCATCATCACTTGGAAATGCTTTTCCATCTGTATTTGATGTAATCACATACAAATAGCCCTCAGGACCTTGAGCGACATCACGTATTCTTCCTACACCGCTTAAAATACTACCTTCCAAGCTCACACCATTATCATTCACTTCTACTTTGTAAAGATTTGATGCTTTCTGGGAAGCTAAAATCATATAATTTTCTAAACCTAATTTGTCACCAGAATAGAAAATTATTCCTCCTGGTTCTAAGCTTGGATCAAAACATTTTATAGGATTTACAAATTCTACGTTAGTTCCATAACACTCAACATCAGGCCAACCATAATTTTTTCCTGCAACAATTAAATTAATTTCATCATTTTTTGTTGGACCAAGCTCAGTAACATAAAAATTTTCTGATGAATCCCATGTCATACCCTTTGGATTCCTATGTCCATATGAATAAACTAGTGAGTCTTCGAATGGATTATCATCAGGAACAGAACCATCATCATTTAATCTTAAAATTTTTCCTTCTAATGATTCTAGATTCTGTGATTCATGTGTAAAATCAGAAACTACACCTGTACCAATGTAAAGTTTCAAGTCTGGACCAAATTTGATTATTCCCCCATTACTAAATGATGATCCAGGAATTTTATCAAGTATAGTTTTTGCTTCTACAATTTTATTATTAGATTCTTTAATTTGAATTACTTTATTCCATAACTCTCCTTGTTCATTGTATGTGTAATATGCATATAGAATATGATTTTGTGCAAAATCTGGATGCAGTGTAATTCCTAATAGCCCACCATCAAATACATCAGCAGTTCTCAATGTTACTAATGGTCGTTCTAATAATTCTCCAGAATCAATAACTCGAATAGTTCCCCCTTTTTCACTAATGAATATTCTTTCATCTGCCAAATCAATTGCCCAAGGTTTTTCAAGATTTGTAGCTAAAATTTCAACAAATTGATTTTTTGTATTATTTTGAGGTGGTTCTGGAATTGGAGGAGGACTTGAAGGAGATGTTAAGATTATCACAGATACTAATAATGCAGCAATAATCCCAGCAATTCTAATTTTTTTATTCATAATCAAAAATCTAATTGAATATTATTATTAATTTGTGCATTTGAAAAGCGTATATACAGCATGATACGATTTTTGTCAGCGGGGTGGGGAAGTCAGGTCATCCCGTCGGGCTCATAACCCGAAAATCAGTAGTTCAAATCTACTCCCCGCTACTTAGGTTAAAATCCACTAATCCATTGAATTTTCTTGGAAAATTGATTTTTTTGATTAAAATTACCTAATCGTTGTCTTGGTCTTGTAAGATGACGATGAGCAGAAACAGTTGGAATATACAATGTTTTAGAAATTAAACGTGGTAGTTTAATGACTTGTTTATTCTTTGATTTTCTACCACACTTTACACATTGATAACCCTGGTTTTTTCCTTTCGACTTCATTCTTTTTTGACATCTTTTACATACAGGATTGATAGATTGAAACTTCTTTTTTAATTCTAATACATTAATGAATTCAATGTTAACAAGTCTTTGAAAAGTTTTTGTTGCTTTTCTTACACCGCCACCAATTTGAATTCGATCACCAATAATCAAGTTTCTTGCAATATTAGTAATTTTAGTTGGTTTGTAAACAGCACATCTAAAAATATCATTTCCAGAGCGGATAGAAAAAAATACATGTCCACCTTTCATTACAGAAGGTACAGATGAAACAATTCCAGTAATTGTACCAGAGGTATACGGCTCAAAATTTTCAAGTGTAATTTTATTTTTTAAATGATCACCAGTTCCCTGATTTGACTTGAAAATTAAATATCCATGTAATCTTTCTTCTGGTTTGATGAGTTTTGATGCAGAAATTAATGATGAAGGATCTTCGCCCCTAATTCCATAAAAAACTGGATCAGGTCCATGTGGAGTGATTAAAACTCGACCTTTCTCTTTATCATAATTGTTAAACGTCTGTGGAAATGTCTTTTCTTGCATTTCTTTAACTTTTGTATGATCAATTTTTCGTTTCGTTCCAAATTTAGATCTATTTCTATAGCTTAGTAATTCATAAGTTTGATCAAAAAATTTGTAACCAATCACACCAATTGCTCCAACTAAGCCTTGACCATTTCCCAAATGAAATGAATCAAGATTATGTTTTAAAATGAATTTTTTTGCATCTGCTCGATGAATTAGCTTCCAAAGAGCTTTTGAACTAAACTGAAAAAAATCATTCGGTATATCTTTTTTTTCAAAAAACACTAAACCTGGATTTGCACCATTTTTTGTGTCAGAATATGTTTTAACAAGTTTTTTTATCATACGCTTGATTTTTTGAGGATTATCTGTTGAAATTGTTAACCCAACTGCACCATTTCCTCGTGTTTTCCAGGGAATGTTTGGATTAAATCTGATCAAATTTGGAAAATCCAGAAATATTACTTTCTCTTTTTTAAGAGAATTCACCATTTTATATGCAAGATATGTTGTGCACATACCCTTAGGTGAATCAGTATCATCAAATCCTATGTACATAACTTGTGATTCCATATATAGGGTAAAAATAATTTCAATTTTAGTTATTTGTTGAATGTTAGTTTAGTTTAAATTCAAAATGGAAGTTTTTACTATAAATGATAATAATTGACGAGGAAAGGATTTTCCAAGTAATTTCAGAAAGGAATCCAATTTCAGTGGCACTTAATGGTCCAGATGGCATTTTGCCTAAAGTTCAAAAAACAGCTACAAACATAATGGAAAAGTTTGGAATTCCTGCTTTTATTTTAGCAGATACAACATGGGGAACTTGTGATCTTAACTCTAATGGTGCAAAAGTGCTTGGTGCAGAAATTCTCTTTAACATTGGTCATACCAACAAACTTGAAACATTCGATGGTAATGTGATAATGATTAACGCTTTTGATGATATTTCTTTTGAAAGAGTTCTTCCTAAATGTATTGAAAAATTCAAAGGCAAAACAATTTCACTGATTACTGATAGTCAGCATCTACATGAAATAGAAAACGTAAAAAACTATCTTGAAAAAAATGGTATTATAGTAAAAATTGGAAAAGGCAAAGGACAGTTAAATGATGGACAAGTTTTTGGGTGCGAGTTTTATCCTGCAATAGAAACTAAGGAAACTACTGATGCTAATCTGTTTCTTGGACAAAGTAACTTCCATGCTGCTGGTATTGCATTATCTACAAAAAAACCAACATATGTACTAGATCCATATTTTAATGAATTAAGGGATGTCACTAAATTTTCTGAGACTCTAGAGAAAAAAGCAACTTTAACAATTTTTAAAGCTACAAATGCACAAACTTTTGGAATAATTGTTGGTCTGAAAGAAGGCCAATTTGCACAATTAACAGCCCTAAAATTTAAAAAAGAATTAGAACTTGAAGGAAAATCAGTTCAACTGTTTGCAATGACAGATATTACAAATGACAGATTGAAAAATTTTACAGGAATTGATGCATTTATTCAAGTAGCATGCCCAAGAATATCTACAGATAATCAATTTGACAAACCAGTACTCTCCACACCACAAGCAACAGCATTATTGAAATTATTACGAAACGAAGAGATTAACAACTATTTTGAGATACCACACTGGCTTTAATAAAAAAAACAATTAATAGTCATATAAGAAAAAATTATTCGATGTCAGAAAATAGATTACCGGGGGAGAAGGTTGCAACTATAGAGGAATATCTTCCTGGAGAAAACACATTTGAAGATGGAGATGCAATAAGATCTGCCTCAATTGGTACTGTTGAATTAAACAAAACAGAGCAATTAGTCTCTATACAGAACAAGAAATCCACTATGGTTCCAAAAATAGGTGATATTATTGTTGGAACTGTTGAAGCAAATCTGGGTTCAATGATGGCAGTTTCAATAAAATACGTTAATGATGTAGAAACTAAATCAAATATTGAATGCATATGTACAATAAGACACTTGAGAAAAAAAAATGCTGCTTTAGTTAAGGATATTGTTAAATTAAAAATTATCAATCATGTAAATGGAACAATCCATGCTGGAATTGATGAACATGATTTGGGAGTTTTGTATACAAAATGTAGAAAATGTTTTGGAAAAGTAGTCAAAGTTCGTGATGCTGTTAAATGCAGTGAATGTAGTTGGATAGATGATCGTAAATTATCGTCTGATTTTGAACAATCTAACTTTCTAAAGTTTGATGAAATTAAATGAGTAAAGTTTCATTTCAAGGGGAAAATGGTGCATATAGTGAAAGTGCATCAAAGATGTTTTTTAAAGATACAATAACAACTATTCCTTGCTCAACTTTCAAACAGGTATTAGACAATACTGAAACAGGAATATCAGATTATTCTATTTTACCAGTCGAGAATTCTATCGAAGGAAATGTTGGTGAGAGCTACGATGTATTATACTCATCAATTCTTTATGCAATTGGTGAAATATATCATAAAATTGAACACTGCTTGATTGGAAATGGAAAATTAGATGATGTAAAGACGGTTTATTCACATCCTCAAGCATTGGGTCAATGCAGAAATTTCTTGCAAAATGGTTCATGCAAAACTGTTCCGACTTATGATACTGCAGGAAGTGTAAAAATTGTAAAAGATATGAATGACAAAAATATTGCATGCATAGCGAGTAAAAATGCAGCAGCAATATACAACATGCCAATAATCAAAGAAAACATAGAAAACGATTCGAACAATTATACTAGATTTTTAATATTGTCAAAAGAAA
Source organism: Candidatus Nitrosopelagicus sp. (assembly GCA_028345295.1). Lineage (GTDB taxonomy): Archaea > Thermoproteota > Nitrososphaeria > Nitrososphaerales > Nitrosopumilaceae > Nitrosopelagicus. The sequence continues at coordinate 117,537 of JAOMDA010000002.1, read as the reverse complement.
AAACTAATGAAACAAAGAATGACAAAACGTCTATAATTTTTTCCATAAAACATGAACCTGGAACATTATATGAAATAATTAGAATATTCTATGAGAATAAAATTAATTTAACGAAAATAGAATCAAGACCAAAAATTGGTAAAACATGGGAATATAATTTCTATGTAGATTTTATTGGTCATGAGTTGAATGATGATATTACTAAAGTTCTATCAGAAATTGAAAATTGTACTTCATTTCTAAGAGTAATTGGTTCTTATCCTATTGCAACGTTGAGCTAAAAACCCTTTGGTTTCCTAGCACTAAATCCTGCACTAAAACCAATTATTACAATTCCTGCAATAATTACTAAAATAGAGTAAGTGAAAAATAATGGATCGCGTTCTAATTCAAATTTGTAATTTTCAGTAAATTCAGAATTTCCAGTGTTTTGTATTATAATAGTTATTTCACCAGATGTAGCCGAAGTCCATGAGAAGCTTGCTTTATCCTTAAAACTTTGATCTACATCATTAGATGAATCTGGTGTTGTGATTTTAATATCAAATGAATCTCCAGTAACAGCTAATGACTGAGATGAATTCTTGGGTGCATTAAACTGAATTTTATCTATACCACCAATTCCAAATGTTGCAGAATCTTCTTGTATTTCATTTGGACTAGTTAAAGAACCAATCATTGAAGATGCACCAAGAATTGAGACTATACCTCCAATTATAAGACCAATTATAGTAAATTTATTTAACATAAAAAAACTGTATTCTAAAACAATAAAAAACTAGCTACATCAAATCTACATCATGTGGCTTACTTTCAGCAAAACCAGCCCCAGACATTTTGATAAATTCAGCATTTTCTTGCATTTGTTGAATTGTATGCCCACCACAGTAACTAAGACCAGAACGTATTCCTCCAGTAATTTGTGTAAGTATATCAGTTACTGTTCCCTTGTATGGAACAAATGCTTCTACACCTTCTGCAACATAATCATTAAGATCGTCACCTAAATCTACTAATCCAGTTTCTTTTGATTTTCTTCCTCTTGCAGCAGCTAGTGATGCCATGCCTCTGTAAATTTTGAAGCGTTTACCATTTTTACTAATAGTAGAACCTGGACTTTCATCTGTTCCACCTAACATACTTCCTAACATCACAGATGATGCACCCGCTGCTAGTGCTTTTGTTGCATCACCTGAGGTTCTAGTACCACCATCTGATATGATTGGAATATCGTATTTCTTACCAATTTCTGCACAATCTAAAACTGCTGTTAACTGAGGAACGCCAGAACCTGTTATCACTCTAGTAATACAAATTGAGCCAGATCCAACACCTACTTTTACAGCATCAACTCCTGCCTTTATCAGATCTTCAGTTCCTTGTGCAGTAGCTACATTTCCTGCAATCAATTCACAATCAGGAAACGCTTTTTTGATATTCTTCACTGTACTGATTGCATTTTCGCTATGTCCATGTGCAATATCTACTACAATTGCATCAGTGTCAGCTTCTAGAAGTGCTTCTGTCCTTTCCAAAAAGTCACCCTTCACTCCAACTGCAGCACCTACAAGTGGTCTTCCTTTACTGTCATGAGATGCAATTGGATAATTTTCAGTATTTAGTATGTCTCGAGTTGTATAAAGTCCATGAATTTTTTGGTCATCGTCAATTAATGGTAGCTTTTCAATTCTATTGTTTTTTAGAATGTCTTTTGCCTCATCGACATTTATGCCATGTTTTGAGGTTATGACGTCTTTTGTCATTAGTTCTTTAACTAATTTTGTAGAATCTAGAGATTCAAACAATACATCACGTTCAGTGAGGATTCCAACAAGCCTGGATTCAGAATCAACAACCAGCAAACCTGAAACTTCTTTGTCAGTCATAATATCAAGTGCGGTACTAATACTTTGATCCTCATTAATCTGATATGGATTTTCTATCATCACACTTCCAGAACGTTTCACTTTTAGAACCTGGTTTGCTTGTTCTTCAATTGTTAGAAAACGATGAATGATTCCAATTCCACCCTGTCTAGCCATAGTTACTGCCATAGTTGATTCTGTTACAGTATCCATGTTTGCACTGATTAGTGGAATGTTTAATGTGATATTTTTTGATAACTTTGTTGATAAGTCAGTTTGTGTTCTACTACTAATATCAGAAAATTTGGGTACCAAGAGCACATCATCAAACGTTATTCCTTCTCTTATGCTCAAATGAACCTCATACCAGAGAATGAAAAACCGTTATAAGCCTTTCTTAGTGTTTTTTAACATTTTTTTTGCTATCTTCAAAATATCTTTTGCTGCACTCACATTATGTGTTCGTAGAATGTCTGCACCATACATTATTGAAATCAATTCTGCAGCCATAGTTCCATACAATCGATCATCCGGATCATCTTTTTGTAAAATTTCTCCTATGAATGATTTGTTAGAAACTGAAACTAATACTGGAAATTTGTTTTTAATAAAACGTAAATTTTGTAGAACTGCTAGATCCCTAGAAACCCAACTAGAACGAATTTTTGTGAATGGAAATCCTCTACCATTTTTTCTAAAAAAACCAATTGCCGGATCAACTACAATTTTATCACTAGAAATTTTTGCCTTTCTGGTAATCATAATACTTTCTTGAAGTAATTTTTTTGTTTCAACAGCATGATTATTTCCAACTATTTTGTTACTATACGCACAAACAATTAGCGAGGGCTGGAATTTTTCTATAATTTTTGGCATGTCTTTATCAAATTTTAAACCAGAAACATCATTGATTATTTCAACACCTAATTCTAATGCAGATTGTGCAACTCTTGACCTACAGGTATCAACAGAGATTGGAATATTTGTAATATTTTGAATAATCTTTATGGCCCTTGAGACGCGTTTTTCTTCTTCTTTTTCAGAAATTATTGTTTTAAGATAAGGTGCAGTTGACATTCCACCGACATCAATAATGTTTACACCATCACCCTCCATTTTTTTTACAGTTTTAGAAATTTCTAATTTAGTTGTATTAATCGATTTTTTGAAAAATGATTCAGGACTAACATTAATTATTCCCATAATTTTTGTTTTATTCTTTCCTCCAACTGATAATTTTCCTAATTTTGCCATATGATTTATGAAAAGGTCATCTAATTTGAGTTTATGACAATACGAGGATGGGAAACAAGATATCGTGAAATTAGAAATGTGTTTGGATATAGAAAACATGAGGATCTCGTTTCTGCAAAGAAATTAAATTCAAAAATTAGAAACAGATATCCTCTATCAAATATTAAAAAAACTATCAACGGGCAAACAGTGTTCATAATTGGGGCTGGACCCTCGCTATCTAGATCAATTCCAACACTCAAAAAATACCAAAATATTACTAAAGTAGTTGCTGACGGTGCGGTTCAAGCATTAATTGAGCACAACATTAAGCCACAAATTTTAGTTACAGATCTAGATGGTGATATCGCAAGTATTAAAAAAATTGGTAGAACAAAAATTCCAATAATTATACATGCACATGGAAATAACTATGATAAATTAGACATTGTTTCAGAACTTCAAAATAAAATTGGTACAACACAAACAAAAAAATTTGGTAAGTTAGAAAATTTTGGTGGATTTACTGATGGTGATAGATGCGTCTTCTTGGCTGAAAGTTTTAATGCAAAAAAAATAATTTTGTTTGGAATGGATTTTGGTAATAAAATTGGAAAATATTCAAAAAAGAAAGTGATCGATCGAAAAACTAAATTAAAAAAACTAGAATATGGTAAAAAATTACTAGAATGGCTTGCGAAAAAATCTGATTCTGAGCTTTATACTACATCTGAATCAATTAAAGGATTCAAAAAGATTAGTTTGGTTGACCTTGAGTATATCATAGGTAATTAGAATGCGTTTTAATACGGAATAAGTTTTCTAACAGATATGCAATATACTGATGAACAAATTCAGAACATGGTACAACTAAAAGAGACAATAATCGAAAAACTAGGTAAATATGAAGAAGAAATTGCATTTTTACAAAAAACTTTAGATATTTTAGATACTAGTCTTAAAGATTCAAGTTTCACAAAAGCATCTAAACTACCAAAAACTAATTCTGATAAAAAAATTAATTCAGAAGTATTAGAAAAAACAGATAATACAATACCTATTAAAAAAAGTAAAAATGGTGAAATTATTGCTAATGCAATTATTACACCAGAACAAGTATCAATCATTTTAGAGGATGGAATTGGATTAACACCGGAAGTTCCACCACTTAGAACATTTTTTGTTGAGCGAATTATTGGTGAGATGAAAAAAAGTGACAGTAAATTAGTTGAAAATGGTAAAATTAACGAGGAATCTGTAATTAATTGTATAATCAATAAGAATGGAAGTGCGATTAGAGAGATAATTATTAAAAATTATCGTGAAAAAAATAGAATTGACGAGATTATCAATACTGCTACATGGTCATTAACACGAATGATAGAAAATTCTACAAAGTGATAAAATGGATAAAATTGTTGTTTTAGATTTTGGTTCTCAATATAGTCATCTTATTTGCAGGAGAATTAGAGAACTTTCAGTATATGCAGAATTAGTTCCATACGATATATCTAGTGATGAATTAAAAAAGAAAGAACCTAAAGGAATAATTTTTTCTGGCGGACCTTCAAGTGTTTATAATTCAGATGCACCACTTCCAGAAAATGCAATATTTGACTTTGAACTGCCAATACTTGGAATTTGTTATGGTCATCAACTAATTGTTAATAAATTTGGAGGAAAAGTGAAACAAGCAAACAAAGAATATGGATCATCTTTGTTAATGATGGACAAAAATTCTAAACTACTAGAGGGATTAGGTGAATCAATCAGAGCATGGATGAGTCATGGTGATGAAGCAGAAGAAATTCCTGACGAATTTGATATTATTGGTCATACTAGTAATGCACATGCAGCAGCTATAGCTAATAAAGATAGAACCATATTTGGAATTCAGTTTCATCCTGAGGTTATTCATACTGAACAAGGAACTGAGATTTTGAAGAATTTTGTTTTGAACATTTGTAACGCAAAACAAGACTGGACAATGGAAGGATTTATTGAAAAAACAGTAAATGAATTAACAAAAATTGATGGAAACGTACTATGTGGTGTTAGTGGTGGAATAGATTCAACGGTAGCAGCATTATTGATCCACAAGGCTATAGGAGAACGATTAACAGGAGTTTTTGTTGATAACGGTTTGTTGCGTTTAAATGAATCAGAAGAGATTGATGATATGTTTATGAAAAATTTTTCATTGAATTTTCATAAAATAGAAGCTCAAGAGAAATTTCTTTCAAAATTAAGAGGGGTTTTGGATCCCGAAGACAAGAGAAAAATTGTTGGTGAAGAGTTCATCAGAGTTTTTACAGATTTTGCTGAAAAGAATGGTCCATTCAAATGGCTTGCACAAGGAACATTATATCCTGATGTAATTGAGAGTGGAGTCTCAAAAGGACCAGCGTCTGTAATTAAATCACATCATAATGTTGGTGGTTTACCAGATTGGTTGAATTTGGAAATTCTAGAGCCGTTAAGAGAACTATACAAAGATGAAGTTAGAGAAGTTGCAAAAATTCTTGGTGTTCCTGAAAAATTAGTCAATAGACATCCATTCCCAGGACCAGGTTTGTCTGTAAGAGTCATAGGCGAAGTAACCCCAACAAAATTGTCAATATCAAGAAAAGCAAGTAAAATCATAGAAGAAGAATTGTGGGATGCCGGATTATATAACCAAGTTTGGCAGGCATTTGCTGCTGTAGGAGATGACAAAGCCGTAGGTGTTGTTGGTGATGAAAGAAAATATGGAAGAATTGTTACTGTACGAATTGTTGATTCTATTGATGCAATGACCGCAGATTGGACTAGACTCCCACATGGAATTTTGGAGAAAATTAGTAACAGAATTACAAATGAAATTGAAGAAGTTACATGGGTATCTTATGTAATATCCAGTAAACCTCCAGCAACAATAGAACCACAATAAATAATCATATCATACACGCACCAAAAACTCCAGCAGAATCACCTAGATTGTTTTTTAGAATTGGAGTGTCAATTTGATCGCTGAAAACTTTTTGGTATACTGAATTTTTACCTTCATCATACAGGAATGGAATATTAGATAAGCCTCCACCCAAAACAATTGCGTCTGGATCTAAAATATCTATCACATTTCCAAGTGCCAAACCAAAGTTCTCTAGAAATTCACTTTTCCACTTCTGGAGTAAATCATCCTCACTATTCTGAAGAATTTCAGACAATGATTGTTGTTTATTTGAAAGATATTCCCATCTTTTTTCTAAAGCAGGGCCACTGAGATAGGTTTCTACACACCCCCTTTTTCCACAATAACAAGAATTTCCTTTAGGCCAAATACAATGATGTCCCCATTCACCAGCAATATTTGTTCTACCATTGTAAATATGATCATTTATTATCAGACCACCACCAACACCAGTACCCAATATTACACCAAAAACCATATCAAAATTTTGTGCTGCACCAAGTTTTGATTCTGCTAATGCAAAACAATTTGCATCATTCTCAATAGAAATTTTCTGTTTCAAAATATTCTCTAAATCATTACTAAGATCTTTTCCAATAAGACATTGTGTATTACTATTTTTGATCACACCAGATTGTTTTGATAATGCACCTGGGGTGCAAATGCCTATGGATGTACTATCATCAGTTTTCTGTTTTAAATCATCAACTAAATTTTTAATTAAATCAAGAATTGACGAATAACCTTCCTGTTGATTTGTCGGTAATCTTTTTCTATCGATAATTTCAAATTTTTCATCTAATAATACACCCTCTGTTTTTGTTCCACCAAGATCTATTCCAATTTTATGCATGATTGGTATACAAACTACTAGTAGATAAAAAATGAAAAATAAAGAAAAGATTAGATATTAATTCTAATCGTGCGCGTGTGGATTCTCTGAACCAGATTCCATTTTCACAAAAGTTCCAGCTGCTTTGTCGTGCCATTCCATATTGGCTTGATCAACGAGAACTGCTTGTGGAGGACAAACTGATACACATGCCATGCAATAGATACAATCATGTTCTCTTATTGCATCTGCCTTGTCTGTGAAATCAAGTCGTTCTTCTTTTTCAGTTGTGCCTTCGCCTTTCCAATCTGTAGTATCATTAACTGCGTCAATTCCTGAGATATCTTTGTCAGTTCTATACCATTGAAATATTTGAACAGGACATGCTTCTATACAAGCACCATCTGCTACGCAAACATCCCAATCATTTGCTACCATAGTACCAGTGATACCAAGTTTCACCATTTTCTCGCCGTGTTTTTCATAATCGGCTAGAACTTTCTCATCTTTAGATGCATCCCAATCATTTCCAGGTTCACCAGCTTGAGATGGCCAAACCCAATGAAAATTACCAGATGGTCCATCAATGATCTTTCCAATTGGCTTTTTGTCGTCTTTGCAAAAGTTTTCTAGTATTGCCATAGAAATTGTCCTTTTGAATATTATTTAAATCTAGACAAAATTAGCACAGACTAAACGATCAGTAATTAAAATTCATTTTTTATAACGCTGTTTTTAGATAAATTAGAGTACGTTCATATCTTTTTCAAATAGTAACATATTATTGGATATAATAAAATTCGACGTATACAGAGGACCTAATATTGGAATTTATACAAAAGTTAACGATGAATTCGTTTTTCTTCCAAATGGATTTGCGGCTACAAAATCAAAAAAACTGTCTGAATATCTACAAACTGATTATATTGTAACATCTGTAGCAAATACTAGACTATTAGGAATATTTATGGTTGTGAATAATCATGGGATGTTACTACCTAATACTTGCTCTGAAGATGAACTGGATATAATTAAAAGGAAAACAGATCTAAATGTAGATATTTTAGATGTGAAATCTAATGCGCTTGGAAATATGATGTGTGTAAATGATAAAGGTGGAATTGTCTCTCCTAGTTTACCAAAAGAATCTATTCAAAAAATTGAAGATGTACTAGACATCGAAGTTTTACAGAAGAAAATTGCAGGTTTCCATCAAGTTGGTGCAGTTATGGCAGCATCACAATCAGGGGGAATTATACATCCTGAAACTGATGATGATGATATGAAAATAATCAGCGATATTTTAGGTGTAAAACTAGAACACGCAACAATTAATGGTGGACTTCCTTTTCTTTCATCTGGTATCTTGGTTAATAACAAGGCTATGGTGGTTGGAACACTAACTAATGGACCAGAAATAATGATGCTTACCAGAGCATTTATCAACTAAATTCAGACATTAAATCTTCTACTTTGACTTGTTTTTCTGTTCTGTCTAACATGTTACGTAATACTACCATTCCATTAGAGAATTCATTTGGTGCAACTATCACTGCAAATTTTGAATTAATAGATTGCTCCATTTGTTTTTTTAATGATTTACCACTAAGATCAATGTCCACTAGAATTCCTTTATTACGAAGTGACGATACGATTTTTATTGCATGATTTTTCATTTGATCGTTAACATATAAAACAGAAATTCGTTTATCTGTTTCTTTAAATTTAGAATTTTGATTTTCTAATGCTAAAATTATTCTTTCAACACCACCTGCAACACCTGTTGCACCAAAATCTGTTCTTCCAAATGCTTCAGGTAAACTATCATATCTTCCTCCACCTACAAGAGCCCCTATATCAAAAGTATTATCAAATGCTTCAAAAACAATTCCTGAGTAATAATCTAAACCACGAACAATTCCCAAGTTAATTTGAATATTATTGATGTCACGATTTTTTAGTGAATCATAAATCGCTGTGATTTCATCCCAACCAGCAAAACAACTAACATCAATCTTATCTAGAATTTCAGATGGTGTACCAGTAATTTTCGAAAACTCAATAATTTTTTCTAATTTATCACGTGAATATCCCTTTTTTTCATATTCAGAAATGATTTCTTGTTTAGATTTTTTTTGTATTTTATCAACTGCTCTTAGCATATCAGAAACAATTTGTTGATCATCTTCTTGGAAGATTTCATTGATGTACGATTGAACTAATTTTCTATGAGATATATCAATTATAATATTCTCTAAACCAAGATTTGAAAAAAACTTTGACGTGAATTCAATTATTTCGGCATCATATTCTAAATTTGCACTGCCAAAAATCTCAACATCCCATTGGTGAAAAAATCTGTATCTTCCCTTTTGTGGTTCATCATATCTCCAAACTCCACCAAATGCAGAAATCTTTGCTGGTAGTTTCATAGATTTTTGAGAAACTGCATATCGAGTTAATCCAACGGTAAAGTCAAATCTTAATGCAATTTCTCGTTCTCCCTTATCAGTAAAAAAATAAACATCATCCTTGATTGATTCTCCACTTTTTGCTTCTAATGTAGAAAGTGATTCAATTGAAGAAGGTTCCATTGGTTTATACCCAAAGACTTCTGATGTTTCTAGAAATTTTTCTCTGACAAATTCAATTCTTGAAAATTCATTATTATCAAAATCCTTCATGCCTCTAGGTAGTTCCATTTACAAAAAAAAATGAACGAATGCATTTAGGCTTTGCTATAGAAATTAGAACTAATTAATATCAGAAATGTAAAAAAAGGAAATGAGCTACAAATACCTTGAACATTCAACTGATGCACTCATTGAAGTTAAAGCACCTAATTTGACAAAAGCATTTGAAGTTGCTGGACAATCAATTGTACAAACAATAATTGATGACTCAAAGATAGATGAAGATATTCAGAAAAAAATAACTGTTGAAGGTAAAGATCTAGATTATCTATTGTATAATTGGCTAGAGGAAATTATAATTTTAACAATTACTGATGGTTTTGCAATAAAACGATTCAAGTTGGATGTTAAAAAAGAGCCGTTTGTAATCAATGCTGAATTATTTGGTGAAAATATTGATATTAAGAAACATGGTTTCAAAGTAGAGATTAAATCTCCTACATTTCATGAAATGGAAATTGATGAGGGTGACGAGACTAGGTTGAAGTATCTTTTAGATTTGTAAAAATTATTAAGTAAATAACCAGAATCATTCAATATGGTAGATGAGGAATTAGAAAAACTCAAGAAAAAACAACTAGAAGAAATATTGAAGCTTCATAATCAATCAAATATTTCAGAAAAAACCTCAGTAATTGATTTAGACATTAACAATTTTGAACAAATAGTTTCTAAAGATGTATTAACATTGGTTGATTTTTGGGCAGAATGGTGTGGACCATGCAAATCAATGCATCCTATATTTACTAGACTTGCCAAAAAGTATGAGCATATTAATTTTGCAAGAGTAAATGTGGATAATAATCAAAATATTGCAATGAAATTTGGTGTTCAATCAATTCCAACATTCATTATGTTTAGAAATGGTACACCTATTGACAAGATGATTGGAGCGGTAGGAGAACCTGGAATTCATATGATCTGCAAAAAACATTCTTTAAATTAATAACCATAAACGGGATTAATTTTTCTTTGAATTTCTAAAATCTCATTAAAAATTTTTGATTCTTCTGAATTTAATTTGTGCATATATTTTTTCAGAATCTTTTTTGCTTCATCAGGTGTTGGAAGTGAATAAAAAACATCTTCTTCAGATATTTGCCTTCCAATAGTTATGTTTTGTACAGAACATGCAACTTCTTCACCAGGTTTTACTATAGGTACAGTTTTTCCATCATTTTGGAGTTGGTGTACTATACCAATTTTTTTTCCAGACTTATTCATAAAAGGAATTTTTTGTCGTAATTTTCCTGTATCAACTCTAATTCCAAATACTGCAGGATTATTATTTCTAAAGATGTAACCTTTAAGAAATGTAAATTTTACAATAGGAGTCATTTCATTAAAAATTGCACTATCAACGTCAGCGCTATCTTGTTCAACCCATAATGAATAATCATCAATTAAGCTATAGATTATTTTATCATCAAAAATTCTAACATAACTTTCTTCTGATTCAACTACAGCGTCATCAAATATCTTTACATTAAAAGATAAGATAACACCAAGATGTCGATCTTTTTCTTTTATTGCTTTAGCTTCCATTACATCTCTACGTGTTACAGGACCAATGTCAGCCTTGGAAATTGGGATTTGTTTGCGTCTTAGCATCTCAGTTAATGCTTCCAATGAACCTATTGTGTCACATTTTAAAATTAGACCAGTCGTTTCAGTATTGATGAATACTGATTTCATTTCAGATTCTATTGATTTTTTGAATTTTTCAGCTTCTATTAGATCTGATGTAGCATAAACTGTACTGCCAGGAAGTACACCATCAAGATCTGGTGATGCTATTTTAATTCCTGCTGCTGCCTGAACTTCATCAATTGGTTTGAATTTATCCCTAGGATCACGCATTTCATCTAATGGTTTTGGTAATAATAGTGCCTTAGGCTTAGTTACTATAACAGAATCTCTCTTTGCTACAACAATATTATCATCTTTTTTCAGAAATCCATCAACTAAGATCATATTTGCAGTAGGTCCTAACCCAACTTCGTCATTTACTTCAAGAATTATACCTCGTGTTGATTTTTCTTCTTGCTCTAATTTCTTCTTGAGAAATTGTTCTGTTAAACCAACTAAAACCCCCAATAATTCAGGAATTCCTACTCCTGTTCTAGCACTAATAGGTACTATTGAGACTTCTTTAGAAAAATCCTGAACTCGATAAAATGCCTCTGATTGATAACCTAAAATTGAAAGAGCACCAACGACATTGTAAATTTGTTCATCTATTATAGTTTGAACAGGTGTACTCTGACTTTTTATTGCTTGAGACACAAGAGGCATATCATTTTTTTGCCAACCAGATATCATGTCCACTTTATTTAGTGCAACAACAAAAGGAACCTTTCTACTTTCAAGAATTTTTAGACTTTCATTTGTTTGAGGCTGTAATCCTCTATTGATATCAACCACTAGAATGGCTATATCTGCAGCAGAACCACCTCTAGCTCTTAAATTAGTAAATACTTCATGTCCTGGAGTATCAATAACAAGAATTCCTGGTACTTTAGTTTCAGATTGACCTAGTTTTTCATATAATGAGCCACATATTTTTTTAATAGTTTCGTCTGGAAGAAAACTTGCACCTATATGCTGAGTTATTCCACCAGCTTCTCTAGATTGTACACCAGTTCCACGAATCTTATCTAAGATTGATGTTTTCCCTGAATCAACGTGGCCTAATACTGCCACAATTGGTTGTCTTATCCCCAACGTTAATCACTTGAATACTACATTCACTTCCTTTTCAAAGCTTTCTAAAGAGTCAGAAGCATGAATAATGTTTTCAGTAAATCCTAAACCAAAATCTCCTCTAATAGAACCTGGTTCAGCCTCAAACGATTTTGTTGCACCTACCATTTGTCTTGTTGTTATAACAGCATTATTTCCCTCTATTACTGCAACTACTACAGGTCCTGATGTAATATAAGATAATAATTCGTCAAAAAATGGTTTTTCTTTATGTATAGAATAAAACTCAGATGCAAGTTCTTTGGTAAAACTAAACATTTTTAATTTAATGATAACAAATCCTTTCTTTTCAAATCTAGATAGAATTTCACCGACTAATTTTCTTTTTACACCATCAGGTTTTACTATGAATAAAGTTTGCTCAGTCAATTTACTTCTTGACTTTAATTCCGCCTTTGACATATTTGTTTGTCCATTTTAGTTTTCTTGGATCACGCTTTAATACACGCATATTCTTTTTGCATTTTGATGAACAAAACCACATAACAGTACCATTGTTTAACGCAAGCATTGTTCCTGTACCTTTTGCAACAGGTCTGTCACAAAAATTACATGGTTTAACTAAAAGACTCATTTACATCACTAATGGATTTTTTTAGCTTCTCGTTCAGTTTCTCGTAATATAATAATATCAGACATTCTAACAGAACCTTTTACATTTCTTGTAAGAACACGTCCTTTATCTTTTCCCTCTAAAATTTTAACTCTTACTTGTATAACTTCACCAGCAATTCCAGTTCTACCAACAATTTGAATAATTTCTGCAGAACTTAGTTCGTCAGATTGTGATTGCTGACTCATTGTTCAGTATCGCCACCTTTAGCTTTTGCAAGGGAGGCAATAACTTCTTCAATAATGTGTTGTGCATCACCTGCATCTAATATTGCAGCGGCAGCAGATGTTACATCAATTCCAAGTGCTTTTCCTAACTCTTGTTTATCTGGAACAAATGCATATGCAGCACCCTGTTCTTCACAAATTAATGGAAGATGTGCAACTACCTCTGGTGGTTCAACATCTTCAGCAATTATGATTAATTTGCTAATCCCTCTTTCAATGGCTTTGGTTGCTTCATTAGTACCTTTTCTAACTTTTCCAGTAGTTGCTGCTACTCTTAATGCCTCCAAAATTGGATTAACAAGATCTGCTGGAGTTTCATGTTTGACGTAATATGCTTTAGCCATTCAAAAAATGCCTTGAACTCGTCTTAAATATGTTGCCGGTTTATGATTAAATTAATTTTTTTAATATACTTGGACATTAAATCATCAAGATTTTTTTGATTACTTGATTCAGCATAAATTCTAATAATTGGCTCTGTACCACTTGGTCTAACCATTATCCAGTTTTGGCTATCAAAAGTAATTTTTATGCCATCAGATGTATCTGAATCTGGAAATTCATTCAAAAGTTCAGATATGACCCTATTTGCATCATCAGTTAAGCAAGAAATTTTATCTTTTGTAGTATATGAAATAGGTAGTGATTCTATATTTTCAGATAAGGATTTTTCTGAATTTGCCAGTAAATCCAGAACTAATGCTAATGTCATAGCTCCATCACGAACTTGGTTGTGTTTTCCATACATAAAACCACCATTTTCTTCAAATCCAATAAGCGCATTTTCAATAACCATTCTTCTTGAAACTTCAACACTTCCGACTTTAGTTCTAATTACTTTAGAGTTAGTATATGATACAAGTTTTTCAATTGTTGTCCCAGAATTTAAGCAAGTGATTACAGTAGAATTAGGATTTTTCTCTAATAGGTAATTACATAGTAGAATTGCAGAACTATCTCCAGTGATAACTTTACCTTCATTATCACATATAATACTTCGATCACCATCTCCATCAAATGCAATTCCAATATCTGCTTGATTTTTTTTAACTAGGGATGAAAGATCTGATAAATTTTGTGGGGTAGGTTCTGAACCTCTGCCAGGAAAATCACCATCAATATTTTCATTTATCGTAAAAACATCACATCCTAATTCTTTACATAAACGAATAACAGTTATTGCTTGTGCACCGTTACCAAGATCAATAGCAATTCTGAGTTTTCTGGAAATTATCTTTGGTATATCCACATGAGATTTTATTGCATTAATGTATACTTGAATTGCTCTGTCCTCATTTGTTGTAACACCAAATTTTGATGGTTTTTTCCAATTTTTATTAAAATAAATTTCCTCAATTTTTTTCTCATCATCTCGTGAAATTTCTACACCGTCTGATGCTACTGATTTAATTCCATTATATTCAGGAGGATTATGAGATGCAGTGATCATTATCCCTCCATCATAACCAAGATTTTTTGTGGCAAACTCTAAGCATGGAGTTGGAACTAATCCGGCTAAATGGCAATCTAATCCAGAATAATTTAATGCAGATGAAACAATTTTTTCAATTACAGGACTAGAATTCCTTCCATCAACTGCAACCAAAATTTTCCCACTTTGATAATGATTTGCAATTGATGAGACTAGATCATTAATGAACTCTAAATTGAAATCCTTACCGAAGATTCCACGAACACCATTAGTGCCAAACAATTTACCCATTTACAATCATTCCAATACCGATAAATTTGTCTGTTGTTGCTAATTGTTTGCGGGAGTCGCCCAGCCTGGTCAAAGGCGCAGGGCTTAGGACCCTGTCTCTTAGGAGTTCGTGGGTTCGAATCCCACCTCCCGCACCAGTTTTTATTTTGAGCCTGATACCTTACGCATATATGTAATAATACGTCAACGACGCCATGAAAAAAAGACTTGTTGGTATTACTGTTGTAGGTAAAGATAAAGAAGGAATTGTAGCTAATTTTACCAGTTTTGTATTTGAAAAGAATGGTAATCTTGAACAAGTTAACCAAAATGTAATCAAAGGACTTTTTGGTATGTATCTAGAAGTATCATTTACATCAAAAATTAATAGAGAAAAGTTTGATTCTGATATACAAAAACTTGCTAAAAAATTAAAAATGCAAGTTAATACTCACCATGAAACAAATTCTCAAAAAAACATTGCAATTTTTGTTACTAAAGAACCACACTGTCTGAATACAATATTGAAATCTAGATCTAAAAAAGAGATTAAAGGAAATATTTCTGTAATAGTTGGTACTGAAAAAACACTATCATCAATTGCAAAAAAGGCAAAAATTCCATTTGTTTTGATTAATGAGAGAAATCAAGACAAAGCTGAAACAAAAATTTTGCAAGCTTGTAAAAAATATGATATTGATTTAATTGTCCTTGCAAGGTATATGAGAATTCTATCACCTAACTTTGTTTGGAGATATCCAAATCGTATAATCAATATTCATCCATCATTATTACCAGCATTTCCTGGTGCATTAGCATATGAACAAGCATTTGAAAGAGGAACGAAAATTATTGGTGTTACATCTCATTATGTAACAGAAAATCTTGATCAGGGACCAATAATTTTCCAGGATTCATTCAAAGTAACTCCAGAAGATACATTAGAATCAATAAAACGTGAAGGTCAAAAATTAGAGGCTGAAACTTTGCTTAAAGCAACAAAGATGCATCTTTCAAATAAATTAGATGTACGTTGGAGAAAAGTTCACACTAAAAATAAGTGAAAATAATGGACATCAATGAGCTATACGATCCCGAATTTAGAAAATTAATCAAATCAAAAAAACTCACAGTAATCATTCCTGTAGGCTCAATTGAGCAACATGGAGCCCATCTGCCTATATCAACTGATTCTGATATTGTTACAGAGATTGCCTCACGTTTAGCAAAAAAGTGTGGTTTCATAGTTTTTCCAACCATTAGTTATGGAGTATCATGGGAGCATGAGCCACTTTTCAATACGAGCCTAAAAGTGAATAATCTTAGAAAAATACTTGATGATATTATAACATCACTTACAAAAAATCATATCAAAAGAATTATCATATTAAATGGCCATCATGGAAATTTAGGAGTAATGGGTCAATACGTAATTTATCAAGATAATGACTACAAGAAAAAATTCGGTATTAAAGTCTCTAAATTCTCATATTGGCATTTTATGAAGCAACAGTTCGATCATGCCGGATTTGTAGAGACATCACTCATGTTGGCTATCTCAAATAAGGTGAAAATGAAAAAGGCAAAAAAAGGTTTGGTAACAAATGGCTTAAGCGATATGGAAAAAAGAAAAATTGGTAAACTTGCTACAAAACCAGGTGGATTTCCTAAGGTTACAAAGAATGGTGTATGGGGTGATCCAACTGGTGCAACAAAGAAGGATGGACAACGATTTCTTAGTGAAATTGTTCGAAATCTAGCAAAAGAGTGTCAATCTTGACTTACCGAACAAAGTTGAAAATTTTACCAGTCAACGTTTAATATACTCCTCAGTAGGTGATCCAATAAGTGAAATAAATGTCCGTAGATATGGCAGTAAAAGTATTGGATGAGAGTATCAATAAGGTAGTCCTCATCAAGCTCAAAGGTAACAAGACCATTCGTGGAAACTTGTTAGGATTTGACCAACACATGAATCTGCTACTCGACCAATCAGAAGAGATCCCTTCTGAAGGCGAAACAAAAACTCTTGGATCCATAGTTGTTCGTGGGGATAATGTAATTATGATCTCCCCACCTCCAAAATAGGTGAATCGCTATGGGTAGAGGAACACCAGCAATGGGGTTAATGTCAAGGAAAAAAACTCATATTAGATGTAGAAGATGTGGTAAAAATTCCTTTCATAAACGTCATCAAAGATGTGCAAGCTGTGGTTTTCCTGATTCAAAACTAAGAAGATATTCATGGATTAAATGGTACACCTAAATGTTAAATCAGTTTTTTTCATTAAAAAATAATCAGCAGCCAAAGATTGGTGCCAATACGCATGTTCAAAATCAATTACATGCATTAGAAATTGAAAGGGATATTCTAACAAAGACAATTTCTAGATTATACGATGATGATTCAGGATTATCAAAAATACAACGAGATAGACTACTACTAAGATATCAGCATCAGCTTGGAGTAATTATTGCTAGAATAGAAAAACTTGAAATTGTAAGTAAACATCCAGATCTAGGACCGTTAGGAGAAGGTTTAATCACACTAATGGATCAAAAATTATCACAACTGGATCAGAGATTATACGAATTAACATCAAAAATTCAAGTAAGCCAAAATGAAAAAGACTCTATAGCAATAAAAGAAACTAAAACTCAAGTAAAATATACACAGCAACAAAAAATACCACAAAAAAATCTAGAAATAAATAAAATTAATTCTAATATAATATCAGAAATAGAAACTACACAAACAGAAAATAAAGAGCCTCAAAAGAAATTTGAAATTACAACATTAACTTCTGTTCCAAAACTGGATTCCTTTAAACAAACAAAATATGATCAAATGTTAGCGCAGTTAGATAGTGATGTTATTACACCACCACCTAAAAAACCTAGAATAGATGTTCCAGAAGAAAAAACAATAATTCCAAATGAAGTTAAACCACATATTTCTAACGAAGTTAAAGAAGAAAAACCAAAACAAACAGTACAACTTCCAGATGAACCTGAGATTGATGATGAGGATGACGATTTAGATGCAATTAAATCTAAGATAATGAAAACAATGTCTCAGTTGGACAATGCTGAGGTGGATTAATGTCATTTGATAATGCCATTAAGGCATTGTCTATAGATGCATTGAAATTTATCAAAGATGATTATGTAATTGGACTTGGTAGCGGTAGAGCTGCTTCTACTTTTGTAAAAACACTATCAAAATTTGTAAAGACAAAAAATTTTAAAATTAAATGTGTGCCTACATCAACGCAAATCAAATTAGTGGCTGAAGAAGGCAATCTTCCATTAATTGAAACCGATCAAGTTGAATACATTGATGTAGTGTTTGATGGTGCAGATCAAATTGATAGAAATAAATTTTTGATAAAAGGTGGTGGTGGTGCATTACTCCGAGAAAATATCTTAATGTCTTTAGCAAAAAAAGTAGTAATTATAGCAGATAAAACAAAATTTGTCAATAATTTTAACAGATCTGTTCCAGTAGAAATTCATCCACTGGCAAGAAATATTGTTCAAAAAAATATTTCTAAAATCGGTGGAGAATCTGTTCTACGTTCTCTTGATAGAGGATATCCATTTGTAACAGAAAATGGAAATATAATTTTGGATTGTGATTTTGGTGAGATAAAAAATCCAAAATCTTTACAACAAAAAATTCTGCAAATTCCAGGTGTTTTAGAAGTTGGAATATTTACAAAAAAACCAGATGTAATTTACAGAGCAAAGTTCAACGGTAAATTTGATATCTTAACTTAGAGTTCTAGGTACTAATTTCCCAAATCCACGTCTACCAATAACTTCAAAGTCTTCAGATATTGTTTCACCTCTAACAATTGTTTTCACTGGCCAGCCTTTGAGATTCCAACCATCATAAACCAGATAATCAGAAAAACCGCCAAAAAGAAAAGGGTCTACTTTTTGTTCTTTTTTCATATCTATAATGGCAATATCAGCATCATAACCAATTTCAATACTGCCCTTAGAGGTCATACCAAATATTTTTGATGCATTAAAACTTGTCAGTTCGATTAACTGATTTAGAGAAAGTTTGTTCTTGTTAACACCCTCACTAAGCAAGATTGGCAAAAGTGTTCCTACTCCAGGAAAACCAGCTAGTGCATCCCAAACACTATCACCATCAGTTTTTAGTTTTAATTGATTAGCTACATGATCAGTTCCTATTGTATTAATTTGATTTTGATTAATTGCTTCCCATACGGAATTAACATCATTTTGAGTTCTGATTGGCGGCATAACTTTAGCAAGATATCCCTTTTGTGTTTCATGTGATAAAGTAAGATAATGAGGACAGGTTTCCACAAAAATTTTTGTTCCACTTTGCCTTTCAGTTCTTATTTGTTCTAATGCACTTGTGGAGCCAATATGAACAAAGTAAATTACTGAATCATATTTTCTTGCGTATTCAGAAATTTTTTTAATTGATTTTACTTCAGAATCAGGTGAACGACTTTCAGACCAAGCATTTAATCCATCACGGTTCTTTTCTTTTGCAGTTTTGATACCACATTCACATTCTTGATAATCTTCTGCATGAACTAATACAGGACATTTTAATTTTGATGCATTTTTAACAACATTTTCAAGAACGTTATCATTTACTTCAACATGTGATTCAATTAGTTTTGTTTCTCCTGGTTTCATTTCCATGTAAACATGTCCAATTTCACCACCAAGATTCATGTAGAGCTTGAAAGATGTAATTCCTTTTTCAACACATAACTTCATTTCTTCAATTTGATCTTGATTAAAGATTGATGCATGAATTGCGTAATCAACATAATGTGAATCAGAACTTGCCTTAAGTTGTTGTTCAAGATTAGTACTGAATGAACCATCTAATCGTAACATTCTCATCATTGTAGTTACTCCACCAATTGCTGCAGCATGGGATTCTGTTGTAGCAGCTCTTTCAATTGGAGAATAAACACCATAGTGCATATGTGTATCAATCAAACCTGGAATGCTAACTAAATCCATAGCATTAATTTTTTTGTCACATGATGGAATGTCTGTTGTAAATGCTACAATTTTACCCTCATCAATTACAATATTCTTCTCTATTATTCCTGATTGATGTACAACATGTGAGTCTACTATAACAGTATCATATGTCATAATTATTATGATGATTTTATCATTATATTAGTTGAGTAAATGAATATACATTCAATAAAAATCATAAAAGTTAGGGCCGATGGTTTAGGGGTATAATGCCACGTTCGCAACGTGGATGTCGAGGGTTCGATTCCCTCTCGGTCCATTTCTCGAAAACATTATACATAAACATAAAACAATTAATTCATGAAAGTATTCAATGGAAAAGAAGCTGCAAATGATTACATGTCAAGTCACACACTTGCATTTTCTACACCAGAATTAACTTTGATGCGGTTTTCATTTTGGTTAGGGGATATGGTACCAGATCCGGAGAACAAAGATGATGGTATTCCTAGATTATTAACATATATTGAAGAAAAAGATTTTGCTCCAGTTGAAATTATTGATGATGAAAAATATGTTCCAACTGGTGCTGTATTAGGAAGTGGATTGTATGGTAGTGCCAATTCTGATGATTCATCAGATTCAGAACAATTTTGTCCAGAGTGTGGTGGAAAGAATTCTTCCTCAGCTAAATTTTGCAGAGAATGTGGAACTAATTTAATTTAGAAAATTACAGTTTGGTACCACATTTGGTACAGAATTTTGCATTAGGTCTTAAGCCTGCACCACATGAAGTACAATTTCCACTAGTTTCTTTTTGAGGTAATAAAGAAGGATCAGGAGATGGTAGAGTTCCGGGTTGATTAAATGCATCAGGTGCAGACATTATAGAAGGAGGTCCTCCAACAGGATTATCTGCAGTACCAACACGTGCACTTGGATTCATACCTGGCATCATTCCAGGTTGTCCCATTCCAGGCATTAAGCCAGGAGATTGTGTACCAGTAGAAGATCCACTTGCAACCTTATCAAGTGTTTTTTTCATTTCCATTAGTGTTTTGATTCCTAAAAACTCCAATGCAGAATAAGCAACTGTATAGTCACCTAATTTTTGAAAGAACTCTTTGTCTGAAAGTTTTCCTGCCTTGTACAAATTATTTGCATCAAGAAACGACTCATAATATCCTTGAGATTCGTCAAATAATGCTTGTAGCTTTTCGAAAGTGAGATTTAATGTATCAATTTCTCCTAGTGACATAAACTAAACTGGATAATTGTAATATTAATAGTTTAGAATAAAAAGAAGAAAATTAGTAGAGCCTAAATTTTTTCTAGTGCTCTATCAATCATGTTTTGATAAGTTTCTTTTGAACCTGCACCAACTTGCTGGGCAATTATTTCACCCCTATTTAGTAGAATAAGAGTTGGAATGCTGAACACATTGTATTTTGAGGCTAGTTCACTAGCCTGATCAACATTTACTTTTACGAAATTTACTCTTCCCTCATAGTCACCTGCAAGTTCTTCTACTACAGGTCCAACCATTCTACAAGGTCCACACCATTCCGCCCAAAAGTCCACAAAGACAGGTTTATCAGAACTTATTACATCGGTTTCCCATGTTTTTGCATCAGATATCTGTGTAATTCCCATGATAATCAGAAATTGTCATATATGCATATGTAAAAATGTTCACATAATTCTACAATGATGTTAATTTAAAATTCAAATTCTTTTAAAAATATACTTAAATGACCAAAATAATTTATTGAGAACATGAGTTCGGAACTACGATTGAAAAAACTTAGAGGTTCTGGTGGATTTGTTATGGCTAAAGTTACTGATCAACAGCAAAGTAAGGGAAATCTAGGAGGCCCAGATCTTTTTTTGGCACCTATTGGAAGATTAAACTCTGAGCAAATATCAAAATATTCCTGCAATAGTTGTGAAAGAGAATTTGATGGAAGTCCAAATATTGAATTTGAGAATCCGAATGAAGAAGTTGCTGAGAATTTAATTCTAGTTGAAAGAGGAACATACACTTGCAATGAATGTAGTGGTACAATTGCCGAATATAGAGAATTTAAAAAAACTGATGAACAATTAGAAGTAGGTTTAGCAAATCCAATTGAAGAAAATCAGGAATCATCATTATCAGACTTTACTAATTTTACAGAAACTGATACATCAGTTCAGAATGAGATTATTAGTCAAACAAATCCAGTTGATTCAACTTTTAGATCGATTATGGGAATGGAAGTTTTTGATGAAAATGCAAAAAAGATTGGAATTGCAAAACAAGTTGGTGTTGATTCAACACAAACATTAATTCTTGTAATTTCTGATAAGGAAGGAAATGATGTAAGTGTAAACTGGGCTAGGATTGGTACTGTAGGTGAAGTAATATTTTTAGGAAAAAATGATAAAAATGTGGCTCAAGTATCAACAGCAAAAGTAGGAGAAGGAGCAAGATGTTCTGATTGTAATTTTGATAATAAGCCTGATTCTAAATTCTGTGAGATGTGTGGAACACAATTATAGATTTCTACAGGTAAGATTTATCTTACTAACTTAATGACGAATCATAATTTGGGTTCAAAGAAAATTATTAAAGATATAATTATTGTAGGAATTGTAGTACTAGTTATTTGGGTAGGTTTACAACTTATTTTCGGTACAGCAAATCCATTTTATGTTGTTTCTAGTGGAAGTATGATTCCAACACTTGAGGTTTATGATGTTATAGTAGTTCGAGGAAATATACCATTTGAAGATATTAAAAGAGGTGATATCATTGTGTTTTTCTCTCCAGCAAAATATGAAAAATATCTGAATGGGGAACCAGGCGGTGAAGAAAGGGTGATTGTCCATAGAGTTGATCTAATAATGGAAGATGACCCAAAGATTGTTAGAACAAGAGGAGATAATAATCCTAGTTCAATTCAAGGCATAGATTTTCCCATTACTGAAAAAGAATACATTGGAATAGTTGAATACACAGTTCCACAAGTAGGATATATTACTAAGATATTACAACCTCCAGTCAATTATATCATAATTGCAATTATTATTGGCGTTATGGTAATGAGACATTTTGCAAAAAAGAAAGAAGAAATTACATTTTCACATACTGCCAAAAAAGATGAGACAGAATCAGAAAATAATGAGATTCCAGATATTGGTGTAGATAAAGAATACGTAGAAAAAAAAGATGAGACAGAATCAGAAAATAATGAGATTCCAGATATTGGTGTAGATAAAGAATACGTAGAAAAAACAGATGAACCACATGAATCTGAGATGGATAATTCTAACGATACAAAATCTGAAGATGAAAGATAGTTTATTCTCTATTATCTAATTTGAAGACGCGTTGAAAATATTCAGAACTTTCCTTGATTTCTTCGTTTTCTCCCTTAACTTTTGCTAAATCTTTAGCTAGTTTTTTCTTATATCCTAATTGCATTTGACGCGCAATCTGTATTCTTTGTGCTTGAGGAGAACCTGCACCATGCATTGATTCAGTCAAATAACCAACTGCGTTTCTGCCCATTGTCATGTTTTCAATTAGACGCAAAACTCGCATTCTATTTTCAACTTCAGCTCCTGACTTTGCTTTGAGATATTTTTTTAGTATAGGACCAGTCTCAGGACTTCTTAATTCAGCCTCTGATGGTAGTGTTACTAGTAAACCACCTGCAATATCCTGTGCAAGTCTACCAATTTCATATGGAAAACGTGTTACATTATGCTTACATACATTTGCTAGCATGTCATCGTTCAAGAAAACACCTGATTTCATTTTCTGAGCTTGATATGATGAAGATATTCCTGCAGCATAAATTGACTCGTTAAGATGTGTCATCTCAATAATTTTATCTTTAATATGTGATACTTTTGGTACTCCATTGTAATCTGCTACTGCAGCTGCTGCACCAATTAACACATCACCCAAACCAGTTTTACAAACATAACTTCTTCTGTGATAACATGTGAATCTTTCAACTAGCATTGCTGCAAAATCGTATTCCCCATCCATGAAGATTAATTCATTTGGAATGAATACATTATCAAGAATAACCATAGTTTCTTGTCCACCATATTCAGAGTTACCTACGTCTATGTCTCCTGGTTCCATACTACGAGTATCACACGACTGTCTACCATAGATATACTTGATGCCAGGAGCATCTACAGGAATTGCACCAACAATTGCGTAATCTTTATCATTTTCTTGTAATCGCATGGTTGGCATTACAATCATCCAATGTGAGTTAATTGTACCAGTTTGATGTGCTTTAGCGCCAGTAATGTAAACTCCTTTTTCATCCCTTTTTACAATATGCACAAACAAATCAGGATCTTCTTGTTCACTTGGTGCAAGACTTCTATCTCCTTTAACATCAGTCATTGCACCACCAATAACCAAGTTCTCATGTTGTACCTTTTTGATAAATTCTAGTAGTCTATCATGATATTTTGTTCCATGTTTTTCGTCAATTTCAAATGTTGTAGAATGTAACGAATTTAATGCATCCATTCCAACGCATCTCTGAAAGCAAGTACCAGTAAGCTGGCCCAATTTTCGCTGCATTTTATTTTGTAAAACTAAATCTTGTGCGCTTTCAGCAATATGCAAGAAGCGATTTACATGTTCTCCAGAAATTGATGATTTTGGGAATGCAAGTTCCTCTTCTTCTACTGCAAGATCATATGTTTTTGCAACTGCATTGATTGAAGGTCTAATTATTGGGTGATCAACAGGTTCTTTTACTAATTCACCAAAGAGATAGACTTTGAGATCGCGACCACGTAAACTTTCAATGTATTCTTCGCCTGTTCTTATTGGTCTAACTGTTTTTTGCATAACTACAGTACGACATCATGTTATAAATAATTAAAGAGTTTCCGTTATAGCTTTGCCTAATTTTATATGCCTATCCGCACATCTAGAATTTTACAACCTTGTCCTTTTTCCATTACCAGTACTGGATTCATGTCTAATTCTTTGATTTCTTTGAAATCACTAACAAGTTGTGATAATCGTTGAATACATTCAGAGAGTTTATTGATATCAGAAGGCTCTTCTCCTCTAACTCCATCTAACAATTTTTTAGTTTTAATAGAGGAAATCATATCATTTGCTTCTTGGTCAGTTAGTGGTGCAAGTCTAAAGGTTACATCTTTCAAAATTTCAACATAGATTCCACCCATACCGAGCATAACTACAGGACCCATTCCAGGTTCAAGTTTTGATCCAATAATCATCTCTTTTCCGCCCTTTACCATTTCAACAATCAAAACTCCTTTTATGTCCGCGTTACTATCATATTTTCTTGCATTATCCATTATTGTTTTGAAACCATCACGAGTCTCGTCGTCATTTGTGAGATTAACTTTTACACCACCAGCATCTGATTTATGAACAATTTGTGGAGATGAGATCTTCATTACAATTGGATATCCTATTTTATTTGCAGCAGCAACAGCTTCGTCTTCTGTGGTTGCAACAACGCTTTGTGGAAGTGGAAATCCATATGCATCTAAGATTTCTCTTCCTTCATCTTCCAGAAGATTAGTTCTTCCTTCTTCCTTTACTTTATCAAAAATGCTTTGAGCTTTATCCTTATCAACTTCAAATTTTGTAATATTTCCATCTGGTGATTTGACCCAATCTACAAACCTAAGCATGGCTTTTAGTGCACGTATAGAACCTTCTGCATATGTATAGTAAGGAACATCCCCTGCAGCAAGTATTTCTCTATTTGTAATTCCTTCATCAAGACCCATCAAGCTTGCAAGCATTGTTTTTTTGTATTTTTTTGACATCTTAACAATCACTTCAGCAAGTTTATCATAATCAAGAGTAGCAGAGGGTGTACACATTGAGATTACAGAACCAACATTTTTGTGCTGTAAAACTTCATTTAGCACATTTTCAAATCTATTAAAATCTGCATCACCTACAATATCAACAGGGTTTCTTGAACTTCCCCATGGAGGAATTACTGCATCAATTTTTGGACGAATCTCTTCAATCTTTGCCATTTTAATTCCAAGTTTTGAGCATGAATCAGTTGAAATAATTGCTGGTCCACCAGCGTTCGATACAATTACAAGATCTCCTTCTATAGGAAGTGGCTGCTTTGAGAATGCTGTAGCATAATCAAATAATTCTTCCATAGTGTCAACCCTAATTGCACCAGATTGTTGTAGTAATGCATCATAGATTTCATCTGATCCCATTAAAGCACCAGTATGAGACATTGCTGCTTTTGCACCTTCAGGACTCCTACCTGATTTTAAAACTAAAACTGGTTTCTTTACTGCATTTAGTTTTGTAATTTGTTTACAGACTTTAAGAAACTCTTGTCCGTTACCCATATCTTCAAGATACATGACAATAACTTTTGTTTGCTCATGTTCAGCAAGCATTTTTAGTACATCTATTTCTGTCATATCTGCTTTGTTTCCCATACTAATAACTGCAGAAAAACCAATTCCTTGTGCACTTGCATCCTCAACTAATGCTGCACATATTGCTCCACTTTGAGATACAAGAGCGATTTCACCAGATTTTGGAGTTATTTTGAGGAAAGTTGAATTCATCATTGTTTGTGGATCTAGATTCATAACACCTAGACAGTTTGGTCCAATTACTTGCAAGTTGTATTTTTTTG
This sequence comes from Candidatus Nitrosopelagicus sp., assembly GCA_028345295.1. Lineage (GTDB taxonomy): Archaea > Thermoproteota > Nitrososphaeria > Nitrososphaerales > Nitrosopumilaceae > Nitrosopelagicus. The sequence continues at coordinate 90,993 of JAOMDA010000002.1, read as the reverse complement.
CTATGTCTTTTAGTTGTTCTTCCAATTTTTTGCCTTCTTCATCTACTTCCTTGAAACCAGCAGTGATGACAATAGCTCCTTGAATTTTCTTTTTACCACATTCTTCTAATACAGTTGGAACTATGGTATTTTTTGTAATTATAACAGCCAAATCAATTTCATCTGGAACGTCTAAGACGCTTTTGTATGCTTTTTGATCAAATACTGTATCTCTTGTTGGGCTAATAGGAAAAACTGTACCCGTATAACCTTTCATAATATTTGAGGTAATTGCACGACCTACACTGCCTTCTTTGTCAGAAGCACCGATAACAGCAATAGATTTTGGGGAAAGGAAAACAGATTCAGCCATGGTATGATTTCTGATCCAAGTATTTTCTATAATTAAAGCTATTCACACTTTAACTACCAAGCATTTTTCCTGCTAAATTTTCACTTCTTGGAACCCACTTTATTGTTAGATGAGAAAATTTGGCCATTAGTGCCCAAGCCTCACGTGCAAAAGTGCGTAATTGCTCATTATTTATGGCAAATTCATGATTGAGTTGATTTACTGTATTTTTTGAGTCACTGAAAATTGTAATTTCATCATCAAAATTTTCATTTTTCTTTAATGCAGAAATTATTGCAAGATACTCTGCTTGGTTATTTGTAATCCCAAGTTTTTCTTCAAAGAAAGATTCACCAGTTTCTTTTACAAAGAAACCGTATCCTGATTTTGCTCCACCTGAACCATCTACATAGATGTTTCTTACCATACTATTTCTCTAATCTATTTAACAATGCTTTGAAAATAAATGGGAATACTGTAGTGATTTCTGCATGAATTGTTGTTTGCTTTGCATCCTGTGTAACTTTTCCCCATGAAATAGCTTCTTTAACCAATGCACCACTAGAACTTCCATCAAATTCTTGTGCTGTGGTTATGTACACTGCATAATCTAATCCATCACGATATTGATTCCACCAAAGTGCATGATGTTTTGGAACACCACCGCCTAAAAGTAATGCACCTGATTGTTTTGCTTTAAAGACAAGACCTGAAATAAAATTTGCATCGTCAATGAGGTTTAATTTAAAATCTGCATGCTTCTGTGAGAACATCCAGATTTGACTCCCTACTGCACCATCCATTATTCCAGGTACAATTACTTTGATGTCATTTTTGTATGCCCAATAAAGAAATGAATCTTCACCCATGATCTTGCCAAGTTCTTTTGTAATGTCAGCTGTAGACATTTCTTTTTTTCCAGTTTTATAGACTTGTTCTAGAACACTTTGTACTTTTTCTTCAATTATAGGACCATAACTTTCTAATGGCACAATTATATTTCCAAGCCTGTGCATGTCTTGTTCTGCAAGTATTTTATCATCCATAGAAAATGAACCTTCTTTGTAATTAGAAAAATGTCTTGCAATGTCATGATCTAGTGCACCACATGTTGTAAAAACAACATCAAACCATTTTTTCTTAATCATATCTTTGATTATTCCTCGGAATCCGGTGGAGATTATTGCGCCAATAAAAGATAAAAATTTTAGGCAGTCTTGATTTTCAATCATACTAGAAAGTATTTCCAAGCCTTCTGTGATATTTCTAGACTCAAAACCTCCTGATTCAGCCATTTCTTGGAAAATTTGATTGATTTCAGAATCCTTGCTAATTGAAATGTCTTTTACAGGTCTTCCAGGTTCTATCATATTCAAAACAAGTTATTATCTCATTTAATGCTTCGGTTATTCAAATTTTGAAATATGTAATTTACCATAAACATAAAAATATTAATCTAAATTAATTTCTGATTTTTTTAATAATTCTGCAAATTTATCTGGAACATTAACAGCAGAATCTTGAAGAGATTTATAGTATTTGTCTAGATTTTTGTATAATCTTTTTGGTTTTCTTGGTTCTTCATTACTTAATGCATACAATGCTAAAATAGGAAATGCTATTGTTGCGTCTGTATAAACTGTAATAAGATCTTCATGAGAATCATGTACCTTTCCCCAACTTTTTCCTTCTTGAAGTGTTGCACCAGATAATCCACCTGTATCAGGTCTAGCATCAGTTATCTGAATTATGTAATCTTGACCGCCATGTTCTTTTCTAAGAATCTGATCTAAAAGAGGACCTGTTTGTTGTGCAGTATTTTTTGGAACACCTCCACCTAATTCCAGAATACCAGATTTTTTTGAATTATACACAATTGCTGCCTGTTCTATTATTTCCCTAACAAAATCAAGATTATATTGTTGATCTTTCAATCTATGAATTGCCAAGTTTAATGCTAATGATGAATCCTTTAGTGTTGAGATATAGACTGGAACATCAAGGTCATATGCAGTTGCAACAAAACTTTTTTCTGGGTATTTTGCCTTTTTTTTGGTTATACTACCTAAAACATTACAAAATTCAGCAGTTGTAAATGGTTTATCTACAATTTTATCCTGAAAAATTTTCTGAATTACCTGATCTTCCATTTCTAATGTTTCATAAAATTTTAGATAAACATCACGAATGCGCACAATTTCCTTATCGTATAGAATATTGTCATCCACTTCAGAATGTCCCTGTTTTATAGGAAACCCCCATGCGAAGTGATCTTCATGATATACATTTGCGCCGGTAGTTACAATCCAGTCAACAAATCCTTTGTCTAATAATGTCTTAATTATTCCACCAAATCCTACTGGTGTCAATGCGCCTGCAACAGTTAGGCAGATAGTTGCATCATCATGAATCATTTTTGAATATAATTTTGCAGCCTCGCCTAATTGTCTGCCATTAAAACCTGAACTTGCATAGATCTCAACAAGTTCTTTGATTGTCATTTTAGAATCAAGTTTAATGTGTGGAATCTCTTTTCCTTCAAAATTATGATGATCCATATGGTCAAAATATGAAGTATAGATTTTAATGTTTTATTTTATTACAAAAACTATGGATGAACATACACATGCTGATGGTACCACCCATACACATGCTGATGGTACCACCCATAGTCATGAAGGAAATGAACATGCTGAGGATCAATTTAACGCAAAAAAAGAAATGTTGTTGAAACAACTTCTTAGTTCTGAAGCTAGATTGCGGCTAAACAATGTCAAAATGGTAAAACCAGAACTTGCAAATTTAGTGGAGAATTATCTACTTGGTTTGGCAGCACAAGGAAAAGCGCCAGGTCAGATAACTGATGAGCAACTAAAACAAATCCTAATGTCTGCACAACAACCAAAGAAAGATTTCAAGATTAACAGAATCTGATCCCAAGAAAATAATTATACATAAATAAAACAACGCTACATATTCAGGATGGCAAATAGAGAAAATCCTAAAAAAAGTCTATCTATGAAAACCAGGTTAATCATGATTGCGATAATGTTTGTAATTATTAATCTGATATTTTATTTTGGATTTGATTCGTCTGATGAATCAGGAGAAAATAAAGAATTGGATATTGACATAATGTTTAGTGATGAAATCCAAAGTCATTCACAATATGATTTACTTCATACAACAAATCAAAATTTAGACATATCTTAATTCTAACAAGTTCAAGTTGGATTTTTAATTCAGTAATATTGATGCATTTGTCTTTGTTCTAATCCTTCTTGTTCAAAATGATTATGGTTTTTTCCTGGATCATGATGAGCGTGAACTACTCCATCAACATGACAATGTGTATTGTCAATTATGTTTTTCATGAAGACGTCATTTACACTTAGAATCAAATTTGTTGCTTCGACGGCAGTTTTGAAGACTTGTTGTTTCACAGCCACTGTTTCAATGATTTTCGATGATGACATATCAGAGATATTTCTTGTTTCTGAGTTGATTCCATACCATCTTGTTTTCCCATTAGAGTTTGCAAATTTTGCTTGTAGGCGTGTTTTTGTGTCTAAAACATCCATTCCTACATTTCTGGCTAAAGTTAGTGGGATTTCTAGGATTGAGTCAGCAAATTTGTCAACTGCTAACTGCTCTTTGCCATCAATAGTTACAGATTGCTCTTTAATTTTCTGTGACAAAAGTCCTTCTACAGAACCTGCACCACAAACAACAAATGGATTCTCAATGAAATTTTGCAGTACATGAAATGCATTTAGAATATTTCTATGAAGTTCATCTAGATATCGTTTTGAATTTGCTCTTAACAATATTGTAACAGATTTTGGGGATTTACCTTCTACAAATACCATTGGATCACCACCTACAGTTTTTTCGTATATTTTTCTTGCAAAGCCTAATTCATGAGAAGATATTTTTTCAATACTTTCACAAGTTTTGGCATTAACCGCTTTTTCTAACCACCATAAATCATTGTACTTTACACGTCTCATTGAGATTATACCTTTTTTTGCAAGAGATTCTTGAACGAAATCACTTACGCCTTTTCTAGAAATTACTACATTGGCACCAGAATTAACAATATTCTGTACAAGATGATCAAGATCATTATTTTCTTGAACAAGAAATTGGCTCATTTGTTCAGGAGATGTAATCTCAATTTCTGATTCGTATCTAGTTTTCATTGTTTCTAATGGTTCATTGATTAAGAGAATTTTTGCATCATTGATGCATTTTGGCATTGCAGAACTATCTATTGTTTTATCAATCAGAGTACCCTTAATCAGTTGGATTTCAGTTATATTTCCAATCTTGTCTTCAATTTTAATATCGTCAATTGCAAAATGATTGTTCTTCAAGTCTGCAACATCAAGTACCGCCTCAATAATCATATCAACTATTTTCCCTTGATCTTCTTGTAAATCAAAAATTGTCTTTCCAGTAATACAGGTGATTAATAATTCCCTCATTTTTTCCAAATTGTCATTATTTTGTTTTATTTTAATTTCGTCTAAAGTGTCCAAGGTCAAATCAAGACCCATTTCATATCCTCTAACTATGGTTGAAGTTGGGATCCCCAAATTTAGTAATTTTTTGGCATTACCCAATAGACTACCCATCAAAATAGCCACAGATGAAGTACCATCGCCCACATGAGTATCAACAGTATTTACTGCATCAATAACAGATTTTGCGGCAGGATGGTCAACGTCTACTTTTCTTAAAAATGCACCACCGTGCTTTGTCAAAGTGTCTTCTCCAAGTATATCGATATACATTTTTGACATTCCTCGAGGACCAAGACATGTTTTAACTAGATCAGCAACTACCGTACCAGAGAGCAGATTGTACATTTGTGCTTCATTGGTTCCAACACGAGATATATCATCATCTAATAATCCAGGATATTTCATGGTATTTTTTCACCTATCTATTTAAAAATATTTGAAGTGATAGATCGCAAATAAACGATCACACCATTTGGTTTCATTCTTGTTTCTTCATTCTCTCGAGATAATCTTTTTCATATTCCGCTAGATCAGAATTGTCAGAATTGTCAGGTGAGTCTGAATCACTTTGACCTCCACCCATGGCTTGGGTTCCATCACCAAAGTGTTTCAAATCTTCTCCAGCAATCACATCTTCTTCTGGTGGTACATAATCTCTAACATCATGTCTAGCTTTTCCTGGATACTTGTGTTGTGTACCGTATGCAACTCCAACAAACACAATTAATGAAACTATTGGAGGAATCATTGTATCGAGTCCCCACCATTCTTCTGGCATAGTCCAGAAGAATTGTAATCGTAATATGGATCCTACAAGTAATGCGGCGATAGTTGCAGGCATATTTGCCTTCTTCCAGAAAAGTCCTAATGTTAACGGAACAAATGCACCTGCAAACATTATATCAAATGCTAAAATGAGATAAACTCCTGGTGCTGGAACAAAATAACCAATTGCGGTTCCAATTACCATCATTGGAACTATTACGACACGAGTTGTGTTAAGTAACTTATTGTCACTCCAATTAGGTTTGTTCATCCACCGTCTTCGGATAATTCTCTGCATAAGATTCCTAGAAATAACACTTGAAATGGCCAATAATCCACCACTTGCAGTTGACATTGATGCACCTACAACACCCATCAAGATTCCTGCGCCAATGGCAAACGGCATATGTTGAGTAGCAAGTAAAGGCATTGCTAGATCAGGTAATGTGTCTGCAGGCAAATAGAAGAATGCAACAATGCCCAACATGCTAGTTGGAACCACAGTAAACATTGTTAATGCACCACCCATTAATGCACCTCTTCGTGCAGTTTTTGGATTTTTGGCAGCAAATACCCTTTCCATGAAATCTAACGCGATAATATCTCCCAAGCCCAGCGCAAATATAGCACCCCAGTTAAGCAGAGCCCCATTAGCAACATCAAATAATCCTGAAAGATCCATGAATCCTGCCGGTGCATTATTGTAAATTACATCCCAAGGTGTATCTGCAAAGCCTCCTAAGAAGAAAATGAATGCAGCCCAGAACGATCCTATGGCCAGATATACTTGAAACAGATTCGTGTATGCAGACGCAAACAGACCTCCTGCAACAGTGTATACTACAACAACAACTGCGGCAATAGCAATTCCATAGAAATACTCAATACCAAAAACAATTTCCAAAATAAATCCACATGCAGCCAGATTTCCTGCAACAAGTATTAAGAAACTGACTATCATTAATATGCTAGAAATGCCCTCTGCACCATTACCATATCGTCTGAAATAGAAATCAGGTAATGTTATCATTGACATTTTGTTTAGAGGTTTTGCATAAAATGCACCTACAAGCAATAGACATATTCCCAGTCCAATTGGAATAACTGCACCAGCCCAAAATCCAAACTCAAAGACAAGGGCAATATTTCCTAACGTTGAATTTCCATCAACTGCTTGTGCAGCAAGCATGGTTCCCACCATAAATAGAGGCAAACTTTTTCCTGCAACAATTAATCGTTTACCACTTTTCTGAACAAGTTTGCCTGCAAAAACGCCAACGACAATTGTAATAACAATAAATACCGCAACTGCAGCTGCAAATCCGTCCATCTCTACCAAATTGAATATTAAAGTGATCAATATGATATAAAGATTGAAAAATTCTAGTAAACTACGTTATTACGAACAAAATTTTACGTAGTTTACACATTTTAAATTAGATCTAATTTTTTGGTAAAAGTCTGAAAATTTTATTAGTTATCAAGTTCTACACACATGATGGATAAACAATATGCAATTGCAGTAACCCTGATAATTTTAGGATTGGGTGTAAACCAAGCTGGTAATTCTGACTCATTTCTAAATGGATTAGGAATTGGAATTATAGCTATGGGAACGATGTGGGTAGCTATTAGATTGATCAAGGAATTAAAAAAAAATGAGGTCAAAGTTTCATGAGATGCAAAATATTATGAACAGGCTGGAGGCATAAAGTCATGCCAGGAAAAGGCTATTCTACGATTGGAGTCAAACCAGCGGTGATGCATAAATTACAACAGACGACAGATAGAAACTATCTGGGAATGTTTCTTCCTAGTACGCTCATTATTATGATGAATGAGGTCAAGGCAGGGCGATATACAATACACACTCATAAGTTAAGACTAGATTTAACAGGGCGGTATAACACAATCACCATCAGATCAGACATCAAAGAATGGCTAAAAAACAGTTATGAAGAAAATAAAGAGGAATATCTGGAGTTGTATAATGTCAAGTGTTTTACTAGATTTGTGAGTTATTTTCTTGTCAACATGATTGAATCAAAAAATGATTTAGAAAATAATGCATTAAAAATGAATGAGAGTGATTTTAAATGGTTACGTGATGAATACAAAAAACGGAGAAAAACTACTGCAAAATACAAAACTGTGAATTTTGAACAATTTGTGGATGGATTTATTTCAGAGATTATTGAAAAGGTTAGAACAGCAAGAGCTGTATTGACTGTTTAATAAGAAATCTAAAGATCAGAGAGGAGTCATTGTATCAATTAATTGGGCATATACTACACGACCACTTTTTTCTTCAATATCCAAATCTACAGTATATTTTAGTCCGTCTATCATGAAATTAACTTGAACATCCCATGATTCTCTAGGTCCTTTTTCAGGTTTTTGAAATGTTTCATTTATTTTGAAATCAGATACATCACCGTATAAGGTATCAATTACACGTTTAGATGCAGCAAATATTTCATCTGGAGAACTAACAGGATCCATATTATTTTTTACCAAAATTAGTATTAAAGAATTCTAAGTATTGTACGAATACTTGATACATATTAAAATTTCATGAATTTTTTTACTAATGATTCTTTTTTACTATTTTCCAGCTCAGCTTCTACCTTGAATTTATGAAAAAGAGCAGTTTGATTATCTGGCTCAATTTTTAATGCCTTTTCGTAATATTCTAAGGATTCAGAAAATTTCTTAAGTAAAAATAGTAATTTGCCTTTATAGCTCAAGGCATAAACATAATTTGGATTTATTTCCAAAGCAATATCACAGAATTTTAATGCCTCTTCATATTTCTTTGAATGTTGCAAACACCAAACCATAGTACATAGTGCAAAAACATTTTTTGGCTCAATTGATAAAGCAGCTTCACAGCAAAATCTTCCTTTCCCAAATTGTTTCAATGCCGCATGTGAGGCACCCTTGCAGTACAATGCCCTTACATTTTCAGGATCGTAAGATAAAATCTCATCAAAGCACTCTATGGCTTTTTTGTGTAATCTAGTCCTATCAAGTAACAATCCTTTGTTGAACCAGGCATCAGAATAATGTGGATCAATTTTGATTGCCTCATCATAATAATGGATGACATCTTTACTAGAGAAACCTGCATAATCAAGGGTCCAGCCTTTGGCAACTAATGCTTTGATATTTTTATTATCAATTTCTAAGGCACGTGTATAATATCTGATTGCTTTTTCGTGTTTTTTTTGCTTTGTTAATTCTTGTCCTTTTTCAAATAATCTAGCAGATTGGTTTGAATCTTCTTCAATGGCCTGATTAAGGAAAGATAGTGAATCGGAATTTTGGTTTAATCTTCCCAGAATTAGGCTTTTGTTGTATAATGCAGATGGGTTTTTTGGATTTATTGATAATGCGTCGTCAATAAGTTTTAGTGCATCCTCATTCTTGCCTAATTTACTAAAACATAATCCTAGTGAAATTAATGCATCAAGATTTTGTGAGTCTATTTCAAGTAGTTTTTTAAAAGAGACAATGGCTTGTGGAAATTTTTCCATTTTTTGAAATGTTAAACCCTGATTAAGTAATGCATCCAAGTTTTTAGGATCTGATTTCAAGATTGTATTAAAACATTGTAATGCATTTTGATAATATCCAATTTTATAAAGTGATCTTCCTTTATGTAATTGAGCAACATGATTGTGGGGTTCTAAGGAAATAGCTTTATTGAATTTTGGAATTGCTTTTTCATATTGTTCATAATTCATGGATTCCAAACCTTTATTGATAAAATGCCATGCATTTTCTGTTCTTTGAAAAATCATGGTTTTTAATGTTGAACATTATTATTATGTTTAATGATCGTTGTAGACTTGTTATAACAACTATTTCCATAAAAATTCGTATTATACTTAGACTCTTTATAATTAAAGCTAGACCAGTTTTGGTCATGGGTATGGAATTTTATGGAGATGATTTTAATGGTGCAGATGTTGCTCCGTTTGTAGGAATTAACACATTTTTGCATCTTCCTTTGGTGAAAAATCACAAAGAATTAGTTGAAGCAAACCCAGATGTTGCAATCATCGGAGAACCATTTGATTTTGGTACTACTATACGTCCTGGAGCACGATATGGTCCTAGAGCAATTAGAGCGGCATCTACTGTTCCGTCTCCTCCATTTGAACGATTTAATATTGAAACTGGTGCAGACCCATTTGGAACTTTTCGAACTGTAGATTATGGAGATGTAATAGTCTCACCTGGAGATGTAATTGAATCTCATAAGAGAATGACTCTAAAAGTCAAAGAGGTACTTGAGGCTGACGGAATACCAGTTATGCTTGGAGGAGACCATTCAATTACATATGCAAATGTAAGAGCCTTTGCAAAGAAATTCAAAAACATAGGTATGATTCATTTTGATACTCACGCAGATTGTGCCCCACAAGGATTAACTGGTTTCAAGTATGACCACGGCGCGCATATCAGAAGAATTATGGAAATGGGATGTATGAAAGGTAAAAACTATTCATTGGTAGGTCCAAGAGGATATTGGCCAGGTCGAGATTTGTACAAATGGATGTCTGACCAAGATTTCCAATGGTTTACAATGTTAGATGTAGAAGAATTAGGAATTGATTATATTGCAAAAGAAATTGCTGACAGAGCCAACGATGGAACTGATGGAGTATATCTTAGTTGGGACATTGACTCTTTTGATCCTGCTTATGCCCCTGGTACTGGAGAGCCTGAACCAAATGGTTTGACATCTAGAGAAGGAATAAGGATGATACGACAACTATCCAAATCATTTGATCCAGATAGATTTGCAATGGATTTGGTAGAGATTGCACCTGCGTACGATGTTAGTGATTCAAGCTCGTATAATGGCGGAATTACATCAGGATTAGGACAAAGATTGGTAGTAGAACTTCTTGCAGGATTATCATTAACAAAAAGAGGATTAGATGAAGGAGATCCAGTTAGACCAAAAGATTATCGTGGTAAAGGTAACACATATAATTTTGGAAATCCTCGTGCAGAAATTCCAAAGAGAGACTAATGTTTGATTTTTTCATAGAATTATTTCAAACTCAAAATCATTTTTTAATTTTGGCAGCTGGGGCTATGGTTGGATTAATTCATGCATTTGAACCAGACCATATTAGTGCAATGTCAACTCAAATCGTATCTGGAAAATCAAGTCTTACAAAAAAACAATCTCTAAGAAATCTTACTGCCATGTCTTCATGGAGAGGAATGATATGGGGATTTGGGCACACATCAAGCATCATAATTATTGGAGTTTTAATTGCAGGACTCTCATTAACCATAGGCAATGAATTCTTTATTGGAGCAGAATTAATTGTTGGAGTTATGCTAATTGCCTTGGGTATTTTTACAATCAGGAATAAGAATATTCTAGGGCAAAGCCATATTCATCCTCATACACATGAAGATGGTATTTCACATGTTCATACACACAATCATACTAAGGATCACAAACATGACCATAGATCATTCATCATCGGTAGCATTCATGGAATAGCTGGTAGTGGAAGTCTTGTAGCATTAACTGCATCGGTGTTTATGGGTTTTGAGACGATGATGTATTTTTTGGTTTTATTTGGAATTGGTAGTATAATTGGAATGGCAGTTATCAGTGGAATTATAGGATTGCCCTTCATATTATCCTCAAAAATGAAACAGACTGTACGATACATGAAATATGGAATTTCTGGTGTAACTTGTCTCATTGGTGCAAATATTATTTTTACAATTGTATCTGATTACAAATTATTCTAATTGGAATTAACAGAAGTTTATTTATTATCGATTTTTATTTTTAAATAATTTTGTAAAGTTTACTCCAAGATTTATTACAATAAAAAATACTATTGCTGCTAAAATGTGAGATATTACTGACGCCATATATGCATCATAATTCAATATTAACAATTCGTATTGTACTCCCCATCTAACAATTGAATAGATTATTTCACTACTACCAAATGAAAGAACAATTTTTAATAAATCTGATTTTAATAATAATCTGTTAATTTTTCCATTTTCTAGAATGTATTTTTTCTTATTATCTAAATAGAAAAGAGTTCCAAATACAGCATAGTAGACAGAATGATCAATCATTAATGTGATTGTACTATTCAATAGTTCAATTTGGTCTGCAAAATAATTCGCCCCCAATGCAGAGACTGTCATTGAAACAAGAAAAGCTAGGAATATGTTTTTGTTAAGTTTCAAGTATTGTAGGCGTTCGCTATTCATAACTCTCTTGAATTTGACCATATATTCTAGTTTTTTCTTCAAAAACGATAAATTACAATTTGTATTACAACAAGTATGATGCTTAATTATGATGCACCTCTTTACAGGCCACCGTCAGAAGCAAAATCATTGATATTTCAGGTAACACTTGGATGTTCATTTAATGAATGCTCATTTTGTGATATGTATCGGAGTAAGGATTATTCTGAAAGAAGCTGGGAAGAGGTAAAAGGTGAAATTGACATGATGTCAAAAATGCTTCCAGATACTACAAAAATTTTTCTTGCAGACGGAGATGCATTGAACCTTGATACAGAATACATGATACAAATTGTCAAGTATATCTATGAAAAATTTTCAAATCTTGAACGTGTCTCTTGTTATGCAATGCCAATGAATCTTCTCAAAAAAACTCCTGAAGAATTAGATGCTATGAAGAAAGCTGGACTAAACATGCTATATCTTGGAATCGAAACTGGTTCTGACATTCTTCTAAAGAAAGTTACAAAAGGTGCAACGGCAAAAACAATAATCAAATCATGCAAGAAAGCAAAAGATGCTGGATTCACATTATCATGTATGGTCATACTAGGAATAGGTGGTAGTAAATATTCAAGTGAAAATGCAAGAGAAACTGCCAAAGTGATTAGTGAAGTAAAACCAGATTATGTTGGTGCACTTACACTTTATTTAGAAAATGGAATAAAAGATGAATTTTTGACAAAATTTGATGAAGAATTTATTCGAATTTCAGATTCAGAAGCAATAGATGAACTTGAAGAACTGGTTACAGAAATTAATGTAAATGATAAAGTAGTTTTTCGTGCTAATCATGGTTCAAATGCATATAATATTGCAGGGACGTTTCCAGAAGACAAACAAGCAATGTTAGATAAAATTACTTGGATGAAAGAGCATCCAGAAGTAGTTAGGCCAGAAGGACTACGTGGTTTTTAAAATTAAATTTTTTCCAAGAGTTCTTTGATGTTGTCTGGTAAATCTGGTAATTCAGTATGACTTTCATTATTTTGTAAAACTTCTGGACCTATTCTTCTTACACGCTGTGTTCCAATAAGAGTATCTAAACTTCGCTGAATATCTTTTTCAGGCAAAACATTCTGTAATTTTTCAAGCAATTCTTCTTCATTTTCATACTTCTGAATTGCATACTGAATAAGAATCATTTTTTCATTCATACTCAATTCAGTCAATACTATACATCGTAAATTGAGACTAAAAAATATTACAGTGGTGAAGTGGGCCCGCGGTGATTTGAACACCGGATCTTCGCCGTGTAAGGGCGACGTCATAACCGAGCTAGACTACGAGCCCTTTGAAAATTTCTTGTTAAAAACCATTTAAACCTTTGATAAAGACAAAAAATAGAATTAAATCATCCATACTGGTTCAATTTTGGATATGGAAAAACTAATCGTCGTAAAGTTTGGTGGAAGTGCAATAGGAATTAATGGTGAAGGATTGCCTACCATACTGGAAAGAATAAGACATTTGAAAGAAGACTCGAAGGTCATAGTTGTCTGTTCAGCACCACTAACTACAATTAATGGTCAAAAAACCTCGCTTACAGATGTAATACTAGGTCTGGGTGGAGAAAATAAAGATGTCCAGAATGTTGATTTCAATCTTGTTTCAGAAACATATTCGCATATTCTTGAAATGGTAAATAATGATTACAAAGAGGAATGTAGAGCAAAAATTAGTGATATGTTAGAGATGTCTTTGAAATCCTTGGAAGATGCAAGGGCACTTGATAAATTTGAAGATGAAATTAGAGCAAAAGCACTTGCATATTCTGGCGAAGTTTTGATGTCTCATGTACTAAATTTTGTTCTAAAAAGTAATGGAATAAAATCCGAGTCAATTTCACTAGATGATTGGCCTATAATCACAGACAATAATATAGAATCAACAAACTTTGTTTTTGCTCAATCTAATAAACACACAGAAAAATTAGAAGATTTGGTTAAACAAAATGACGTTGTGTCAATTGGTGGATTTATTGGTAAAACAGAAGACGGAATTATTACTACGTATGAAAGAGGTGGTTCTGATAGAACAGCTGCTGATATAGGAATTCTATTTCATAAAAAATACGACACGGTGATTGATCTGGAAAAAGATAGTTCTGTGGTCTCAGCAGATCCAAAAATTGTGCAAGATGAATTAGAGCAAATCAGCGATCTATCATATAATGAGGCAAGATTGGCAGGTATGTTTGGAATGAAAATCATTGATCCAATTGCAATCAAAGAAATTGTTGAAAATGGAGTGGACATGCAAGTTATAGTCACAGATATGAACAAACCAGAACAGATTACTAGAATTCAGAGAAAGCCAAGTGAACAAAATGGTCATCCCTTGAAGATAGTAACGGGGAAGAAAAATTGTGCCATATTACGAATTGAATCATCTAGCGCAAAAAATTTACTAGAATCATTAGAACAAGAAAAACGATATAGCGAATTCATCATTTTATCACCTTTTACAAAAGATGGAATGGAGTTTGCCAGAATTCTATTTCTTGATGGGGATTATGTAAATAGAAATGAGAAATATATTCTTAGTTTTGATGCACTAGCCAATATTTCATACCAAAGAGGAGTAATTACACTAATTGGTGATGAGATGTGGAGAGTTCAGCAGATTGCGTCAAAAGCAAGTTCCAAAGTTGGTGATGCTGGTTTGAACATTTTGAATCTTGATGCACAAGAAGAAACTTCAAGAATAATTATTGTGATAGAAGATTCTGATGATAACGTTGCAAAAGGAATTGCAGCCATACATTCAGAAAGGTCAAAAATTAAATTTATTTAATTAACGTCATGGCGCTAAAGGTCATTAGACCAGTAGTGCCATTCTGGGTTTGTTCTTGGACCATCGTCTAGAATTAGTCCGGCGTTACCCAAAACACGCTTAATTATCATAGATCATATTCGTTATTTAATCTGATCTATATTGAGTATATTTTCCACGCTCAAATTTTTGTGGTTTGAATAGAATTCAATAATTGTTTAAATTACGACCTGATATTTTTATCACATGAAAGAAGTGGGAAAAATTTGGATGAATGGAAAATTAGTTCCTTTTAAAAATGCCAAAGTTCATGTTCTTACCCATGCATTACATTATTCCACATCAATCTTTGAAGGAATAAGATGTTATGATACTCCCAATGGTTCTGCAATATTTCGATTACCTGAACATGTAAACAGATTATTTAATTCTGCAAGATTATATTCTATGAAAATTCCTTATTCAAAGAAGAAAATTTCAGATGCTATAATTAAAACTGTTAAGGCTAGTAAATTAAAAGAGTGTTACATCAGACCACTTGCATATTATGGATATGGTACAATGGGATTAACACCAATACAAAATAGAGTAGATGTTTCAATAGCATGTTGGGAATGGAAAATGGGTGAATCAAAGGCAGGAAAGTTTTCAGGTGCAAAATGCAAAATTTCAAAATGGGTAAGAATTGATTCAAAATCACAACCAATGCAAGCAAAGTCTGCAGCAAACTACTCTAATGCTGCATTAGCTAGAATGGAGGCATTAAACAGTGGATATGATGAAGCAATAATGCTAAATAATAATGGAAAAATTGCTGAAGGAAGTGCCGAAAATATTTTTGTGCTGAAAAATGGAAAAATAACTACACCTCCATTAGATGCTGACATACTTGATGGAATAACCAGAGATAGTGTAATCAAACTACTCAAGGTTAATGGAAAAAAAGTTATTCAAAAGGACATTACAATAAACAACTTGTTTTCAGCTGATGAAATATTCATGACTGGTACTGCAGCAGAAGTAAAATCCGTAACTAAAATTAACAATAAAAAAATTGGAACAGGCAAAATTGGTCCTGTAACAAAGGAATTACAGAAATCATTCATGGATGTAGTAATGGGACAGGATAAGAGATTCCTTAAATGGCTCAAATTTTTGTGAGATTAATTTTTTAACGGTAAAATAATTAAAGAAGATATGGAATCGTGCTCATCACCAGGAACAAATCCACAAATCTGTTGGTTTTGTAAGAAAGGAAAACACAAAGATTGTATGAAAGAAATTCCAATTGATGGAAGTTCAGAAGGACCACATGACTGTACTTTTGATACTAAACTTGTTCCTTGTGGATGTAAGCACCAAGATTAGGTAATTATTATGAAATATGATACTGAGTTTTGGAATAAGTATGCAGATGAAAATGAATCAAGGTATAATGAAGAATTTTCAAAGTATGTTAGAGATTTAGCTAGTTCTTTACCAGGAGTACAGAGTATTTTAGAGATAGGTTGTGGTACAGGAATTGATTTAAGATTATTTCCAGATTCATTCCAATTACATGGGATTGATCTAAATGAACATGCATTAGAAATTGCAAAAGAAAAAATTTCAAATGTAAATTTTCAAAAAGGAGACATATCTAAATTACCATTTGAAGATTCCTCAATAGATTTTGTATTTACACATGGATTAATGAATTATCTAGATGATGATATCTTAAAACAAGGAATTTCAGAAATTTTTAGGGTATCTAAAAGATGGATAATGCATTGTGAGAAATATGAAAAAACTGAAAAACAGATTGATGAAAATCATAAATTTCGAAATATGGGAGAAAAATGGTTAAACTATAAAATAAAATTGGTTAGTGATGTAGACTTGCATGAAGATTATGGACAAGTTCAAACAAGATTTACCTTATTAAAAAAATTATAAAATAAAAGCGGGTCTAATGGGATTCGAACCCATGACAGCCGGATTAAGAGTCCGGTGCGCTACCTGGCTGCGCTATAGACCCACAAAGAAATAAAAAAATACTATCGTTATTAAACTTGGGATTTTTGAAAATTAATTCTTAATTTCTTCTATGCTTTCATATTTTTCCAGAATCGAAGTAAGAACAGTAGAAACTGGAACGTTGTTCATTTTTTTCTTCTCAGCAAGAAGTTTCTGATATGCATCTAGTGTGATATACACTGGAATTGAGCCATTTCCTTCCAAAAGACCTCTAACTTTGAAAAGTGCCGTCTCCAATCCGTTTTCAGCAGATTTTGCAAACTTAACTTTGTCAAGAATTCCGCCTAATGGACCCAATGGCATTTCATAGTTAACAGTCATACTAACATTTGTGAGATTATCAGAGAGTGACTTAAACTCGGTTGTAATTTCCCATCTTTTGAATTTACCTTTGATCATTTTTGCAGAGATTCTTTCCTCTCTTACAAATTCAGTTGTTTCACAATCCCACTCTAGTCTTTTTCCACTAAAATCACCAATAACTCTAAAGGTTGTACCTACACCCATTCCTGCTTTGATGTCCATTGGAATAACAGTCATTCCAACACCTTTCTCAGACATTTGATCAGAAACATGTTCTGGTCTTGCAAAGTAAGTAAAGACGGTATCAATTGGGGCTTTAATGTCTATGGATTTTTTTACTATAGTCACGATTCAAACTCTTGTTGATATGAATTTAAAGCTTTTGACAATTTCTAGAAGTAATTTACGAATTATAATATATTGATCGATGAAGATTTAAAGTGATTGAAACAAATTTTCAAAGTTTTCATTTTATCTTTTTTCATTTTTTCTGGTGTGCCTATAATTTTAGATGCTAATGCACATTCACTTTTTAATTCATCTGAGGAAACTCTAGGAGAATACAGAATTCAGATCGCAACACAACCAGAGTTTCCACAAATCGGTGAAAAATCGCAGGTTCTAATCAGAGTTACAGATCTGGATTATAATGAGGTCGATGATTTCACAGTGGGAATTAGAATTTTCTTCAACGAAGAGCAGATTGATGCAATAAGACCACAATCAATTAATGGTGCACATTTTACAACTGATTTTGTCTTCATAGATTCAGGAAATCATATCTTTAGAGTTGATCTTTATGATCCAATGGATTATGGAAATCCATTGACATTTACATTTAACATTAGTACACAATCACCATTTGGATATATCTTCATTGGTGCAATAGCAACAGGTGGATTAATTTTTGCTGGAATAATGGGGATAATTTTTATTCCTAGAATACTAAAACGAATTTCTAAGCATTAGTATGTAAAACAGGTTTTCCTAGCCTAAATGCAAACAAAACTGTTAGCAAAACCATTGCAAAGAGTAAGATTCCAATTCCTAGGTGTATTGCCACTAATACAGCATGTAGTTTAGTGTCAATTACTATTGCACCTAGAGTTATCTGTGTAACTACAAGTGCACTTGCAAATGCACTTGTAAATTTAATTTTTCTTCCTGCGTCCTTGTTTATCCAAGCACCAATTGTGGTAGCTAAAATAAAGACACCTGTTGTTGCTGCAACTGTTCTATGAACCCATTCTATGAAATATTCATCATCAGGCATAATTCCATTTGGACATAAAGGCCATTCAGGACATGTCAAACCTAATCCTGCTGCAGAAATGTATCCGCCTACAAACATCAGTGAGTATAGTATTACAAGAGATGCTAATGCCAGATATTTTAGAATCAAATTACTCTACAATAAATGAACCCTGCATACCTTGTAATGCATGTCCTGGAACTGTACAGATGTAATAGTAAGTTCCTGGTGCACCTGCCAAGAATGTTACTGAGCCAGATTCACCAGGTTTTAGAGGGTTAGTTGCTGCAGCAATTGCAGAATCAAAAATAACACTGTTAAAGTCATCTGGGTTTGAAACAACACCAAATGCATGGAAAGATTTTCCGGCATTAACAGTTGTAATTGTTACTTCATCACCAGAGTTTACACGAATTTCAGGATTACTTCCAGGTTCTCCTGGTAATGCGTTAAACGCTAATGTTCTAAAATCACTACTCTCGACAAAATCTAAAGTAAGATCGTGGCTAACTCCTGTTGGGGCTGCAGCCTCTGCTTTTGCACCAGGTGCACTAACTATAATTTCTCCTACCATACCCTGCATTCTATGTCCTGGAACAGTACAGATGTAATAGTAAGTTCCTGGTTCAGATGGTACAAATTCGGAAACTCCACTCTCTCCCGCTTTTAGTGGGTTTGTTGCAGCTGCAATTTCACTCCCTGGGAAAATTCCCTCAAACCCTTCTTCTGCTGCTGTCACACCAAATGCATGAAAAGATACTCCATCATTAATCACATCAAATACAATTTTATCTCCAACATTTGCTGTAATAGTTGGATTATTACCTGATTCACCAGGTAAGGCATTAAACGCTAATGTTCTAAAGTCACTACTCTCAACAAATGATAGAGATACAGGAATTTCTACTCCTGTTGATGTAACAGGACCACTTGCTGCACCACCATGATCTCCTGTTGTGGCTTCTAAGTTTCCAGCAGCAGGTGGCATTGAAATCCAATAATCCCACATTCCAAAGAATATTCCGCCTCCTGCAATACAGATTCCTAGCATTATCACCATCATTTTAACAGTCCTCTCAGGGGAGGTTCTGTAAATTGGATCTTGTTGTTCTAGTTGTGCCATTTCAATTCCTCAATGATGTGGATTCTTCGCCTGATATGGGTAATAATATTTTCCGCCAAGACCAAATGGATCATCCATGTCAGCTGGTTTGCCTTTGGCAGAACTGTAAATCAAGTTTGCAAGGAATATTGCCATACTTATTCCAATGATAAAAGCGCCAATTGAGATTATAATGTTCATCTGAACCCACTCTGGGATAGGTGGATAGTCGTAGATTCTTCTTGGCATGCCAAACAGTCCAAGAATGTGTTGTGTGAAGAATACCATAACTGTACCAACAAATGACAGTATGAAGTGAACTTTTCCCCACATCTCGTTGTACATTCGTCCTGTTATGTATGGGAACATGTAGTACACAAAACCTACAGTTCCAAACAGAATTGTTCCCATTACGAAGAGATGGAAATGTCCAACTACCCAGTAAGAATCATGAGTGATAAAGTCCAAAGGCATTGCACTGTTTACAACACCACCTGCTCCTGCAGAGAAGAATAATGCTATTCCTCCAACAGCCCACATAATTGGAGTTGCAAATTTGATCCTTCCACCCCACATTGTTGCCAAAAAGTTGAAAGTGTGCATTGCTGATGCTGGAACCGCTGCCAATGTACCTACCATGAAAACAGTCTTTTCAGTAAATGACATTCCTGTTGCATACATATGATGTGCCCATGACGCAAATCCTACTAAAGCCAAAAGAACAAATGCTGTTACACCAGATCCATGGCTAAATATTGGTTTTCTTGAAAAACGCGGAAATATCTCATACATGAATCCAATTGCCGGTATAACCAGAATGTAAACTTCTGGATGAAATGTGAACCAGAACAGATGTTGATATGCAATCGGATCGCCTCCCATTAATGGATTAAAGAATCCAGATGCACCCAATCTGTCTGTTAATAGCATCAAGAGCGCAGCTGCAAATGTTGGAACTGCAACAACAGTGATTAGTGAAGATGTAAGATATGCCCATGCTAAAAGCGGCATCTTGCTAAGTGGTAAATCAGGATGCTTACATTTCATGATTGTAACAATAAAATTAATCGAACCTAGTATTGAAGAGACACCAAGTATTTTCAGACCAAAAATCCACATGTCTGCTGCTGGACCTGGTGCACTAATTACAGAATATGTTGGATATGCATACCATGTAAAATCCGCAAATCCTAGCCAGATTAATGCACCAGCTGGTGGAATCATCCAGAATGCAATTGCGTTAAGTTTTGGATATGCCATATCTTTGTATCTAACCATGATTGGCACAAGATAATTTCCAAATGCAGATGCAGATGGTAATATGAATAAGAATATCAGAGTTGTTCCATGAACAGTAAAGATTCTGTTATACGTCATAGAGTCAGCAATTACCTGAGTTCCTGGTGCAAACAGTTCTAATCTAAGAATAAGAGCCAGTGCACCACCCATAAACATGAAAGCTAGTGATGTGATAAGATACAGTAATCCTACATCAGTATGATGTGTAGAGAACATTATCTGCCAAATCGGTCTTGGTTTATGTAGTTCTAATACCATATCAAATCACGCTCCTTTATCCTCCACAATGAGTGTTCCACGCATGTTGTAATGAATCAATCCACAGTACTCTCTACATTGAATATCATATTCACCTGCTTCAGTTGGTGAAAACCATACTGTATTAACTCTTCCAGGAACAGCATCCAACAATACAACATAATCATGAATATTAAATGAATGTATAACATCTTTTGATGTTATCTCAAACTTGTAGGCTTTTCCTTTTTCAAGATGTAATTCTCCTATCTCTTTTGTTCCATCCTCATGTTCAAAAGTCCATAACCACTGCTGACCTGTAACTTTAATTATTTCAGCATCTGCTGGTACATGTTCTACAATTCTTTCAATATTCCAAGCTTCTGCACCAACATAACATAGCAATGCAACAACAACACCGATGTAAACCCATTCGGGCCAAGAAGAATGTCCACTCATTTTACCACGTTCCAGACTCCTCATATGATGTTGGGTTTGCCTTTGGGTTTGATTCTCTAAATCTTAAAACAAGCCAAACTATCATTCCAGAAACTACTGTTCCAACAGTAAATGCCACAATCATTAATCTATAAAATAAACCCCAAATCTCAACTCGTCTATCCAAATATTCTCCAGGCTCGTCACCTGCTGCTAATGCATACTGAATTGCTGGTAATATCATCAAAAGACCTAATACCATTCCTAATCCAATTATTGCTTTCATTATTACCGGTTGTTTTTGCGTGGGCTGAAAAATGTATTTAAGGGTTTGGAAGATTCCTTAAAACGATTCATGAAATCGCTCAGGATGCATTGCATTAATTGCAGTCAAGTAAAAGTTTTGATCGTGGTTTTTGATAATTGAAAGCGATGCATTAGCAATAATCAATTCAAATAAAACTTCAGGCTTTAATTTTAGCACTCGACCGATCATTGCTTTAATAGGATCCATATGAGTTACTAAGACAACATTCTCATTCTTATGTTTATTTATAACAAAATTCACCATCTCGTTAATTCGCTTTTTTACTTCGGTAAATGTTTCAACACCATTTTCACTGACTTCTTCTGAACCACTATAAAATTTTAAAAAAACATTTCCATATTTATTGAAAATTTCTTGATAAGGCATCATGGTAAATTGGCCCATATTCAATTCGATTAATCTATCGTCAGTTTTAAATTCAATATTGCAATGTTTTTTTATTATTTCAGCAGTCTGAACAGCTCTATCAATCGGACTAGAATAAATTGCAGAGACATTAAGTGATTGTAACATTTTTCCAGCTTGTTCAGCCTGTTTTTTTCCCTCTTCAGTTAGGTTAACACCTGGTGTACGCCCAGCTAAAATTTTTTTTGTATTATTCTCCGCTTGTCCATGTCTTAGAAATATTATCATTTTTTTGAATCTTTTTAATTTTTCATATAGAGATAATAATAACATTGTTAGAACGAATTCATGAAAATTGGAATTATTGGTGGAACTGGTGGAATGGGTAAAGGCTTTGCATTAAGATGGTCTAAGAATCATGAAGTTATCATAGGTTCACGAGATGCAGAACGTGCTTCATCATCTGCATCAGAATATACTAATCTTGCAAAAGAAGCATATGGTGATATTAGTGGAAAGATTACAGGTAATGATAATGTTTCAGTAGCCAAAGAATCACAAATCTTAATCTTATCTATTCCATATGGTAATATCGATTCAATTTGTTCACAGATCTTACCTGAAATTAATGATAATTGCATTGTAATATCACCAATAGTACCAATGACAAAAACTGATGTAGGTTTTGAATGTGTTGCAATAAAAGAGAACAAACCATTTTCGCATCAAATAGTTGAAAAATATATGAAAGATAAAACAAAATTGGTTTCAGCATTTCATGTTATTTCTGAAAAAAAACTTGTTAATCCAACATTAACTTTGGATTATGATATTTTTGTTGCAGGTGATAGTAAAGAATCAGTTGAGATAGTAAATAATTTAATTAATGAAATTGAAGGATTACGGCCACTTTATCTTGGTCCAGGAACACTAGCATACTTAGTTGAAATGTCAACACCACTTCTACTTAATGCAATGATTCGCAATAAGATGAAAAATCCTGGTATTAAAATAATTTAAGTCCTGAAAAATCTAGTGTTTTTATGAGTACTGAATATCCACGTCGTGGTCGTAATTGGTTTACTGCAATGGGGTTACTTTTCATTATTATGGCATTAATTGTGTTAGTTCAAAATATAATTATATGGAGTCCAGAGTTTGTTTATGATTTTTTGGTTGGACCAGATATAACTAATGAAAAAATCTCTTTAGCAATGATTGTATTTGGTTGTTTTATGATTGGAATGGGGTTCAGAAAATCTAATGTCAAAAAAAGATGAATTTCTAAAGAATCAGAAGATTCTGCATTTGGCAACTGTGAATAAAACAGGCATGCCTCACATTGTTCCAGTTTGGTATATGTATATGAACAAAAAAATTTTCATTGGAACAAACACCAAAACTGAAAAAGTAAAAAATGTAAAAAATCATAAAAAAATTAGCTTTTGTGTGGATGTAGGTGTTCATGCACCAAATATCGTTGGGGTAATGGGAAAAGGTAATGCAAAATTGATTAAGGAAAAAACAACTGTTTCTAGACTAGCAAAAAAGATACTTTTACGATATTTTAAATCACTGGAAGGCAAATCTGCAAAAGAGATCCTAGATGATACTGATTGTATTATTGAGATTACGCCAAAAGAATTTTCAGTTTGGAAGTATTAACGAACAAAATCTTCAATTTTGTTCATAGCAGACTCTAAAATTTCCATATTGGGAAGATAAACCACTCTAAAATGACCACTGCCATATTGAGCACCAAATCCAGAACCATGAACTGTTAACACGCCTTTCTGTCTGAGTAATTCTAATACAAATTCCTTATCAGAAGCGAATTTATTATTTTCAATTTTTGGAAATGCATAAAATGCTCCTTGTGGATTAGAACATGAAATGTTATTCATGGCATTGAGTCTTTTTACCACATAAT
This sequence comes from Candidatus Nitrosopelagicus sp., assembly GCA_028345295.1. Lineage (GTDB taxonomy): Archaea > Thermoproteota > Nitrososphaeria > Nitrososphaerales > Nitrosopumilaceae > Nitrosopelagicus. The sequence goes on along the minus strand of JAOMDA010000002.1, from coordinate 67,040 downwards.
CTCTATGTGTTTTTATTTCTGAAACAAATTTTGTAATATAATCTTGTGGTCCACGTAGTGATTCCAATGCAGCATATTGTACTGGTAAGTTAGTAGAAATTCTAACTCTTGCTAACTTTGGGAGGTTTTCTCGAATTGGTTCAAGTTCTTTAGAATCATTAAATGCAATATAACCAATTCGCCAACCAGACATTAGATGTACTTTTGAAAAACCGTTTAGAATGATAACTGGTGAGTCTCCTGCAACTTTACCGATTCCTATAAATTCTTGATCAAAAATTATCTTATCATAAATTTCATCACATATTAAATAGAAATTATGTTCATTTGCAATATCAACAATCTGTTTTAGTGACTTCTCATCAAAAATTAAACCAGTTGGATTATTTGGACTAATTAAACAGATAGCGACAGTCTTTGATGAAATCTTTGCTTTAATGTCATCAATGTCTGGTCTAGAATTTTTTAGGTCAACTGCAAATTCAATTGGTTTCCCACCATGCAATCTCACATATGATGCATAAGGTGGATAATATGGACCTGGTAACAAAACTTCATCTCCTTCCTCTACAATTGATGATATTACCATGTCTAATCCTTCAGATACACCGTTTGTAACTAGAATATTTTCCGGACCAATTGAAAGTCCCTTAGAATTTTCCTTTTGTGCAATCGCATCTAACAACTCTGGAAGACCCTCAGACTGAGTATAGAAATTATTTCCGTTGTTCACTGCATCAATTAATGCCTGTTTTACATTTTCAGGTGGCTGATAACCAAATTGCACAGGATCACCTATATTCAGATAATCTACAGATTTTCCTTGTTGTTCAATATCTCTAGCAGCTGAAACAATATCTCTGATTGCATACTCAACACCTGCTACTTTTTTTGATACTTTCATAATTAAGACAGATATTTAGACAGGTTAAATGCTTATTTTTTTGGACCCGTAGCTCAGCCTGGATAGAGCGGTTGGCTTCGGACCAACAGGTCTAGGGTTCGAATCCCTACGGGCCCTTTCGGATACATAATCAAGTATATTAGATATAATTTTGAACGTTTTCTATGTCTCCTGGAATTGGGTTAATGGATAGACGACTCAAAACTGAAAAAGATGCAATATCATTAGCAATATCAGGAATTATCAAAAATTACAAAGTGCAGGCATCTGATATTGAAACACTTGAAACCAAATATGATGATGATGCTGGTGACTGGTATGTTGCTTTAGGATGGAATGAAAAACGAGCAATTGTAAAAATGGATTCAGTGCAAGCTACAATTACAGAAATAAAAGAAATTTAATTTGATTTTTTAAACTCGACGTTTGGGGTATCTGTTTGATTTTGAATTACGAGTAATCCTCCTTCATGGAGTTGTTTAATTAATTGCATCACTTCTTTTTCAACCTGAGTTCGTTGTAATCCAGTTTGTTGAGCAAAGAGATCAACTAACTCTGTGACTTTACGATTACCGTCACAAGATTTCCAAAAGTCAATAATAGCCTGATTAACCATAAAACCCTGTTCGTGTTCGTTAGCTAATACCATTGAACCATCTTCCTGTTTAACTAAATTTCCTACTCCCTGAGGTAATGCAATTTCATAGTCAATTGGAGCAGGGGTACTTTGTGAGCCCATTTTTTTCATCATTGCTTTTGCTTCATCTGACATTTTATCCATTGTCCAAGGAGGATCCCAAACAATGTCAACATTAACACTATTTACTCCTGAAACTTTCTTTGTATACCGTTTAACATCATCAACCATTGTTTCATGTAAAGGACAACCTTGGGTAGTCATAGTCATTTGGATATTAACATCATTATTTTCAGAAATATCAATGCCATAGATTAAACCCATATCAACAATACTTAGAGGTACTTCAGGATCCATACATTGTTTCAAAGAATTTCTAACTTGGTCTTCACTTACTGGTTCCATATGCTAAAAAAATACAGTAGAGATAAAAACTTTCTATAAATTAGCTTCAAATAACTTTTTGATAGAATCATCAAATGGAGCCTTTACTATTCCTTTTTCTGTAATTATTCCAGATATTAGTTCTGGTGGAGTCATATCAAATGCTGGATTTATAACATTGATATCATCAGGTGCAGTCTTTTTATCACCAATACCAGTAACTTCAGATGCCTTTCTTTGTTCTATAACCACTTCATCAGGATTACTTTTTAGATCAAAAGTAGATAGTGGTGCAGCAACATAAAATGGAATATTATGCTGTTTAGCCATAGTAGCAACTTGATATGTCCCAATTTTATTAAAAACATGGCCGGTTCTCAAAATTCTATCAGCACCAACTACAATTTTGTTTACCAGATTATTTGCCATTATGTAACCAACTGCAGTATCAGGAATTAGACTGACATCTATACCATCATGCTTTAGTTCAAATGCAGTTAATCTTGAACCTTGTTGGATTGGTCTTGTCTCAGTTGCAATAACTTTAATATTTTTTCCACTTTCTTTAGTTGCTCGAATCACTCCTAATGCAGTTCCATATCCAACTGTTGCTAATGCACCAGCATTACAATGTGTCATTACAGTATCATTATTAGCAAATAATTCAGAACCATACTTTCCCATCGACATGTTAATTTTTACATCTTCTTCTGCTAATCTTTTTGCTTCCTCAATTACTGAAGATTTTATTTGTTCAACGTTTTCACCTTGTTGTGCAATCTTCATTATTTGATCTAATCCCCATTTCAGATTGACTGCAGTAGGTCTTGTTTCAAGTAAAATTTCATGAGCTTGTTCAAGATATACAAGTAGATCATCTTTGGTTACTGCATCACTTTGCATTGATGCTAATGCTAATCCAAATGCGCCAGAAACCCCTATTGCAGGTGCTCCACGGACTACAAGATTTCTAATTGCATCTGCAACTTGATTAAAATCATTATATTCAACATAGACAAATTCGTTTGGCAGTTTTGTTTGATCAATCATACGAACTTTGTTATTTTTCCATTCAACTGTTCTCAAAGGTGGATTTGTGTTTGAGCTCATATCTTATATTAACTGAAAATCACTAACTTGAATCTTTTTAAAAATCTAATTACATTGTTGCTTGTTCTGCTTGATGGAACATTTCACTTTTTGCACATCCAGCTGCTAATTCGTCACCAGCGCCTCTTCTCATGAGGCCTCTGTAAAGACCATCTTCGAGTGTAACACCTTCTCTTTCTTCCCATTCTTCTACTGTAATGGAATATTTCTTTTGAATTCTGTCTCTATACCATTCTGGAATTACATTAAATGCACAGAAAGGAATTATCCTAAGATCAGGAGTAACATAATGAATATCACATCTTTGCAATCTTTCTAAATCTTCATTGTATTTGTCTTGAAAGTGCATCATACCTAAGAATAAACCCTTGACATGCCATGAACCTACAGCATCAAAAGAACGTTTCATGAGTATATTTCCAAACATTTTGGCTAGATCCAATCCTGCTGGTTGCTTTGATCTATCAATAAATCCTTTGAGTTTTCTTACAACTTCTAACATTGTAAAGTACTTGTTTGCACCAGAACGAATTTGTTCTGATTTATCTTCAAACAATTCTAACATTCCTTGAATATCACAGAATCTAGTCATTGGGACAAGTTTCTTTGTGTTTTCATCCTGGAAGACATAACTTCCTGCACCACATGCAAAGTGGATTGATAATTCATATTTTGGTTTACTTGAAAATGCTTCAATAACATTTGTTAGTGGCATGCAACTTGGTACTGGATACCAATCATCAACTGTAACTTGACCTTCTGTCTGCTCTTCAATTCTTTGAATACAATCTGGAATTGTAATTCTATATTTATCACGTTCAGTTTTTCCCATTCTTCCAGTAAGTGATACTGGTTGAAAGTTTACTGCATGAACTACATCTAAGTTCTTTTGTGCATATCTAATTATTCCACCTAATTCATGATCATTAATTGATTTGATTACTGTTGGAACAAAAACAACAGTTGTTCCAGTTTTTCTACAACTATCAAGTGCGTAAGGAATTTCCCAATGATTCTTTGGATTAGTTCTTGCAGTTACACCATCAAAACTAAGATACAAATTGTTACATCCAGCCATTCTAACATCACGCGCAGCTTCTGGATCCATTGCGTGTCTAATTCCATTTGTATTCATTTGAATATGTTCAACACCTTCTTCTTTCATAATTTTAATAACATCACTAATGTCTTCTCTAAGCATTGGTTCACCACCAGTAATCTGCATAGAGTTTCCTGGGATTGGTCTTTCTGATCTTAGAGTCTTCATCATTGCTCTTACCTGATCAAGTTCTGGTTCATACATGTATGCACCTTCAAGACCTTTCTTAACATAAAAGAAACAATACCAACATGTAAGATCACATCTGTTTGTGACTATCATATTTGCAAGACCACTATGAGATAAATGATTAGAACAAAGACCACAGTTGTTTGGACAAGAACATTTGTCTTCCATTATTACATTTGGTGAATGTGCACCTTTTCCATCAACCCAGTATGTACTAAATTTCTTGTACATATCATATGAGCCAAAATACAATTCTTCAGTTTCACCATGTGTTGGGCAAATCTTAGACATGAAGACTTGGTTATTTCTTTCAAAAACTTCAGCGTCCAGAATCATGTTACAGTCTGGGCAAATACTTTGTGTAAATCTAATAGTAGATTTCTTTCCCTTTACCTTAGTAGACTGATTGGATATCTGAATTAGAGCCATGTATAACAAAATTTTTCAAACTTACTATATAATCCAATTCCTACTCTCCACCAGATGAAATGGGTAATGGGTATATATGCAATATAAATATCAAAATTAGGAATTGATCGCATGAGTATCTCAGATAAGACAAAAAAGTCACTTGAAAAGATTGGTCTGACAAGTTATGAGATCAAAACTTATACTGCATTACTAAAAGGTGGAGAATTAAATGCATCAGAACTTAGCCAGAGTTCGGGTGTTCCTTATTCAAAGATTTATGAAGTTCTAGGAACATTGGAAGAAAGAGGTTGGATTGGTTCTGATGATTCAAGACCAACAAAATATTTTGCAAAATCACCGTCAACTGCACTTGAAACAACTAAGCAAAATTTAGAAACAGAGTTTTCAAAAAACCAAAATTCAATTTTGACAGAATTAATCCCACTATACGAAAAAAGTGGCACCAGTGAAAAACCTGACATTTGGGTAATATCTGGAATAATGAATATTGTTGCAAAGATAATGGAATTAGTTGAACTTTGCAGAACTGAAGTAATGATAGCTGTGCCTCAAGCAGGTGAAGCTATTGTTAAACAAGCATTACCAAAATTACGACAATTACATGACAAGGGAGTTGAGATTACAATTCTTACATCTGATAAACTTGATAAAGAATCACTAAATTCTATTTCAAGAGTAGCCAAAGTAAAAGTAAAAGAAGGATTATTTGGTGGAGGTATTATTTGTGATAAGCGATATGTTGTGATTTTACTAGGTCCGGACATAAGTAGTTCTATCTCATCAGATGTGGTCGCAATTTGGGCAGATCACTCAGGACTAGCTGGGTTTGCAAGAGAGTATTTCGAATACCTACTAAAAGATTCCATCCAAGTAAAATAATTTGGATTGTTGTACAATAAACAAGTGAATACTTAATAAAACAATTTTTCATTATTGAGTATGGATGCACTAAATGATGATGAGGTACTCTTTGTAGGTACAGCAGAAGCAGAGCATACAGAAATGTATCTAAAAGCTATTTGGCATATTAGAGAGAAAGGTGGTGATGTTAAAATAAGTACAATCGCAAAGAGACTAAATGTACGTCAACCAAGTGTGGTACAAATGCTAAAAAAACTAGCTGAAAGAGATTTAGTAAAATATAACAAAGCAGGAGTCTCACTGACAGAATCTGGGGACAATATTGCAGCATCTATGATTCGAAATAGTCGTTTGTTAGAAGTTTTGATGGATAGTGCTTTAAAAATTGAAATTGACGAAGAAATGGTTTGTGGTATAGAACATCATATGAGTAAGCAATTTACTGATGCATTATGTGTAATGTTAAACTGTCCTAGTAAAAGCCCAAGAGGTCGAGAGATACCCATGGGAGAATGTTGTAAAACTTCAAGAGGTCAATAAAACTTACAAAAGAAGATATACTAAAAAAAGAATGAAATTTTATGGCATGTTTTTGTGGATGTAATGAATTTGAAAAGGATCCTAATGGTAGAATCCTTGGTTGCGTAAAATGTACTCATGGTAGACAAAATCATGATGAAGAGTTTCGAGAAGCAGCAAGGAAAAATGAACAACAGTCACAAAAACGTGATACAGACTTTGGTTAGATTTTATTCGCCAATGATTTTTACTAAAACTCTTTTAGTTCTCTGACCATCAAACTCTCCGTAAAATATGGCTTCCCATGGTCCAAAATCTAATTCATAATTTGTAATTGCAACAACAACTTCTCGTCCCATTACTTGACGTTTAAGATGTGCATCAGCATTATCTTCACCAGTGTTATTATGTTGATACTGCTCAATTGGTGAATGAGGTGCCAAGTTCTCAAGCCATTTATCATAATCTTTGTGTAACCCCGACTCATTATCATTAATGAATACACTAGCAGTAATGTGCATTGCATTGACTAGACACAAACCGTTCTTAACACCACTTTCTTGAACTAATTTTTCTATATCTGAAGTTATGTTAACAAATTCTTTTTTAGATTTTGTTTTAAAAGATAGATACTTTGTTAATGATTTCATTAGTATTGTTTGTAACTCTAATCATAAAAATCTAGAGTGCAGGCTCAGAACTCAAGATCCCTATCATCAAATCAAAGGATATTTTGCATCATTGCCTGCATTATAAAATATGAATTATACTTACTTGAATCTTTCACGAAGCTTGATAAGTAAGAAAATTACATGGATTAGAAATGGTAACAATTGATGCGCCCTCAACAGTGGAAAATTTCAGACGGTTTGTGATAGCAAGCACTTGTAGTTCTTTTGCTCCACGGAGTTATCTTGAAGATCCTGAAGTTTTTCCTGAACGTGATGAAGATAAAGGTTCGATTTATGTTGAGGCAGCAGACAAAGTAACTCTAAAAAAAATTAGAGAGATCACTTTTGTTAATGCTAGAGATGTATTAGGAATTATCTATTCCTCAAAAAGTGGAAATACTAGTTTGAAATGGCGTCAGATTAGACGAAATACCGGTAAGGTAAAAGGAGAAGCATCATCAAATTCCTTAGTTAATCTCGCGGAGGGTGGTGTTATTACTTTGGATTGGGTTGAAAACTATCTAAAAAAGAAAGCAGAAGAACAACAGACTGGCTCAGAATAATAAGTTGGCTTTTTAATTAAGATATACTAAAAAAAAATATGATTACCAAAACGCTTGACGATAATACAATCTCATTTATTGCTGAAGATTCAGATGATTTACTGACAATTCGCAGATTAATCAAAAAGGGGAATAAGATTATTGGAGAAACAACACGTGTTATAAAACAAGAAAAAGAATATTCACGGCCAGATAAAGGTGAGAGAATAAAAATTAGACTGGCAATTGAAGTTGAAAAAATATCTTTGGATGATGTATTAGACAGAATTCGTGTAGGAGGAATAATCACAGAATCAAATAATGATGCAGTACCACATGGTTCACATCACTCATTTATTATAAAGATCGAACAACCATTCAATCTTGAAAAGAAGAAATGGTCTTCTGTTGAAAGAAAACTTGCTAGAGCAAAAGATCATGGTGAGACATTTCTTTTGGTTGCTATAGACACAGGAGATTGTGGTATAGGTAGACTCAAAGGAACACATCTACATCTTTTACCAAACATGTATTCTGGTTCAAGTGGAAAAAGATACAAAAGTAATTTCAAAATAGAAAAATTCTTTGATGATGTAACTAAAGCATTATCAACAATTATTCAAAAAGATGACATTTTATTGATTTTTGGACCTGGAGAAACACGAAAAAAGTTTGGAAATTTTCTTTCTAAAACTAGTTTAGGACAAAAAATTCAGATCAAGGTAATTGAAGGTGTTGATTCTGGTGGTGAGGATGGAATTCATATTTTTACTAAATCAGAAAGCATGAAGGAAATAATGTCGGATAGTAAGCTCGGTAAAGTATCTGAGATTATAGATCAAGTGATGTTTCTAGCTAACAAAACAAGTAAGAAATTTTCGATGGGATTAGAAGAAACACGAAAAGCAAACGAGTTTGGTGCTATAGAATCATTGGTATTCTCTGAGAAAGTCATTCAAGACTTTGATGAACAAATGGTGGTGGACTTTCTAAATGATGTTGAGGCAAAAGGTGGTAAAATTTTCAGTGTTGACAGTACAACTGATGTAGGCCTGCGTGTCTCTGGCTTGGGTGGAATAATATCTCTACTGAGATTTCCAGTAACTGGTTAAACTGTAGCTTCAGTTAACCATTTCAAATATGGTTTGTTTATTGAGCTAGGATTAATCTCAGCAATTTCCGGGACATCATAAGGATGAAGTCTTTGTAATTCTTTTTTTAGAATTTTCAAATTTTTTCTAGTAGTTTTGAAAATTCCTAGATATTCTGACTGATTTTCAATCTTTCCTTTCCATGAATAAATTGATGAGATCTTGGTAATATTCACACATGCTACAAATTTTCTCTTTACTAATTGATTTGCAATATTTGTGATTGATTTTTTATCTGGAAATGTTGAGATGATAATCACTGAAGCCATAGTAACCGATAAATGTACGATACTAAAAAAAATTACCGTTCACATGGAATTAGATTTTATAACTGATAATGCAATAATTTACGTTCTAATCGCTTGGGTAGGAATTTTTATCACAGCAAAAGTACTAAAACTGGAAAAATATGGTTTTACAATAAAACCATACAGTCTTACATACAAAAATTATAAGGTTCAATCTGCACTAACTAGATTACTTGGAAGAACAAAACGTGGTATCAGAGTTTTTGCAGATGTCAGTGTTATTGCTGGATTCTTAATGATGGGTTTTGCATTTTGGTTCTTATTTTCAAATATTGCAAATTTCTTTCTTGAACCAACTGAATTTGCAGAACTAACAGTCTTAATTCCAGGTGTTACTTTAACATCTGCTTCTGCAATACTATACTTTCTATTATCAATACCAATTGTTTTAGTGATGCATGAAGGTGCACATGGAATAGTTGCAACACTTGAGAAAATTAAGATAAAAACTGGTGGATTTGCAATCTTTATTGCAATGTTTGCGGGGTTTGTAGAACCTGATGAAGAAGAATTCGATAAAGCAAAAAAAGTCTCTAGATTAAGAGTAATTGGTGCTGGAGCTACGTCAAATGTTCTCTTTGCATTTGTATTAGGTGCAATATTACTTACAAATCCATTATTTGCAATGATACTACCTGAACCATTTTTGGGTTGGTTTTATGAATCACCTGATGGTGTATTGGTTTTATCAGTAATTGAAGGAGGTGGAGCTGAAAAAGCCGGAATAAAAGAAAATGATATTATTACAAATATCGATGGTGTTAGGATTATTTCGCCGATGGATTTTCAGAAGGTTGATCTGAAGCCAGGAGAAACAGTAGATGTAGTAATACTAAGAGATGATCAAGAAATTTTATTTCCTATAACAATAATGCCTTCACCAGATGATCCTGAAAGAGGTTTGGTAGGAATTATGCGAGACAATAATTTATCATTCAAGCCAATCTATAATTTCATAGAGTGGAGTAATCCTCATGTTTCGATGTTTCTGTTATGGTTATGGATGATTTCATTTTTTATAGGAATTATCAACATGCTTCCATTACCAATTTTAGATGGAGGAAAATTTATCCATACTATAATTGACAAGAAAATTTCTGAAAAAGCAGTAAATGGGACAATGATGACTGTATATGCATTCACGTTCATAATATTTGGACTAAATATAGGATTATCTTATATGAAATCAGGTTGGTTTACAATCTAAAGAATGAGATATTAAACAATAGACATTTTTCTAATTATGCAATGTGATAAATGCCAAAATGTTGCAGTTTATTCCAGAAAATATTCTGGTGAAAATCTATGTTCTGAATGTTTTTCCAACTCAATTCTAAGAAAAACAGCAAAAACAATCTCAAAATATAAGATGATTAAAAATGGTGATTTGGTATGTGTGGGAGTTTCTGGAGGAAAGGATTCCCTTGTTCTGCTTGATACATTAAAAAAAATGTCTCAAACTCATAATTTCAGAATTATAGCAGTTACAATAGATGAAGGTATTCCGGGTTATAGAGATGAGGCATTAAATATAGTAAAGGAGTTTTGTTCAAAACTAGATGTAGAATTCAAGATATACTCGTACAAGGAACTATTTGATGTAACACTAACTGAATCACTAGAACTTAGAGAAAACGAAAAAACTTCATCATGTTCTATTTGTGGTACTTTTAGAAGAAGAGCACTCGATCATGCTGCAAGACAGATTGGAGCTAATGTAATTGCAACTGGACATAATCTTGATGATATTTTACAGACATTTTTGATAAACACATTATCAGGAGATACAAACAGAATTGGATGGATGAATCCTGATAATGAAAACGTAGAACTTAGGAAAATAAAACCACTTTCAGAAATCTATGAATCTGAAATTGTATTTTATGCATTTACCAATAATTTACCATTTCAATCAGAACCTTGTCCCCACATGAATGAAGGAATAAGAACTGAAATACGTGAATTTCTTAATATGTTAGAAGACAATCGAAGTGGAATTAAAAACAGTATGTATCATTCAATTCTAAAAATTTCTGATATTATGAAAAATAATGATGAAAAAGAAAAAAGAAATTGTGATATTTGTGGGAATGAATGTACTGGAAAAATTTGTTCCGTATGCACCATGATAACAAACCTCAAGAAAGAAAGATCCAATTCAAATATAACATAAAGTTCTAAGTAAGATCGTAGTAGGGAGGATCAGGGTGCCAGCCGTGCCCTATTCTGAAACCGGCTATAAGCAGAGATCAGTAACTGCTGGGTAAATCTCTAGACAGATAATTCCCGCTTGGTGTGCGGAAATGAAATCACGCCGAGGCGGGTGGTTGCAGGACTGAGATTATCCGAAGGGATAATTCTTAAGACCGAACCATCGAAAGGGATGAGGTCCGGGAGGGAGCAATCCTAAGTTGGAGCATCCACGCTTCCTCGTCAACGTGGCGGATCTTGTATGCCTTGAAATGGGGCTATTAGTCTAGACTAGAACCAGCAGGGCTACTACACTAAATTTTTCAAATATATCATTAAATTATGAATTAAAAGAAGTATGATATGGAAAATTTAATCGGAGTTGGAAATGGACGAACGTATGAGGATTTTCATAAACAGATTCCAGAACATGTAAAACCAAAATTTGATGAATTGAGAGTATTTTGCTTGAATCTAGGCAACAAATCAATAGAAGATATTCGAATGCATAGGGTTGTTTTTTGTAAATCAATGACTTTCAGATGGTTTGCTGATTTTGAACCAACACACAATTCCATACTAATAAAAATTCAAAAAGATAGGAAAATCCCTATTGTATCTTTAGAGATTTTTCCTGACAATGATACAACTGAACTAAAAAAAATATTAAAAGATGCGTATGATTTAATTCACTAATACAAAACTTCAAAATTTGAGTATTGCCCTGAGAATTCTTGTTGTTTAATTTTAATTTCATCTACTCTTGAATTAGCAGGACCATTGTGGCACCAGTCAATAACTGAATTTACATTTTGAGCGTCACCTTCCAGTAGAATTTCTACTTGACCACTTTCTAGATTCTTTACCCAACCGGTAACATTATTTTTTACAGCAACAACTTTTGTTGCCTGTCTAAAAAAAACACCTTGAACTTTTCCAGTTACTAAGATATGTACAGATTCTTCTACCATACTGATGGTTTGTAATATGCATTAATCAGTTTTTTGAAATAACTATTTTTGTGATTGTTTTCTTTCTTTGATTCTAGCTCTGCCAGTTTTTCTGGCAGCAATGCTTCCTACTTTGGCACCTGGTGGTGCATTACGTGATACGGTAGAACTCTGACCTACGTGTTGGTGTCTTCCGCCACCGTGTGGATGTTGATATGCAGCTTGTGCAACACCTCTAACAATTGGATATTTGTGACCTTTTGATCTAAATCTTCTCCATTTAACACCTGCACGCATAAGTGGTCTATCTCCAACACCACCACCTGCAAGTGTTCCAATCATTGCTCTATTTTTTGGATTTAATGTGGTAAATTTTCCTGATGCAAGTTTTAGTGTAACACCTTTTTCAGTATGTGTGAACACTGTTGCATTCCCACCTGCTGATTTGATTAATGCGCCACCATCACCAAAGTGTTTTTCAACATTACAAACAGTTGTTCCATCTGGAATATTCTGAATACTAATTACATTTCCATCTATGACTTCAGCAGCTAATGAAAAGTTAATTTTTGAACCAACTGTTGTTCCAAGAATTGCTGGAATAAATGAAATTGAGCCATCATCAAATCTTACTTTGGATAAAGGAACGTCACGTCCACTCTCATGTACAATATCAATTATTTCGCCTTGATAAGAGCCATCAAGATCAAATCCAGGATATTTTGCAGGCTTTATCTTATTAGTGACTGCAGCCCTAAACTGCATGCCTCCACGGCCACGCTTACGTACTAATGGTCTTTTACCCAATGTTGACGAATGTCTAGGATCATGATTTTAAGCTTGTGATCAACAAAAGTGAGATCAGAACAATAATACGCTAAATATATAAAAAAAGACCGAAGAGAGATATCGTATGGCTGAAAATGAATTAACTCTAAAAGTTCTAGAGGCATATACCAGAGATGTTGGTAGAGGTGTAGCTAGAATTGATTATGATTCAATGGATACATTGAGTGCATCAACAGGAGATGTTATAGAATTAAAAGGTAAAAGAAGAACTGTTGCAAAATGTCTTCCATTATATCCATCTGATGAAGGTAAAGGCATTATTAGAATAGATGGATTGGGAAGAAACAATTCGGGAATTGCCATAGGTGACGCAATAACTGTAAAAAAGATTAAAGCTGTACCAGCAGAAAAGGTAGTAGTTGCTCCGTTAGAAGCAATCCCACCTATTGATGAACGATATCTTGCTGATGCATTAGAAAGTGTTCCTTTGATTAAAGGTGATAATGTAATGGTTCCATACTTTGGTGGTCGTTTAACATTCCAAGTAATTGGTGTTACACCAGCAGCAGATGCTGTACTTGTTACACAAAAAACAGCATTCCATATTGCAGAAAAAGGTGAGACGTTAAGAGGTGTACCTCAAGTAACATACGAAGATATTGGTGGTATAAGAGATGAAATAAAGAAAGTTCGTGAAATGATTGAACTTCCATTAAGACATCCAGAAATATTTGAAAAGTTAGGAATAGAAGCACCAAAGGGTGTAATGTTGTATGGTCCTCCTGGAACTGGAAAAACACTTTTGGCAAAAGCAGTTGCAAATGAAAGTAATGCACATTTCATTAGTATTTCTGGTCCAGAAATTATGAGTAAGTTTTATGGTGAAAGTGAAGCAAGGTTAAGAGAAATTTTCAAGGAGGCAAGAGAAAAAGCTCCATCAATTATATTCGTTGATGAGATTGATTCAATTGCACCAAAAAGAGAAGAGGTAACTGGTGAGGTAGAAAGAAGAGTTGTCTCACAAATGTTGTCGTTAATGGATGGTTTAGAGGCACGAGGAAAAGTAATTGTAATTTCTGCAACAAACAGACCAAATGCAATTGATCCTGCACTGAGACGACCTGGAAGATTTGATAGAGAAATTGAGATTAAAGTTCCTGATAAAAAAGGTAGGCATGAAATTTTACAAATTCACACACGAAACATGCCTCTATCAACTGAAGGTGATGATTCTGTGGTTATTGATAAAATTGCTGCAGTTAGTCATGGCTACGTAGGAGCAGATTTAGAATATTTATGTAAAGAAGCAGCTATGAAGTGTTTGCGTAGACTGCTTCCTGAATTAAACTTAGAAGAAGAAAAAATTCCTCCAGAGACACTAGATAAATTAATTGTTAATTCTGATGACTTCAAAAAAGCACTAGTTGAAGTTACTCCATCTGGAATGAGGGAAGTATTCATTGAAAATCCTGATGTACAATGGGAACAAGTTGGTGGATTAGCAGAAGTGAAAAGAGAATTGATGGAGGCAGTAGAATGGCCTATGAAATATCCTGGATTATATGATAAACTAGGTCATAAAATGCCTAGAGGTATATTATTACACGGCCCTAGTGGAACTGGAAAGACTTTGATGGCAAAAGCAGTTGCAACACAAAGTGAAGCAAATTTCGTTTCAGTAAGAGGTCCTGAATTATTATCAAAGTGGGTTGGAGAATCAGAAAGAGGAATTAGAGAAATTTTCAAACGAGCAAGACAATCAGCTCCATGTGTAATTTTCTTTGATGAGATTGATTCAATTGCACCTATCAGAGGGGCTGGTGGAGAAACAGCAGTGACCGAGAGAGTTGTTAGTCAACTATTAACAGAATTAGATGGTATGGAAAATATGCATGGTGTGGTAGTACTTGCTGCAACAAACAGAGCAGATATGATTGATCCAGCATTATTAAGACCTGGAAGATTTGATAAAATCATTCAGATACCATTACCTGATAAAGAAAGTAGAAAGAGCATTTTGAAGATTAATTGTGAAGATATCCCTATTGCTGATCCAAATGGCCCTGATAAGATTGACTATGAGAAATTAGCTGAAAATACTGATGGTTTGAGTGGTGCAGATGTTGCATCTATAGCCAATACTGCAGTATCTTTAGTTGTTCATGAGCATCTTGATAATGCACCAGATCCTAAAGCCGTAGAAAAAGAAGCTGCAAAAGCTAAAGTCACTATGAAGCACTTTGAAGAAGCAGTAAAGAAGGTAAGAGAGCAAAAAGATTTGAAACTTGGCGAAAAATTAGTAGCCTCATACTACAGGTAGTTTTAATAAAATAACAAGTTAATTCTTAGTAAATGGCTGATCTGAAAGGTTACAGAGACAAATCTCTTGAACTTCTCAATAAGAATAACATAGAGATTGGTGATTTAATAAAAATTATCGCAGATCTATCATACACCGGTATTCTAATGCCAAGATATGAGACTAGCCAAGATTCACACATAGTTCTAAAACTCAAAAGTGGATACAACATAGGAATTGAATTAGAAAAAATTGAGAAAATTGAAAAGATTTCGTCTGCTGAAAAACCTGTTGAAGTAGAAAATGTTAAGAAAACTAATTCTGATTTGCCTAAAATTTTATTATTATCAACTGGAGGTACAATAGCTAGTACAGTAGATTATAGAACAGGTGCTGTAACACCTGCTTTGACAGCATCTGATCTAAATGATGCAGTACCAGAAATTTCAAAAATTGCTAATGTTGATGCACAAGTACTATTTTCTGAATATTCAGAAAATTTACAACCAGAACACTGGATTAAAACTGCTCAAAAAATTAATGGTTTGGCAAATTCAGATTACAAAGGAATAATTATTGCACATGGTACAGATACAATGCATTATAGTTCTGCATTTTTATCATTTGCACTCTCAGGATTTCCAATCCCAATAGTACTTGTTGGCTCTCAAAGATCATCAGACAGACCATCATCTGATGCTGCAGTTAATCTCTTAGCTGCAATTAGATTTGCTGTCAACGTAGATACTAATGGAGTTTTCATTGTAATGCATCACAATGATACAGATGATGCGATTGCTTGCCATTTTGGTACAAGAGTCAGAAAAAATCATACTAGTAAAAGAAGTGCGTTTAAAACTATAGGAAACAATCCTGCATTTATAATTAATGAAGATAAAATAATGAAAAATGAAAAAAAAGAATTTTTTACTAAAAAAGAATACAACCCAAAATTACAAATAGATACTAAAGTTGCTTTAGTGAAATACTATCCTGGTTATGATCCAGAACAAATAGATCATCTAATTGAATCTGGCTATAAAGCAATTATTTTTGAAGGTACTGGTCTTGGTCATATTGGAAATACAATGTATAACGTAGTAAAAAAGGCAAATGAAAAAGGATTGTTTCTGGGTATGACATCACAATGTATTGATGGGCGCATTAGAATGACAGTTTATGAAAGTGGTAGAGACTTGATGGATTTGGGTATCACACCACTACAAGACATAATTCCAGAAGTGGCTCTTGTTAAAGCAATGTGGGCGTTAGGAAACTCTGAAGATATTGAAGGTATGAAAAAATTGATGCTGCAAAATACTGCATCGGAATTTACAGAGTAATGATGAAAAAATGTCAGAATTAGAAATAGATAAAATTGGATTAAAAGTTGGACTTGAAATTCATCAGCAATTAGATACAAATAAAAAATTATTTTGTAATTGTGAACCTACTGAAAATACTGAATATACAGGTAAATTTACTAGAAAATTAAGAGCTGCAAAAAGTGAGCTTGGAAAAATTGATCCTGCAGCATTATTTGAAAGCTCAAAATCAAAGACAATTGTGTATTATGAAAATCAAAATAGTTCTTGTTTGGTAGAAAAGGATGATGAACCTCCTCATGATCTGGACGTAAATGCAAAGGAAACTGCATTATTGATATCTTCTGCATTAAATTCTAAAATTTTTAGTGAAATTCATGTTATGCGTAAGACGGTGATTGATGGTTCAAACACTTCAGGATTTCAAAGGACAATGTTAATTGCACAAGGAGGAAAAATTACAGTTGATGGAAAACAAGTTGGTGTTCAAGCAGTTTGTCTAGAAGAAGATGCTGCAAAACTCATCAAAGATGAGAATAACCAGAGATTTTTTAGTTTAGATCGATTAGGTGTACCACTAATCGAAATTGCATTAGAACCTGTATCTGGTAATCCAATTTTTGTTAGAAAAATAGCATTAACACTTGGACGACTACTTAGAGTAACTAAAAAAGTTGCAAGAGGAATAGGGACAATTAGACAGGACGTAAATGTTTCAATTGATGGTGGTGGTGTTGTAGAAATCAAAGGTGTTCAACAATTAGAACAACTAGAAAAAATTATCGAATATGAGGCAAAAAGACAATATGGATTAAAACTAATCTCTGAAAAAATTAATTCGTTTGGTAAATATAATATTGATGAAAATGATATTTTTGTGATTACTAATCTATTAGAAAACTGTAATTCAAAGATAATTAAAAAATCACTAGAAAATGAGAATGTAATTAAGGCTATTAGAGTAAGAAAATTTTCTGGTGTTTTTGGCTTTGAACCATTTCCTGGAATTAGACTAGGTAAAGAAATTGGTCAACTAGTTAGATTCTTTGGAATTGGTGGTATATTTCATTCAGACGAATTGCCAAATTATGGAATTGAAAATGAAGACATTAAAAAAGTAAGAAAATATTTAGGGTTGGAACAAGATGATGCATTTTTAATTGTAGCAGGAAAAGAACCTACGCTTGATTTTGCAATTAACTCGATAATTAATAGAATAAAAAATGCAAAGAATGGACCATTAGCAGAAACAAGAGCTGCTACACCAACTAACGAAACAATCTTTCTAAGACCAAGACCTGGTGCATCAAGAATGTATCCTGAAACAGATATTCCAACCATTAAGGTATCTAACATTGAATTAGATAATGCAATATCCATGATCCCAAAATCTTGGGATGAAACAATTATACAGATTCAAAAAAAATATAAAATTAATCAACAGCTATCAGAACAAATTTTTGATTCTGAATATTTTGAATTATTTGAAAAAATTTGTTCCAATGATAAAGCGTCTCCTAACTTTGTGGCATCAGTCTTATGTTCAACAATTACTAATCTTCAAAGAAATAATTTTGATACTTCTCTTTTAAAAAATAAACAAATTTTTGATGCTTTTGATTTACTAAATGATAATAAAATTTCTAAAGAATCAATAGAGATAATCTTTAAGCAAATAATGTCAGGAAAAGCAGTATCTGTATCCGAAGCAATTCAAAATGCGTCTATCAA
This sequence comes from Candidatus Nitrosopelagicus sp., assembly GCA_028345295.1. GTDB lineage: Archaea > Thermoproteota > Nitrososphaeria > Nitrososphaerales > Nitrosopumilaceae > Nitrosopelagicus. The sequence continues at coordinate 48,949 of JAOMDA010000002.1, read as the reverse complement.
AAATTTGACTAAAGAAGAGTTAAGTAAAATTTTAGATGTGATTATTGAAGATAATTTAGATAAAATTAAAGAAGATGGAATGCGGTCAATTAGCTCACTAATGGGTTTAGCAATGAAACAAGTAAGGGGACAAGCATCAGGAAACCTAGTAAATAATCTACTAACAGAAAAAATTAAAAAATTATAAAATAATGAATTAGATAAAAAAACAACTATTGCAAAAGCATTAAGTAATTAGCCTTTACTTTTGCGTTTTGCTGTTCCTCTACCGGTTACTCTTGCTTTACCTTTTGTAGAAGCTCGTGGTTTTGGATCAGGAATACTACTTAATTTTCTTCTTCCAGTTCCTCTTCCTGTTGTTACAGATCTATTACCAGCTGCCTTTTTCTTGGCTGCTTGATATTCTTTATAAGAATCACCAGAAAATGTTGATTTCTTTTTAGTATCTGTAGCTCTCTTTTTTGTACCTCTACCACTTGTTCTGGTTACTTTTGCCATATGGAAAATATGACAAACTACAATGTTTTAAAGGTGTTCATAGTCAAAAATTTTATTTTAATGCGGGAAGTGGGATTTGAACCCACGAACTCCTAAGAGATAAGGATCTGAACCTTATGCCTTTGACCAGGCTAGGCAACCCCCGCACAATTAGTTTGAATTCCTAAAATAAGTTCGTTTTTAACAAAATACTGAAATTATGGCTATTTAGCATATTTAGAATTGGATACATCAGAAGTTTATTGTCATAATTGTAAGAAAGTTCTTGGAAAATATAATAATGAATTTTATACTGAAACACAAATTGGTGATGTTGTAAAATTAATTCATGCACTCCATATCAGAGAAGGACATGATTTAGTGATTAGACAAATCAAAAAAAAATCGGATTAATTTTGATCGAAGTCTTTTAGAATATTCTTTTGTTCTTTAGAAAGTTTTTTGGGAATTTCAACAACAACTCTAACAAACAGATCTCCACGTCTACTTGAATGTAGTTTTGGAAGTCCTTTACCTTTAATCTTTAAGATTGTATTTGGCTGTGTTCCTTCATTAATTTTTAATTTCTCACGACCATCTAATGTGGAAACTTCAATTTCTATTCCTAAACTAGCATCTATCATCGATACTACTGAATCACAATAAATGTCTGTTTCGTCTCTACGAAATACTGAGTGATCTTTTACTCTAACACGAACAATAAGATCTCCACTTTCGCCATTAGGAACTGACTGACCCTCTCCTTGTACAACATAATCTCCATCATTAATTCCAGGTGGAAGATTAAATGAAAGATGTTTTTTACCCTGTACTTTACCTGAAGTACATTTTTTGCATGGATTCTCAAACATCTGACCCTGACCTTGACATTTTCTACATGGTTGAACTGTAACAAAAGTAGCACCTCCCATATTCCTAGTAACTCTAACTTGTCCTTGTCCTCTACAATCATTACATGTAATTTTTGTTGAACCTGATACACATCCTGAGCCATTACAATCAGGACAATCTACATACTTTTGTAGATCAAGTTCAATTTGTTTTCCATGTAAAACATCTTCTAGTGTGACAGATGTTTCATGTAGCATATCTGAACCACGTTGTTGTCTAAATCCACCAAATCCACGGCCGCCTCCAAATAAATTTTCAAATATTCCGCCAAATCCGCCACCACCTCTTCCTTGACGACCAAAAAGATCATTGAAAATATCATCAAAGTTTCCACCTGCACCTCTAAAGATATCTTCTGTGGAATATCTTCCATCGACACCATCGTGACCATGTTGATCATACAATTGTCTTTTCGATGTATCAGATAATACAGCATATGCCTCAGAAATTTCTTTGAAATGTTCCTGTGCATCAGGAGATTTATTTCTATCAGGATGAAATTTTAATGCTAATTTTCTATATTGTGACTTGATTTCATCAGAAGATGCGGATTTTGATATTCCTAGAACCTCATAATAATCTCGTTTAGCGCTCATATCTTAATTATAAAATATAACCAATTAGGAATTTTCTGATTTTTGTTCTGAATCTGATTTAGTCTTTTGTTCATTATTGGAATTCTGTTCGTCCTCTGATTGTTGCTCATTAGTTTCCTGTTTCTGATCAGATTGTTGTTCATCTCCAGGTGGTGGAGTTGCATTCTTGTATAATTCAGTTGTAATTTCATTTACAAGAGATTTTAATTCCTCAAGTTTAGCTTTAATCTGTTCAGTATCTTGAGTCAATGATTCTTTAAGTTCCTTTATAGCATCAGTTACTTTGATTCCTTGTTCTTGAGGAATCTTATCTTTTAGATCTTGGTTAACCAATTTTTCAGTACTGTAAATATAACTTTCAGCTTCATTTTTAATATCTACAGACTCTTTTTTCTTCTTATCATCTTCAGCAAATTTTTCAGCGTCTTCTTTCATTTTCTCAACATCAGCATCAGACATTTTTGAAGATGATTCTATAGTTATTTTTGCATCTTTTCCAGTACCAAGATCTTTTGCTGTAACATTTAAAATTCCATTAGCATCAATATCAAATTTCACATTTATCTGTGGAACACCTCTTGGTGCTGGTGGTATATCAGTAAGATTAAAGTTTCCTAATGATACATTATCAGAAACCATAGGTCTTTCCCCTTGTACAACATTTATTGTTACAGCAGTTTGACTGTCTGCAGCAGTAGTGAATGTTTTATCTTTTGAGGTGGGTATTGTGGTATTTCTTTCTATTATTGGTTCTCTAACTCCACCAAGAGTTTCAATTCCAAGAGTTAATGGTGTAACATCTAGTAATACAATATCACTTGTTACATCTCCTGCAATTATTCCAGCCTGAACTGCAGCACCAAACGCGACTGCTTCCATTGGGTCAACTCCAGATTCTGGTTCTTTACCAGTTGCATTGCCAACAAACTTTCTTACTATTGGCATTCTTGTTGGACCTCCAACTAATACAATTTTTGTGATATCAGTTTGAGGAATCTTTGCGTCTTCTATTGCTTTATCAATAGATGACTTACATCTTTCAACTATTGGATTTACTAGATCTTCTAGTTTTGCCCTTGTTAGTTTAACCTCTAAATTTTTAGATCCAGAAGAATCTTGTGCAATGAACGGTAAATTAATTTCAGTTTCCATTACTGTTGATAGTTCAATCTTTGCTTTCTCTGCACCTTCTTTTATTCTAGTCATAGCAGTAGAATCATTTGAAAGATCTATTCCATCTTTTTTCCTAAATTCATCAACAACGTAATCAATTATAGCTTTATCCATATCTGAACCTCCCAATTGTGTATCACCAGATGTACTCAGTACTTCGAATACACCACCACCCATTTCCATAATTGTTACATCTAGCGTTCCTCCTCCAAAGTCAAAAACTAAAATTTTCATATCCTCCTTACTTTTATCAATGCCAAATGCTAATGATGCAGCAGTTGGTTCGTTGATTATTCTAACTACTTCCAGACCAGCAATAATTCCTGCATCTTTAGTTGCCTGTCTTTGATTATCATCAAAATATGCAGGTACAGTAATTACTGCTTTATTGATTGTATCACCTGTAAATGATTCAGCGTCTCGTTTAATTTTTTGAAGAATAAAAGCAGAAATTTGCTGTGGTTTGTAGTCTTTTCCTTGAATTTTATACAAGAAATCAGTTCCCATCTTTCTTTTTGCTTCTCTAATAGTATTATCTGGATTAGTTACTGCCTGTCTCCTAGCTGGTTCGCCAACCAAAAGTTCACCATCTTTTGAAAAAGCAACAATTGAAGGAAATGCTTTTCCAGCAACAGTTGTTCCTTCTGCAGCAGGAATAAGTACAGGTTTTCCGCCCTGAATTACTGAAGCTGCCGAATTACTTGTGCCTAAATCAATTCCAATTATTTTTTCAGCCATATTTTTCTCCTACATTATTTTTTTTTTGATACAATTACTTTCGATGGTCTTAGTACCTCTTGAAACGAAATATATCCTTTTGCCACTTCTTTGGTAATTGTACCCTCATCTAATGAATTATCCTCTACAGTAGAAACTGCTTCGTGAAGTCTAGGATCAAAAATCTCGCCAATAGCATCAATTGGTTTAATATTATTTTCAGATAGAAGAATTTCCATGTTTTTTATGATTGCATTAAGACCTTCACTATTTACTTCATCACTTGTTAAAGCGGTTTTTGCACGACCAAAATCTTCATAGATTCCAATAAAATTAAGCATTAATTGATTTGTTTTCTGTAAAACTCTTTTCTGTATTTCAGTCTGATTACGTTTTTCAAGATTTTGATAATCAGCTAATGCTCTTTGTAGCTTATCTTCACATGTAGATAATTTTTGCTTATATTCATGAATTAAAGGAAACAAATTATTTGCAAAGTCATTTTCTAATTCAGTCTTAATCTCATTTTCTGTTGATGAATCAATATCCTCATCGGTTTTATCATTTTCAGAATTATTTTTATTTCCTTCTGACATATCTCTAAATTTGTAAATGATAATATAATTTCATTGTATTACTTCACATACTGGGTTTGCTTTAATAATAATTATTTCATTATCTTTTTTATTTTTTTGAATATATTCATAATCTAATTTTGAACATGCCACAATAATTGTAGTCTTTTCATTCTGAAAATAATCAAGAGGAGTCTCTACACATTCTACATCATTAATATAATCCTGTAATTTTGTTTGTAAAATTTGTAGTGCCTCAATTTTATCACCTTTCATTACATGTTGATCTAATGACCATAAAAGAAGGATTTTTGTTCTACTAGCTTTTAATTCATTTTTCTTTAAAACTAATCTTATTTCATCTATTAATCTTTTGATATAGTTGTCTACTCCCTTTATACTTCCATTAATTATGTACATTAACGTATTTGCACCTTCAAATGAAAGACTTAGAGAGCGTAAATCAAAAAGATCATCTATCATATCATCTAAGAAAATTTCGCCAAGTTTATTTGTAGAGAGATCTGATTTTGATATTTTATCTTTTGCAAATTTACAAATTTCTAAAATACTAGTAAGTAATGAAAATTGTTTTAGAATATTTATAGCGTGGAAATGTTCTGATGATGGTATAGCAATAAATTTAGGTTTTTTATTGTCGGATAATAATTCTAATATTCTTTCATCAGGTTTGGTACTATTAGTACCAATAAAATCTGGTGTTTTATTTTTTGTAGATAATGGATAATAATAGTATGAAATATTTTTTCCAACCTTGAACCCTGTAACATGTTCTATTAAAGACATGTTTTCGGAATTTCCACCAAATCCAGTACCTAAACAATAAACTATAGAACTTCGTTTTTTGAGATTCAAAATGGCCTCTTTAAACTTTGAATTAATTTCAATTTTTACATCCTGACCTGTTTTTCGTAATACGGGTACAAAAAATAGTAATTGTGCTTTTGAAATCGCAATATCTATTGGTGTCATTGATAATAATGGTTCATCATCTTTTAATGTTTGAACAGTTGGATATGTTTTAGCTATATCTGATTTAATTGATATTGCAGAAGGTGTTGACTCGTCAATTATCTGCACATCAGCACCTTTGAGAGCCATCTTGGAAGCAATACTGTAACCCTCTGTACTAAGACCAAAAACGACAACTTTAGTATTCATATAACTAATTTTGATAGTATCAAGACAGAGAAATACTTAGCGTCAAAAAGTCTATAGTTGTAATTTTTCAATATATCCTACTTTTTGGCATTCTAAAGAAGGATTAGACATTATAAAATAATATTATAGTAGCAAAATTAAATTTTATACTGAAGCCCGGTAGTGTAGCGGCAAGCATAGGGGCCCTTGGAGCCTTTGACCTCGGTTCGAGTCCGGGCCGGGCTATACTTACTTCCTTCAAAAATCTAGTTTTGTTAGTAATCTTGTCGCAATAATAAAGAGAATTGATGCTAAAACTGCCAAAATTACCATTTCTAATATTACGAATTCTGTAATGGTTCCAAAAATTCCAGCTCTTATAATATCAACAAGATATGTTAATGGATTAAGATAGAATATAGTTGCTAAAGGCTGTGGTGCCCCAGAAGCAGGATAAAAAGCAGTACTAACAAACGCAAAGAAAAGAAAGACTGTGTTTATAATTACATTAAACCCTTCACTAGAACGAAGTCTTGTAGAAATTATTGATGCAATAGAACCAAATAAGATTGCGCCTGTAATTGAACTAAAAATTATTAGTGGAATTGTAACAGGACTAAATTCTACAGATTCAAAGAAAACTGGATAACCAACTGCTGCAATTAATCCTGCACTAACTAATCCAATTATTGCAATTGTCGCAATATTACTTAGAATATAATGAACCCTAGTGAATGGTCCAGACATGATTTGTTCAAACATACCATGACGACGATCATTCCAAATTATTATGCCAGATACAAGTGTACTATTCATTATATTAAATCCAATCATACCAGATGCTAAAAATGCTGGATATGTAAGATCTTTATTTCCAAATGGAACATTATCAATTAATGCAGTATATGCAAAACCTGCAACAAAAATGTATATCAGTGGAAATATCACTTGCCAAATTAAAAATCCAGGATTAACTGAGATAGTAATATTTCTATTAACTAATCTAATTATTGGATGCATCTGAATCACTCACTACTTTTAGAAATATTTCTTCCAAATTTGTTGGCATAGCTGATAAATCACTAATTGGAATATTATTTTGATTTAATATTTTTAAAATATTCATTAAAACAATCTCAGAGTTTGTAGAATGAATTGTAATTATTATTCCATCACTTTTTTCAATATTACAATCTGGAATATCTTTTAATAAATTTGGTAATTGTATAAATTGCTCTGAGACATGAATTTTAATTGTTTTTTCATTACCAAATCTATTTTTTAGTTCATTTGGTGAATCAACTGTTATTATTTTACCATTATTAATAATTGCAATATTATCACATAGATATTCAGCTTCTGTAAGTACATGTGTAGTGTAAAATATGGTCATCCCTGTGTCTTTGACTTTATTTTTGAGAAAATCTAATAATTTCCTTCTTGCACTTGGATCTAACCCAACTGTAGGCTCATCTAAAAATAATAAATCCATATCATGCATGAATTCACGTGCAACTTGAACACGTCTTCTTTGACCTATGGAAAGATCCTCATTTTTCTTTTTTCTGATCTGGGTTAATTCAAATGATTCCAAAAGTTCTTCTGTACGTATTTGCCTAGTTTTTTTATCAACATTCCACATCATTCCATATTTCTCTAAGGATTTTTCTACACTAAGAGTTGGTTCGTAGCTTGGTTGCTGTAAAACTACTCCAATTTTCTTTCTAATTTTGAGTGGTTCTTTAATTGCATTAACTCCTAATACTGAAATTTGACCACTGTCTGGTTGAATTAATGTAGTTAGTAATTTGATTACAGTAGATTTACCAGCACCATTAGGACCTAAAAATCCAAAGACTTGACCAGATTCTACACTAAGATCTATTGTATCAACTGCCAAAATGGAACTATATGATTTGGATAACGAATGAACCTCTATACATGACATGTTGATGATATTCTTTTCCTCCTAATGTAGCTAATGATAATTTTATTAATAATTGAATTGTCATTATAATGACTTGACAAATTTTGAGGAATTATTATCAAAGTTACTAGACGCTGCCCCCGAATTATCAAGATCCGTAATAGAAGATCGAATAAAAGAAAAAAAAGATAAGATTGGATCAGGTTATTTAACTGATCAAGGAGCACTATTTCTAGTAGCATCTGATTTAGGTATATCATTAGAGGAATCACAAAAGACGGAAATTGAGTTAAAAGATCTTTTTGTCGGTGCAAAGGAAGTTACTGTTGAATCACGAATTCTAAATATTTCACCAACAAAACAATTTACAAAAAAAGATGGTACGCCATTTTTACTAAGAACCATGACGGTTTATGATTCTGATTCAACGGTTAGTGTTAAACTGTGGGATGAAAAAGCGAACATGCCAGGAATTGAAAATCTTAAACCTGGAGATTTAGTGAAGATTATCAAGGCTTATGTAAAATCAGATCTAACAGGTTCTCCTACAATTAACATAGGTTCTGGTTCAACAATTGAACCAGTTGGATCTACTAGTAATATACCATCATTAGATTCTATCACAGTAGATGTTGGCACAGCTAAAGAAGATCAAAAAGATCTTGTAATATCTGGAACAGTGAATGGTTTCATTAATTTAATGGAATTTACAAATTCACGTGGCCAACCATCAAAAGCACTCAAGTTTAGGATTAAAGGACAAAATGGAAATAATTTGAACGTTGTACTTTGGGGAAAAGACGAATCTATCCTACCAAAAATGATTGCTACAAATGCCAAAGTTAGGTTATTGGGGGTGAGAACAAAAACTGGAAATATGGGTTTAGAAATTCATGGAAATGATGCAACTGTTGTTGAAATTGAAGGTAGCAAAGAAGTAGAACCAATAATTATTAGAATTTTATCAATTGATAGTACTAATTCTGGAGAAAAGATAATTCTAGGAATAGATAAATCGAAAAATTTGTTTAGAATTACTGATGCTGCAAATCAATTAACATCATTTACACAAGATAATGTAATAGAATGTATGCCATCCAAAGTTTTTGGAAATACTATCAGACTGGATCAAGATTCATTCATTAGAAAAATTGAGGATGATGGAACGCCAAACATATCAGATCTGAGAACAAAAATTTCAGAAATTAAAGAAGGAAATGAATATTGTATTGAAGCAATAATTCTAAAAGCACCTGATAAACGTGAACTACAAACAAAAAAGGGTGAAAATATTACATTGTCTGAAATGTTTGTTGAAGATGATAGTGGCCAGATCTGGATAAAAGGATGGAGAGAGCAAGCAAATCTTCTAGATAATTATGGTTTAGGTGATATTGTTTCAGTATTAGGAGTTAATGCTAAGGCTGGTTTGGAAGGAAGAATAGAATTATTTCTAAAATCATATTCGAAGATCATTAAGAAAAATTAAGAATCCCAAAAACCTCTGTTAAGTGCATATTTTCTCTCTTCCGCAATAATCTGTTTGTACAAATAATCTTCTTCATCAATCATGTCTCGTAGAATTCTTCCTTGTGCATCTGGACCTATACCATATCCTGATAAAACAGTTAATGCTGTTCTGCCATATTCTTGTAGTAAGGAAGCTTTTTTCCAGGCTTTTTCGTATTTATGCTGCTCCTCTTGAGAAAGTTTTTTCCCACTGTGATTTTTTTGAATGATTTTTTGTAAATCGTAATCTGAAAAATATGTAGCTGTGATTTGTTCACCATTACAATACTTACATTTCAATTGAGAAGGAATTGTATCGGGTGTAACAAGCATTTGCCATATACCACATCTAGCACAAACAAGTCTGTGTTGAGTTTTAGCTAGTCGCTTTTTTACTAGATCTAAGATACTTTTATCAATATTTACAGGTGATGGATAATTTTTGGTGGTATTATCTAAGATTGGTTCAGCAAGTGTTGAAAAGTTTTTAGCATCTATCCATACAATACAAATTTCTTTATTCTTTATTTTTTGTAATATAGATCGAGTGTTTAAAAGATCAAATCTATCATGAAGTAATTCTCTAATTGCCTCTTTCACTACTGGTGTATCAGTATATCTTTCAGAAATATAACGAGCCTGCTTGAAATCATATACTGCTCCGCGTTCAACAATACCAAATTGTTTTGCAACACACCAGATTTTCCAGATCATATCATTAGTATTTTTCAATGCTATTGACATTATATCATCAATTTCAAATTTGCTCTCTAATTCATTAATTAGGTTTTTTTCTGAAATTCTTCTTTTAGATGATAAGCATATACGATAAGCATCAGACTTTGTAATAACAGGAGATGCTAATGTGGATTCTAATAATGATGCTAGTATCATTCCTATTGTTGAATTGATTTTTGTACCAAAACATGCATGCAATACAATCTCATCTTCAGTACGAACTGATTCAATGACAATTGTTTTTTCATCTGGAATTATATCAAAATTTAATTCTGAAATTATTTTGTTTGAGAATTTCACTAAACCATTTTTTACTTTTGTTCTAAGTTGTCCAACCTTATTTGCTGTTTCATAATCAACTGGTATGTTTTCACCCTCCCAATATGGAACTTTACTCTTTCCAAGAAATGGTTCAACGTTTACCTTTAATGATTTTTTGTCAACATTTAAAATACTCCATTGTGAACCACGTAAAACAAAAATATTTCCTGATTCGCCATAACTACCAACAAATCGTTGATCAAGAGTTCCAAGCCATTTGTTGGTGGTTATGTCAATCACTTTGTATTTTAGAATGTCTGGAATAGTTGAAATATTTTGAAAATAATATCTAAATGATCTTCCTTTGAGCCAAAAAGACATTTTTTCTGTATCAAAAGATATGAGAGATTGTGAATCTAGTATATTCAAAACATTTGAAAATTCTTCTATTGTTAGATTTCTAAATGGGTAGGCTTGTTTTACTATTTTAAATCCAGTTTCTACAGATACATCACCAAATTGCTTTGTCATCCCAACTAAATGATGAGCAAGTACATCAAGTGAAAGATTATGAATTTTTTGTTCTTCAATTGAGGATTCATCAATTCTTTGTATTATGGCATTTGTCTCAAATTCATCATCTGCATGATTTGTAATTATTAATCCTTTAGCAGATGAATCTCTATTATGTTTACTTCGACCTATCCTCTGCATGAATTTGGAAACTTGTCGTGGAGAACCATAATGAATAACTAATTCAACGGAGCCAATATCTAACCCAAGTTCAAGTGATGAAGTACATACTACAATACCTGATCTACCATCACGAAGAATGCTTTCGGTTTCTTCTCTAACTTGTCTGGAGAGTGAACCATGATGAAGATCTATCCTAATTTTGGTTCTTTCTTTTAGTACTGAAGCAAGTGTTTCGGATTCACCACGAGAATTTGTGAATAAAAGTACTGGTGAATTAATTTGCATTTCTTTAATATAGCCAATAATCCCATCAGCAACTTCATGTATGCCTCCACTCACAAATTTTACATCAACGTCATACTTGCGAACTGATTTATCTATTATAATTTCACATTTTCTATTATTTCCAACAAGAAATTTTGATGCATCAGTGATATTACCAATGGTGGCTGATAAACCAATACGATGGATTTCTTTTTGAGAATTTGATTGTAAACGTTCTAAACTTATAGACAGCTGTGAACCTCTTTCACTGCTAAGCAGTTCATGTAATTCATCAACAACAATCCACTCCAAATCAGATAACGCATTCAAATCTTTTTTCTGCGATAACAAAACAACAAGTGTCTCAGGAGTAGTAATTAAAATATCAGGTGGAAAAGATCTGATTTTTTTTCTTTCTGTTTGTGATGTATCCCCATGACGAATTTTTATTTTTAATCCATTATTCTGAGCATATTTTTCAATTCTTCTGGAAACGTCTCGGTTTAATGCTCTTAATGGTGTAACATATAATACCTTAATTTTATTCGGTAATTTTGTTTTTTTTACATGCTCAAAAATTGGTATTGTTGCACACTCTGTTTTTCCAGAACCAGTAGGAGCAATAACTAATGAATTATATTTTTGAAGGATTTTTGGTGATGCTTTCTTTTGAATGTCAGTAAGATTATTGAAACCGAATGTTCTAAACTTCTCAACAATAAATGAATCAATCAGTTCAATTGTTTTATCATTATAATCTAATGTGGACATAACCATTACGCCATAATCTGAATTTTACTCATTAAATAGATTAAGATTGTTCAATTATTCCTACTGGTCCAAAATTATAAAAAAATTGTTGTTTATCGATGAAAGGATGATTTACTTCACCTTGATAATAATTTTTAATTTTTTCAAGCTTTATTTGTTGATGGACAAAATAATTCATTACGTAATCTAATTTTTCATATTCTGTCTTTGGTTTTTTCAATAATTGATTTGTTACAACTATAGGAATTTCTCTCTCCAACGCAATTGATGAAAGATTACGCATGTATGTCATAAAATTATTATATTTCTCTATGAATTGATCTTTTTTAGAATATTCATATGAAAATAAATCTGCAATATTATCTACAACTATAAGAGAAAGATTTTTGAAATCTTTAATTTTTTCTAGAAGTCTAATTTGTTCTGTAGTATTTGTTACTCTAGCAATTTTTAGATTATCAAGTAACGAATCTTCCATGTTTCTATTTTTTATAATTTCAAGCATTCGTTCTGGTCTAAATTCATTAGTTGTATCAATAAATAAAACATCAAGATTATGTTTTAGTGGTTCTAATGATATTTGTAATGCAAGTTGTGTTTTTCCAGTTCCATTTTCTCCAAAAATGTCAGTAATTATTGCATTTCTAATACCGCCACCAAGAATATCATCTAATTTTTTTAATTGAGTGGTAATCATCAAAATATTTAGAACATGCAACAATAAAGGATCTCGTATAATTCTATAAGCAAGACTTTATATTCTCAACAAAGTCGATCCAACTCAAGTGAAAAATTAGTGTCACAAACAACTGCAAAACGACCATTAACAACTCTGCAAAAAAATGTAAAAAAGCAGGTAATTGTTAGATTAAAAAATGAAGTAGAGTATAAAGGAAAAATGAGTAATGTTGACTCTTATATGAATTTGATAATGACTGAAGCAGAAGAGCATCATGATGGTAAAGTTATTGGAAAGTTTGCAAGAGCAATATTAAGAGGTAATAATGTACTCTTCATCAAATTAGAAGATGAAATCTAATTTTTTGAAACGATATGAACAAGAATTATATTTTTACGTCTGAATCAGTTACCGAAGGACATCCTGACAAAGTTTGTGACAAAGTTTCTGATGCAATTTTAGACGAATTTCTAAGGGGTGATCCTGATTCCAGAGTTGCAGTTGAAACTTTGACAACAACTGGTTTTGTTGGTGTTGCTGGTGAAGTTACATCAAAAGCTAGTTTTGATATTGAACAAGTAATCAGAAAAACAATTTCTGAAATTGGATATAATGATCCAGATTTAAAATTTGATTCTAATTCATGTGAGGTCATGATTAAACTTGATTCACAAAGTCCTGATATATCTCAGGGAGTAACTGCTAATGAAAATAAAGAACAAGGAGCTGGAGACCAAGGTTTGATGTTTGGTTATGCATCAAATGAAACAGAAGAGCTAATGCCATTACCAATACTTTTGGCTCAAAAACTAACAAAAAGACTTGCTGATGTGCGAAAAAATGGACAACTATCATGGGTTAGACCAGATGGAAAATCACAGGTGTCAGTTAGATATGAGGATGATAAACCACAAAAATTAGAAGCTGTTGTTATATCCACACAACATTCTCCTGAAATTTCACAAGAAGAAATAACCAAACAAACCATTGAACATGTAATAAAACCAGTTTGTGGTGAATTTTGGAATGATGATATAAAAATACATGTTAATCCTACAGGTAGATTTGAGATAGGTGGACCCCATGGTGATGCAGGTTTGACAGGAAGAAAAATTATTGTTGATACATATGGTGGAATGGGCAGACATGGTGGTGGTGCATTTTCAGGAAAAGATCCATCAAAAGTAGATAGATCTGCATGTTACATGTGTAGATATGTTGCAAAAAATATTGTTGCTGCAGGATTATCTGATAAATGTGAAGTACAAGTTGCATATGCAATAGGTGTTGCAGAGCCAGTTTCTCTAATGGTGAATACCTTTAGTACAAACAAAATCTCAGAAGATAAGATTGAAAGTTTAGTTAACAAACATTTTGACATGAGACCTGCAGAAATAGTTAGACATCTTGACTTGAAGAAACCAATTTATCAAAAAACAGCTGCATATGGTCACTTTGGAAGAAATGAGCCTGAATTTACATGGGAAAAAACTGACAAAGCTGATTTGTTAAGAAAAGATGCTGGCCTCTAGACGCTTGTAACTTTTGTAAATTCTATTTTTGATATTTTTCTTAGTTTTTCGTGATTTCCTTCAAAATTACCAAACAAAATATTCAAATCCTCATTTCCATATGGAAATTTTTTATCAGATACCTGAATAAGAGATTTCTTTAAAGGAATTTTTTTTATTGTTGTATTTTGATTTCTGATAGAATTTTTTACAAATTGTTTAAATAAAATTTTTTCTGGTCCTACAAGATCAATAATCTTCTTTGAAAAACTTCTAGAGTGTATTGCAAGATGTACTACACTACATACATCATTAATAGAAATAGGTTGAATGATATAGTTTCCTGTTCCAGGAATAATTATTTCCTTTTTTTGAATTTGTTTTTTAAAATTTCTAGTTAGATAATCATCTTTTCCAATAATGTATGAGGGTCTAAATATAGTATAATCTAATTCTGATTTTATAATTAATCGTTCAGCTTTAAACTTTGAAATAAAATAATTAGAAGTAGATTTACTTGAAACACCAAGACCACTAAAATAAATAATTTTTTTAATTTTAGATCTTTTACAAATATCAATAATTCTTTTGGTTAATTCTACATTTACTTCTTCAAAAGATTGATTCTTAGTTTCGTTACCTAAACCTACTAAATGTACAAAACAAAAACATTCTGAAAGTAATAGTGATCTTGTTTCTTGAAAAAATGATCTTAAAACTGGTATACACTTTACTTTGTTCTTAATAAGGAATCTTTGCAGGTTTTTTCCAACAAATCCAGTACTTCCGGAAATAGCCACAGATCGTTTCAAAGACATACCCATGCAAAAACACTAGAACATTTAATTTTAAACATATTCAAAGTGAATTCTATGAGCACTTTGAATGTGAATGAATGTTATCAGATTTTAGGTGTTGATAGTACTTCAACACCTAAAGAAATCAAACAGGCATATAGGAAATTATCATTAAAATATCATCCTGATAGAAATCCAGAGTTTGATGATGGAAAGAAATTCAGAGAAATTTCTAATGCGTATGAATTTTTGAAAAATAATCGGAAAAAAATATTCAAAAGACAGGAAAGAACTGCTGAACAAGGTCATTCCGATTTCTGGAGGTATCAAGGGCAAAAAATGGGTGATGATATGAAGTTTAATTATGAAAGTTTCACTAAAGCAAGTCAGGAATTTGGTGGTGATTTTAATGAAGAAACCCATAATAGGGAAAAACCAATCTCACAGAAATCAACCCATTTCATTCTTTATGGTGGTTTAGCTATAGTAGCAATCTGGATAATAGTTTTTGAGATTATACAGCCCTGACAAAAGTTATTACATTAAAGAGAAAAATTGCAACGTGGATGCACCAGAAAAGTCTAAGGGAAAATTACGTACTGGTTTTACTACTGGAACATGTGCTACAGCTGCATCAAAAGCAGGCATGTTAGCAATCATCAATCAGCAGAGTCTCAATAATGTTGATGTCCTTTTACCAAAAAGAGATAGAATAAATATCAAAATTAATAGTTGTGAATTTACAAAAAATAATGCAAGATGTTCTGTAATCAAAGATGGTGGTGATGATCCTGATGTAACTCATGGTGCTGAAATTTTTGTTGATCTTTCATTAACAAATAAGATTGATACTGTAGAGATAGATGGTGGTCAGGGTGTTGGTAGAGTTACTAAACCAGGATTAGGTTTAGAGATAGATAGTGCTGCAATAAATCCAACACCTAAAAAAATGATTTTAGAAAACATTAAAGAAGTTGCTAAAGAAATTTTAAAAAAGAATGGAATTAAAGTTATAATTTCAGTTCCTAAAGGAAAAGAATTAGCTACAAAAACTG
This sequence comes from Candidatus Nitrosopelagicus sp., assembly GCA_028345295.1. Taxonomy (GTDB): domain Archaea; phylum Thermoproteota; class Nitrososphaeria; order Nitrososphaerales; family Nitrosopumilaceae; genus Nitrosopelagicus. The sequence goes on along the minus strand of JAOMDA010000002.1, from coordinate 33,130 downwards.
ATAATCCTAGAATAGGAATATTAAATGGGATTTCGATACTTGGTACTAGTGGAATTGTTATTCCTTATTCAACAGCATCATTTGCAGCAGCAATAAGACTACAAATTGATGTTGTATCTTCTATGAGTGATGAGGAAGTTGTTTTAACAACAGGTGGTCGAAGTGAAGACTTTGCAAGAGAAATTATCAAACTGCCAGATCACTCGTTCATTCAGATGGGAGATTTTTCAGGATACACAATACAGCAATGTGCAAAGAAGGGCTTAAAAAAAGCATACGTTGCAGGGTTTATTGGAAAATTAGCAAAGATGGCTGCTGGTGTTAAACAAACTCATGTTAAAGGTGGAAAAGTAGATATGAAATTTCTTTCAGAACTTGCAAAAAGATGTAATGCAAATTCAGAAACAATCAGAAAAATTCTAGGTGCAAATACGGCTAGAAATGTCCAGGAGATAATTATGGAAGATGATGTTAATGGATTTTTTGATGAGATCACAAAAGAAGTATGCAATCAAATGAGACATCATTCAGAAGAAAAAATTCCAGTGGAGGTAATATTGTTTGATTTTGATGGAAAAGTGTTATCCAGAGACAAAAAAGAGTAAGGCATTTAATTAAACTAAACGAATTTTTAGTATGGAAAAAGTTTCAGTTCTTGCCATAACCAAAAATGGTGTTGAGATGGGGTTGTCATTAAAAAGATTATTTCCAGATTGGCAGATCTTTGCTCCATCAAAATTTTCAGATGGTAATGATATGATAGAATGGTATGATGAATCTACATCAGTAAAAATTGTTAATTTATTCAAATCTAATGATGCACTGATTTGTCTTTTTTCTTTAGGTGCAGTTATCAGACTAATCTCTCCACACATCAAAGATAAAAAAACAGATCCTGCTGTAATTGTAATTGATGATAAAGCACAATTTGTCATTAGTGTATTATCTGGACATTTAGGTGGTGCAAATGAACTATCAAATGAAATTGCAGAAAAAATAGGATCCACACCAGTCATTACTACTGCAGCTGATGTAAACAAAACAATTCCAGTTGACTTGATTGGAAGAGAATTTGGATGGAAAATTGATGATGATTCAACAGTAACCAAAATCAGTGCATATATGGTAAATAAAGAAAAAATTGGAGTTTTTCAGAACGCTGGTCAAAAAAATTGGTGGAAAAAGGAATTGCCAGAGAATGTTTCTATATACAATAATTTTGATGACTTGGCTAATTCCAATTCAAAGGGGTTTTTGATAATTTCAGATCAAGTACTTGATGGTATGATATTAGAGAATGCAGTAGTTTACAGACCACAAACACTAGTTGTTGGTGTTGGTTTACATTGGGATACACCAAAAGAGACGATCAAAAATGGTCTTGAATCTTGCCTCCAAAAATTTAATCTTAGTGGTAAATCTATAGTTAGGTTTGTATCCATTAAGAAAGAAAAAGATGTTGTAGGCTTGATTGAATTGGGTAAAGAGATGAATATTGAAATTGAATATATTGATAGAGAGGAATTAGCAACTATCAGTACACCTAATCCTTCAAAAACAGTACAATCGTTTGAGGGAACATCTAGTGTTTCAGAGGCAGCTGCAATAAAATCATCAGAAGGAATATTGATTGTTGAGAAACAAAAATTCCCACCAAATCTTACAATAGCAATTGCGAGGATAAATAATTGAAACGTGGATTAATGTTAATTGATAGGGGTAGTAGAGAAAGAGAGGCTGAAGAAGAGCTAGAGACAATATGTGAAAAAGTCAAGGAAAAAGGAAACTATGATTTTACAGAATTTTGTTTTCTTGAAGTAGTTCCACCATTCATTGAAGATGGAATGGAGAAGTGTTTGAAGAAAAATGTTGATCAAATGACAATTGTGCCATATTTTCTCTATCCTGGAAAAAAAGTGAAACTTGCAGTGGCAGATGCAATGAAATACCAAAAAGATACTAAAATCAAATTCCTTGTCTCAAAACCAATGACTATGCATAAAAAATTGGTAGAATTAGTCGACAACAGAATAGTTTCAGCGCTTGAAGAAAATGAAATTTCATTATCTAAAGACAAAGTAGATGTTTTGATAATTGGGCATGGAAGTATGGATCCAAATGCTGGAATCTCTATTAATTATATTGTAGACGAGTTAAGACAAACCTACAAGAATGTTGACAGGTGCTACCTTGAGATTGAAGAACCAAATATTGAGCAAGGTATAGAAAGTTGCCAAAAGAATAATCCTGAAGTGTTAGTAATAGTATTTTATTTCCTACATGAAGGTGCACATGTAAAAATTGATGTAAATAATGATTTAAAACCTGCACTAGAAAATTCCAGTTTGAAAAAAACTTGTATTACAAAACATCTTGGAACTGATGAAAAAATGATTGATCTTATTATAGAAAGAGCAAAGGAAGTAGAAGATGCAAACTAGGAAGGGACAGTCTATTGAGGATGAAAGTATGCAGATTATTGAAAATGAGATTGGTTCTCATCCATACAATGAACAAGAATGGCCAATAGTTAGACGGATAATACATTCTACAGCTGATTTTGATTTTGCACGCGACAACAAAATAATTTTTCATAAAAATGCCATACAAAGTGGTTTGGATGCACTAAAAAATGGATGTAGTGTCATTGTTGATGTCAATGGAATAGTTGGATTAATGAACAAACAAAACCCTAAAGATTTTGGTAATAATGTAATTTGTAATATCTCAGAACCATCTCTTATTGAAGCAGCTAAAAAAGAGAACAAAACAAGAGCACAAATGTCAATGCGTATAGCAAAAGAAGACATGAATGGTGGAATTGTTGTCATAGGAAACGCACCTACTGCATTACTAGAGGTTATGGAAATGGTAGGAGAAGGAATAACAAAACCAGCGCTAGTAATTGGAATTCCGGTGGGCTTTGTTTCGGCTGTTGAATCCAAAGAAGAATTAGCCAAAATGGATATACCGTTTATTACAAATCAAGGACGCAAAGGTGGAAGTCCATGTGCATCAGCAATTGTTAATGCACTATACAAATTACTAAGACAAGGAATCTAACTGATATTTCTAATTATGTTTGATGCAAATTTTGCACTATCAAAATAAAGATGACAATAGGATGCAATCACATTGTATTCTGAAATACCATCTCTTTTTGATGAAATTCCCTCACCAATGTTAAGCTCATAAAGAAATTTTGCATCTTTTGCAATTCCATGTATCTTTGAATAGTGAAATTCATGTGCATGAAATTTTCTTGGAGTAGAGATTAAACAGTTCGAGTTAATTTTACCCTCTGTGTAATTTAATGTCATTTTTTTCGTCATTTCAGTTTCGGCATCAAACAAACCTATCATCTTGTATTTTTGATTTTGATGACTAATTGAATTAGTAAGATACATCAAGCCACCACATTCTGCATATATTGGAACACCACTTTCTGCAGCTTGTTTGATAGACTTCTTCATAGTAGTATTTTGACTTAGTTTCTTACCTAAAATCTCTGGAAATCCACCGCCTATGTATATACAATCACATACAGGAATTTTTTTGTCAGATACTGGACTAAAGAACTTAATTTTTGCACCCTCTCGTCGTAATGCTTCAATATTATCATGATAATAGAAATTAAATGAACTGTCAAGTGCTATTGCAATAGAAGTTTTTTCTTTCTTGAATTTTTGTGGCTTAGTTTTTGGTAATTGCTGTACATTGTTACAGATCTCAACAATCTTTTCAAAATTAAGATAGTTTGATATTTCTTTTGCGGCTTGTTCGATTGTTTTCTGAAGTTGTTTCTGTTCTGTAATTGGAATTAATCCTAGATGTCTTGATTCTAAAATATTTTCAGAGTTTTTGGGAATTGAGCCTATTATGGGAATGTTAAGATTTTCTAATGCATGACGACATAACGTATCATGTTTTTTGCTTCCAATTTTATTTAATATTATGCCTGAAATTCTAGAGTTTCTGTGAAATTTTGTAAATCCTAATGCGGTTGCTGCAATTGATCTAGATGTCTTACTTGCATCAAGAATTAAAATTACAGGAGATTTTAGTAATGTGGCAACATGATGAGTGCTTGCATGGTTTGTTTTCCCACCAAATCCATCGTAATATCCCATTACTCCTTCTATAATTGAAATATCAGAGGTTGAACCCTTAACAAAACTTTTGATAAGTTCATTTTTTCCCATCAACCAAACATCTAGATTCTTTGTTTCATTATTTGAAATAGAAGTTAGATATGTTGGATCAATGTAATCAGGTCCAACCTTGAATGGCTGTATTGTATATCCTCTTTTTTTCAATCCATAAATTATTGCACTTGTAATTGAAGTTTTTCCAACACCACTTGTCGAACCAGCAATTACTAATCTTGGAATTCTCAATTCAATTACTTGACGCATTTTTTATTTAAATTGATTTCATATGCTTTATTACAATCGTTATAATCTATTATATTCAATTCATGTCAGAAAAAGGCTTTGTAATTATATACACTGGTAGTGGAAAAGGAAAAACAACTGCTGCATTGGGTTTGGCACTAAGAGCAATAGGATATAACCATAAAGTTTGCATGATCCAATTTATCAAAGGCTCATGGCATTATGGAGAACTTGATTCGGTGAAAAGATTGGAACCTGAATTGGAATTAATTGCAGTTGGCAAGGGTTTTGTGGGAATAATAGATGATAAAAGTCCACGTGAAGATCATGAAAAAATTGCTGAAGAAGCAATAAAAATTTGTAAGGAAAAAATCAATTCAAAAAAATTTGATGTGGTAATTTTGGATGAAATTAACTATGCTGTTGATTTAGGTTTGATAAAAACTGAGCAGGTAATAGAATTAATAAAAATGAAACCTGATGATTTGGACTTGGTATTAACTGGGAATCATGCCAAACAAGAGATAATAGATCTTGCTGATTTAGTTACAGAAATGAAAGAAATCAAACATCCCTTCAAGTCTGGTATAAAAGCAAAAAAGGGAATTGATTTCTAACCATCACCATTAAATTACCTGCTTTGATTATTTGAACAAATGTCTACTGAAATACAAGAATTACCTGAAATAGGAGAGATAGTAATTGCAACGATAACAAAGGTTAGTGATCATGGTGCATACGTTACTTTAGATGAATACAATGGAATTCAGGGATTTTTGCATGTTTCAGAAATTGCACCCGGATGGGTAAGAAAAGTTACAAGATATGTGAAAGAAAATGAAAAAAAAGTCTTACTAGTAAAAAAAGTTCAGGCTGCTAGAGGAGAAATTGATCTTTCATTAAAGCAAATATCAAAAGATCAAAGAAAGAAAAAGCTACTAGACGTAAAAAGATTTGAAAAAGAACAAGGTATTTTAAAAAACATTCAAGAGAAAGCTAAACTTTCAACAAAACAAATTGAAGAAATTGAAGATCAACTTTTATCAAAATATGATTCAGTCTATGATGCAATAATAGATATTGCCACAAAAAATAAAGAGTCATTAGAAAAATTAGACATATCAGAACAAATTAAAACTGTAATTGAAGATATTAGTACGAAAATTAAACTACCAACTGTTGAAATTCGTGGAATTATAGAATTAACAAATGATAAGTCTAATGGGGTTGAAATTATTAGAAAAATTTTACTTGATATTCTTAAAGAAAATAATGATTCCAAAATTGAGATTTCCTATATTGGTGCACCAAAATATAGACTAAGTATTATTACACAAGATTTTAAAACTGCTGAAAAAATATTAAAACCAATTATTGAAAAAATTGAAAAAGATAGTAAAAAACAAGGTGGAGAATTCAAATTCACAAGGGAAGAATCAAAAAAGACTGGTGAAGGATAAAAATGCGATTTCAGTTAAGAAAATGTTCAAAATGTAAAAAATACACACTCAAAGACATCTGTAACGAGTGTGAAGAGAAGACACATGGTGTTCATCCGGCAAAATTTTCTCCAGATGACAAATATCTAAGATACAGAATCGCTGAAAAAAATAAATAAATTTTATGGAGCAAAAGTTCCAGTTAGTTTTGCTTCTGCAATAATATGACCTTTCATTGCATCTTCTAATTCTTGCCTGGAAAAACCATTTTTCAGATTTAATCTTGTATCAAGATCATAAAGTGTGAAGACATACGTATGACGTTTGTCTGGTGGAGCAGGACCTCCATAACCAAGTACATCAAAATCATTTTTGCCACGACCCCATTTTATAATATTTACATTTTTGTCACCATCAACCTCTGGTGACCTATATTCCAGCCAATGAACCCAAACTTTTCCAACTGCAGCCATTGCATCTGGATCATCCATGATTAATGCGTACGAAGAACCTAGAGGTCCATCTGTACCATCAACATTAATGGAAGGTTCTACATTTCCATGCATATAACCACATTTTTTTGGAATTTCCTCACCATCCTCAAAATCCGTTGAGAAGATTTGGAGATTATCTGCAGTCATTATTCTTTGAATGTTTATTTAAAAAATAAAGTTTTCTAGTTTTCAAGAACGATCTTATCATTATGTATTGATAAAACAGAACCTCCGACTTCTTTGATCTTACTCTTTAGTTCTTTATCTATAGTTGCTACCATTCCACCATTTTCTTTTACAAAATTCAATATACCATCATCAGCAGTTTTACCAGAAATTGAGTTGGTTTCATATGATTTTATCAGTTCTAATGTTTGAAGTGCAACTTTTCCTTTTGATTCATCATTAGAGAGATGCTTTAGTTCTTCAATTACTATTTCGGGAACAATAAACTCTAGATGACCAATTTCAACGTCTATGTCATTCATGTTTTTAATTCTATTAGAGACTAAAAGCATCAAAAAACTGGTATCAGTAATTACTTTAACCAACTATTCCGGCACCAATTAATCGCCATCTGTCAGAAATCCTTCTGCTGATAGCAACGTTACTTTTTTCAAAGAGGCATACTGATCTTTTAAAAGATAATTCAATGTTTTCAGATTTGACATTAGTAACCTTTCCAAGAATTGGAGCAGTTCCAATATTTACTCGTAGATTCTCTCCTATTTTGATAGGAGTTATCTTTTCTTCATTGGCAGAACCAACTGCTGAATCAAACAAACTAATTTCTAATCTTGCGTTGTTAGAGTTATCAGGTAACGAGTCTGGTTTTCCTACAACTGAGCCAAGCAACGAGTCACCTCTTGTTAGTGTAGGATCTAATTTTGTTCCTATAGCGACCAAACCACCCGGTTTTACAGAATCAACTGTACCTGCACCAGTACCTAATGAGACGATTTCGGTATGGATTGGTTCGTAGCTCTGTTTTTTGTCATTGTTCAATCCAGGCTTGATTTCTATTTCGTCTCCAACATTAAAGATTCCCTGTGTTAGACTTCCACCAATCACTCCACCTTTCATATCTTGAATAATACTTCCAGGTTTGTTGATATCAAATGAACGTAAAACGTGCAAAACCGAATTTTTAGATTCGTCTCTTTCTGGTGTTTTAATATTATTTTCTATAGTAGAAATTAACGCATCAAGATTCAGACCTGATTGGGCTGATACTGGAACAATTGGTGATTTAGATGCATTTGTTCCCTTGGTAAATTTTGTAATATCAGAATAGTTTGTTAATGCTTCTTTGTAACTAATTAGATCAACTTTATTTTGAACAACAACAATTTGTGTGATTCCAAGTGTTTGAAGGGCTAAAAGATGTTCCTTGCTCTGAGGTTGAGGAACTTTTTCATTTGCTGCGACTAGTAATATGGCACCATCCATTAATGCAGAACCTGATAACATATTTGCCATAAGACTCTCATGCCCTGGACTGTCTACAAAACTGACAACTCTACTCAACTCAGTTTCTGCTTTACAGTTTGGACATTCTGTTGATGCAGAATAGTTTGATGGTGCTTCACATTTTGGACATTTGTAAAATGCTGCATCAGAATATCCAACTCTAATTGTAATTCCTCTTTTAAGTTCTTGACTATGAACACTTGTCCATTTACCAGTTAATGCCTGAATAAGTGATGTTTTTCCGTGATCAACATGACCTGCTGTGCCAATATTTACACATGGCTGACGTCCATATTTTTTTACATACCAATCAGGAAGAGAATCTTTCCAATGCATAGTTAAAAACTGAAATTGTACTATGTTAAGGTATGCCTTTAATTTAGAATTTTATTTATCTTCTTTCTTTGGTGCTTCTTTCTTTGGTGCTTCTTTCTTTGGTGCTTCTTTATTTGGTGCTTCTTCTTGTGCCTCTACGTTAGCCTCTTCTGCTTTTAATTCACCGTCAAACTTGCAATTTAGTTGATAAATCTCATCAGAGATGGTATTACCTCTAACAAGTTTTCTTTTTCTTAATCCTTTTTCTGTATCTTGTAATCCAACACCTTTTGATAATAATACATATTTTCGTGCCTGACCATGTACATCTGATCTCATGGGTACACCTGATTTATCACTTCCACCAGTTATGGTTATTTTTCCTGAAAGACCAACAATGGATCCATCAGTTTCAGCGGGAATTTCTAAACCAAGTAATGGATTTGCATCAGCTTCTTTTACTTCTTTTGAAATGGATTTTCCATTTTTGTCAGATACTGTTAGTTTGTAATTAGCCAAGTGATCTGAAAAAATTTGAACTACTAATTAACCTTTGGACAAAAAAGTTTGCTAAAAAATCTTTAATCTTATTTTGATATCATATTTCTATGAAAGATAAGACTGAATGTCCAAGATGTAAAGAGATTATGTTGGATGTTCAGGCCTGCCATTTAATTTGCCCAAGATGTGGTTCACATCTAGATTGTTCAGATAAGGGAAACTTTTGGTAATTAAAATCCTGGTCTATCTGGAATGTAATCAGCTGACATATTGATTGCTTTGTCTTTCATTATCTCAATGTAGTCATCATAATTAGATTCAAAATTACAGTGAGGACATTTAATTTTGGTGCACTCATCATCTAAAATTGCTACTAGATCACACTCGGGACACTTTGCATCCATAGCCCTAATTCTTAGTTAACGTATATAATCCTGATCAGTAAAATTGAGACGCGCGGAGTTAGTCTAGATCGGTTATGACGTCAGCTTCCCAAGCTGAAGGTCGCGTGTTCAAATCCCGCACTCCGCATTTTTTAATATTATGATCAGTTTTCGATCTTATCAATTATTTCATTAATTTTTGCGACAATGTCTACGTACGAAGGAGATATTATCTCTCCTTTGTCGTTATAATCAATTTCAAGTTTCTTTACCATGAATTTTCACGATTATAAACCATATTTCAATCTATAATTTTACAAAGAATTCAATTAGTGATTTACCATCATTACTCATCTCTGGGTGAAACTGGGTACCAAATATTGGTAAATCGTGGTGTTTGAATATCTCATGTTGGCAAGTATTAGAACTTGCATAGCTTTCTAGTTGAGATCCTAACTTTGCAATCTCATAACTATGACTTTGATATACCTTAATTTCTTTGTCAACCAGTGGATTTTTCTTTGTAATATTTACTGAATGTAATCCTTTGATTGGATCATCTAATTTACGTATGGTACCTCCAAGCGTCAAGGCAAGAATTTCTGCTCCATAACATATTCCAAGCAGTGATTTCTTTTCAGACACAGCATGATTTATGATTTCTGAATTATTTGCATTCATTTTTTGGTCATTTCTTCGTCTACCAGACAGAATAAAAGAATCAAATCTTTTCAGCTCTGTCTTTATGACATTATGAAAAGGAATTATGGTATATTCTGTATGATTGTTGGAAAGAACTTTAGAAACTTCCCTAATGAATACCGATCCATTATCTACAACTAGTAACATGAAAATAGCAAAGTATGCTTGTAATAAATTTCATTATTTAAGAAAAAGATTCAATGAAACCAAGATATGAGGAATGTGGTTTGGCTGTTATCCTTTCTTCGTTGGTAGTGGAATTAAAGGATGTTAATTATTTACCAATCTGAATCGAAATGTAATGCATTTCAGGAACTGAATCTACTATCGTAATAGTACCTAGATTAATTGTAGAGCCTTCTTCCCACATGAGTATTCTCTTGTTAGAATTTCCAGATTTTTCAAGGAACTCATTTACAAGAGTTTCAGTTGCTTCATAATCTAAATCTGTATAATATACAATCTGACCTTCCTCAAATGATAATGGTATCTGCATTGTTGTTGGTGTAATTAATGCAAAGCCCTCTTCTTCAAATATTGTTAATACTTTCTCAATTCTCTGATCTCTATCTAGTTGAACAACACCATCAACACTGGTAGCTGCAGGAACTACACCAGAAAGTTTTTGCAAATATGCTTCAAATGCTTGTTCTTGAGTTTCACCTAATCCAACATAATATTCTCCTGTAAATGCTGCACCAACAGCTGCAATAGTTCCTAATTGTGCAACGGCACCACCTGCTCCTGCAGTATAAACTGGAATAAAGTAAGTATCATGTTCGCCTACTTGATACAGTATATTATCACCAATTCTTGGATTTCGTAAAAGTGTCTTTAGTTGTGCAAAGTCAGGGTCTTTGTCTAGTGCTTCACGAACAGAACTTGGTCCAAGAAGTTTAGTTTCAGAATCCAATGGAACTTCATAGAATGTCATTTGACCTAAGTGTGCAAGATCATTCTGAACTACCATGTATCCTGCCAAGTTACGACCTTGTGAACCTCGTAATTCCAGTGATAAGAGACCTACAAATTCTGGTTCTTCAAATCCTGGTGGCTTGGCTTCAATATAGTATGTATCCAAACCTCTTGGAATTTCATAGAATTCGTTTGCTTGAATGAATGTTTCCACATCTGTAACGTGATAGATGTTATACATCTCAGTCTTCCACTTGAATAGTTCTTCTGGATATCTTATCTGTTCTGATAACCATGCAGGAGTTTCAATAATGTCATCTTGATATTGTGACATCATCATGTTTGAAAAAAAGTCATCGCCAGATTTGATTAAACTAATATCACCATTATAGGTATCAACTAATCCATATCCAGCTAATCTTAGATACGGATTTCCTGCCGAATATGGAATATCACTTGTATCAAATCCAACAATCAGTGGTACTAACCAGTAAGTACTTGTTCCATCAGTTACAGGATAAGAATCTAATTCTTTTCCAAATAGATTATACAAAAAGTATGGATACAGTGTTTGCATTCTTTCATTTACATCCTTGTATCTCATTATGTGTACAGACTCACCCGGATATGAAAGCAAAAAGTTTGGTTCAAAAATCCAACTTAATGGTGGAGGTACATCTACACCTCCAGCACCTTCATATTTTGCATTATTTAGTTCTGCACTTTCTGTACGGTTGACTGGATAACCTGACCATGTTTCATCAAGTAATCCTCCCTCACCATAATAGATTGCTCGTTGTTCAAATAATTCAGCACTATCTACAATCTGACCACTTGTTGCTTCTAAAGTTAGAAAGCCATCAGGCACATGGGTATAAACAAGATGTTCGTTATACCATTGGTTTTCAAGGCTAACTGAAGATGGTAATATTGGTTTCATAGATGCAGTCCAGTATAGTTTATCATCAAACCTAAGAATATCATTATCTTCAAAATCAACGTACGGAATTAGACCAATTTCTGGCTTTAATTTTGCAAAGGCTGCATTCCAATCCCAGACTCTAATTTTACTTAATACATCGTCATTATCTTCTACATAACTTGCAATATTATTAGGATTAACTGAAGGAATACCTACTTCATGTGTATTCTCAGTAACATATTGTAATTCACCAAGATATCGATTTACACCTATTTGTTGTGCTGTGTATGGACCAAGATATTCAATCTTTTTTGCATCTGCTACACTGTTATTAACACTCATAGCAATTCCAACTACTAATGCAATTGCGATAATTGTTATTACACGAATATAGACATCTCTCTTGAACATATGTGTGAGAACTTTGGCACGCATTCTATCAAAAATTGAAAATGCAATTAATGCAAATCCGACAACAAATGTTCCACCAATAGCATACCTAGTATTGTAATCAATTGTGTCTGTAAAGAACATGTTAAATGCAACCCAAACAATTCCGATTCCAATTATTGCTTCAATTGTTGAAAGATAATTCAGATATCTGGGCTTTCCATCAGTGGAATCGTGAATATATGATGTTGCAACACCGATAATGGAATGAAATCCTATGTATAACAGTAAACGTAAACCAATTGCACCTAAAATTGGAGGAACAATCAACAACAAACCTGGTATCATTGGTGTTACGTTATCCATTGCAAATGATGGATCATATGATGGTGTAACAAATGGCAGAGAGAATATTGTGGTTATACTTTCTAATGCAAGATCATTACCTTCAACTAAATACACCAGTCCAAAACCGAACATCAAATTTGCAAAAAATGCACCAAATAACAGAAGTTTTGTAATTTGCCAGATTACAAAATGAACTCCTGATAATTTGTAATCTCTAAAATTTGGAATTAACTGATTAGTTTGTACATTAGGAGTTCTGTTTAGTAAATTAATTGCAACTTTGATAAAAAACCAAGTTAATGAAGAACGTTTTACTACATTTACACGAATTAATGCGATTCCTGCTAATACTAATCCTGCAATTAATGAGAACATTAGAGGTTTGGTAAAAGTATCAGCAAATTCTGTGACATTCATGGAGAAAATTACAGCAGAATTTCCTGCTAATGCAAAAATTACAACTCCAACTAAAGCAACTATTCCTAATCTAATTATTTTTCCAGCATCAGGTGGTGGTGCGTCACCGTCTTGTTTTTCAGCACTATACATAACTTATCTCGATCTCTTTTTCATCAATTAATACCTTATCAGTAAAAAACACGATTTTAGTAGAAAAATTACGTTGTAGACGCAATTCCCTTACAAATCATATAGATCGCAGCAAATTTTGGTAATGAAACGATCTCATTCTTGTAAGGGCCAAATTTTTTATTTTTTAGGGAAAATTTTATAGGACAATTTGCCTTAACGTTGGTTTCTTCATCATCTATAAAGCATGCATCAACATATGGATCAAATTTTTCCAAATTTTCAACAAAAATTTTTGTAAGACCACTCTTACTGTTTATAGATCCAGGCAATCTAAAAATTCTATGAATATCATTAGTAACATTTGGATCAATCTTAATTCCAATTGTATCTCTAAATTGTTCTAATCTTTTCTGGAATAGACTATACCCGCCAGAGATAATTTTTTGTATGCTTTTTGAACGATTTGATTTTGTTCCATACAATTGTTTTGCAAGTTTTCCATTCCATCCATCATCTTCAAATTTTGGGAGAGATGATTTATTCGAATTAAATTTTTTAAAACCAAATGTTTCAGGTATTGCCCCACGAAACATAATATAATCAGATATCTCAGCTCGTTCTTTTGATCCAATTTCTTGATATTCTGATTTTGGTACATAGATATGAAATCCCTCATTTCCTGAAAAAAAGATCTCAATACTTTGTGGGTTAATTCCTAAATCATCCGTTAGAATTTGATTTAATTTCTTTACTTCGTCTTTTGTTGATTTAATACAATCAGAACATGTCAATGTAATTACTGCAAGTTTTGTTGATTCACAGTTATGACAAGAGTCACTTAGACTAGAAATTTGATTACAGTCTGAACATTTTATCACACTATTATTAACAGAATGTGTCTTTCTTAGGTCCTTTGCATCAATATCAAAAATTAGATCTGCATTAAGCCAATCCTTTTCTGTCATAGGTAAGTTAGGGAATCTATAACAAGCATTTGAGCAGTAAACATCAGATGGCTTGTTTTGCATTAATAATAGATGAAGTTCCTTATCGGATTTCAGTGTAATATGACGATTCATTCCTCCATTGAATTTTTGAAATCCAAATTCACGTAGTTTAGGACTTTCTGGTACGTGTAATAGATCAAAATGTTCAAAGTAAAATTTTTTGAATGTATCTTCTAGTAACATAACATCTTTTTCATTCATACTCGCTTTCTCCCAAATTGTATAGGATTGATTATTGGATCACATTCTGGAATGGGAAAACAAAGATTTTGACTTTTAACTTTTTCACATGAGGGACACTTGTACTGTACTGTTCCAGATGTTCCAGATAATTGATTCAATTGATAAAATGTAACTTTGGCATTATAGTCAGGTGCATTTTTGAATAGTGGTGCAATTTGTTCTACAGTTTGTCCTTTATTCAATAGAAATGTTGCAAGAAGAAATCTTCCAGAGTGAGAAAGATTCTCACCTTTTTCAAGAACTTCTATTGCATGTTTTATGCATGGTGGGTACTCGGTTGATTCAACAGTTTTTACCTCGAATTTTTTTGCAAGTAACTTAAGTTTTGTAACATATGGCTCAAACCCTTGAATCATTTCAGGTGATGATGATGAATTAATTTTTGAGAAAATATATCTATCTAGTTCTTTTCGTACTAATCTAACAGTTTCGTGTGAAGTAAGTTGAACCTTACCATTAGTAATTTTTCTATTAATTAGTTTCCATTCTCTCTCATGAAAGTTAATAGAATGTTTTAGATAATCAACTATAGGAATTGTAAAGTATTCATCTTCTTTTTGAATAGTTACAGAGAATAATTCTTGTAGGATTTCTAATGAAATCTTTCTACTTTTATCATCATGTTGATTTTTCAGGTCTTTTTCTAGAAATTTTTCAGCACGTCTCGCTTCTGCAAGAGAAAATCTTCGAGTTAACGTATTCATTCCAGCAAGTTTCAAAAGTATTACTGCAATTAGAAATGAGAAAGTTTCAGTTGTAGTTGATGCAGTGTTTGATGTAAGATCTGATTTGTAGATATGGCCATCTAGAGAAATAGTAATACGCTCAAATGCATTTTCTACAATTTTTTTTAGATCGGAATTTAATGCAAAATCTTCTAATGAGAATCCCTTATCACTAAGATATTTTCCAGCCTCATCTAAGAAAGGATATTTGATAATTTCATCTGAACCAAGATTAACCATATAATCACTATGCGATACTTAGTTTAAAAATTGCAATAAAATGTTGTTCTTTCATCAAAGAATCTCTATAGTGAAATTCCAGGAATTGATAAGTTCATGAACCTTTTCTTGTATATGTATTTAATATATTAACTAACAAATTATAACCAATGAATACGAAGATTATTTTTCCAGTATTGGTTTTACTAATAATAATTCCTATAATGTCTACAATCACAGCTCAGGAAGATGTTAAAATGTCACCCATTAGTAAATCAGTTACAGAGATTTCACAAAAAGATGTTCTTTCATTTTATGCATTTGTTCAAATAATACATAGAGATTCTGATGGTAATCTTTTAGCATATATTGAATCTGATGATATGCAAGATATTGACAAGGACTCTATAATTGAATTAATTAACTATGAAAGTTCTCAAGGAAATGATCCAATCTATCAAGTTAATGCAAATACAATAGAAGTAATTACAAGACAACAAATATCTCAAGTTGAAACAATTTCTCTGTCTACTGATTCTAAATTAGTTTCTAATTTTTTAGATAAAGATGGAAAAGAGATCATCACTCTTAGATTTACCCATGATGGTTACATGGCATTTCCTGGTGATACTGTTATCACTTATTGGAATTTTGTTAAAATTACGTAGTTTTTCTATTTGTAACTATCATTCCAACGCCAACTGAGAAGAATACTATTAATGGTAAAAATCTGTATGGCTGATTTGTCATATCTGTTATACCTGTAACAAATGGTGCACTTAACAGAGTACCTACTAAAAGAATTAAAATGCTGTTTGCATATCTATTATTCTTTGATACTATGAATAATCCAACTGTAAGTGGTATTAAAAATACCACAAATACACTATCAAGCCTCATTGAAAAGGCAAACGCTGTAAATCCTAACCAAAACTCATTTGGATTCCAATCTAATCCAACATCAGTTTGAAATGATAAAAGAGCTATTCCTATAAGAATAATTATTAAAAATATTAATGCAATAATTATTTTTCTTTGTTTTGGAATATCTGAATTAAGAATAAAAAAGATCGACATTGGTGCAAATAATGCAGTCAAAGTTTTTGAAAAAATTGAAAGTACATAAAATACTGGCGATAGTGGAAATATTTTGATTAATAAATACAATGATAGTAAATAAAATAGAATCCAGAATGATGAAAAAGCTGCTGAAGTGTCAAATGACAAGAATAAGTTACTTTGTAAAACTAATAACAAAGCTAATAGTCCAGCCAGTCTACTGTCTGTAATTTTACTTGTAAATAGATATGTTACAATTAATAATCCAATACTTGATAAGAATGGAATAACAAAATAATTACCAAAAATAATTCCAGAGATTTTTAGTAATGTGTGTTTAAAATGTGGTTCGGCAGTAATTTGTTGTGGCCAAATATTTTCCATATTTGCTAGTTTGTGCTTTAATCTATCCCAATCACCATATAGTTCATCATTTTGACCAATAGGTAATCCAATACCTATTTCAGAATAGGATACTGATACATATCCTGCAAGAATTATAATAATTGTAATAATTGCAATTCTTTGTGATATCTGATATTTTACTACTCGATCTAACTTTTTCTGAAAACCTTTTTTCTTAAAAAAGAAAAAAAATGTCAAGATTACAATGTTAGATATGATTAGTGGTGGTGCTAATCCACCAATTTCAAATGAGTCTATGCCATAATTTGAAGGAACTTCAAACGTATCTAATTCAGAATTAAAAAATGTATTTGAAAATAATGCTGGAAAAATGGCTGGAACTAAGCTTATCATAACTATTGAAATTGTGAAAATAAAAACTAGCCAAGAAATTTTACTAAATTTTTTATTTTGACTCTTTTCCATTACGATTTAGAAAATCTCTTTGTTTTAAGACTTTTAGATTAATTTGAGTGCAAAAGATTGTAAAAGTTTGTATGTATATCGATTTTAGATTGGTTAATGTGCTCAATAATAGGTTATTCAGGAATAAAAAATGCAGCACCAATTTTAGTTAGATCATTAGAGAAAATGGAGTATCGTGGATATGATAGTGTAGGTATCGCAATAAAAAATGATAGTATGATAAATGTCAAAAAGGATATAGGTAAAGTCTCCGAGGTCAAAAATAATCTTAATCTAGATAAAATGTCTGGTACTATAGGAATAGGTCATACAAGATGGGCTACGCACGGTAAAGTTAGTAAAAAAAATGCCCATCCACATTATAGTAATTCAGGTAAAATTGCAATTGTCCATAATGGAATAATTGAAAACTTCCAACAATTAAAATCTGAATTAAAATTAGATGGTTTTAAGTTTGAAAGTGATACTGATACAGAAGTACTAGTAAATTTAATTCAAAAGAATTATGATGAAACGTCAAATATTAAAGAAACAATCACTAAAACTATCTCAAAATTACAAGGTCATTATACATTTCTTGTAATTTTTGAAGATGGAACATTAGCTGCAGTAAGATTTCATGAACCATTAATTATTGGAGTTGAAAAAAATAGCTACTACATTTCAAGTGATGTTTTAGGATTCATTGAGAAAACTGATGATGCAATTTACATAGATAATGAAAATTTTGTTATTATTAATGACCACAATTTAGATATATTTGATTTTAAAGGAAATTCAATTAAACCAAATATTACAAAAGTCTCAAAAGAATTTGCTGATGTTTACAAAGGTGACTATGCACACTTTACACTAAAAGAAATTTCAGAACAACCAAAGACAATTTTACAAGCAGGAGATGATGCAAGAATTGAAGAAATTACTGAAAGGATTAGTAGTGCAAGAAATCTATACATTACAGGCAGTGGAACTAGCTATAATGCTGCAAGAATATCAAAATTCTTGTTCTCCAATTTTGCCAAAATAAAAATAGAACCAATAATATCAAGCGAACTTCCATTTTCTCCCGATAGCATAGAAGAAGATTCTACATTAATTGCAATATCTCAGAGTGGAGAAAGTGCTGATGTTCTGGATGCAGTAAGAATTGCAAAAAAATCTAATTCAAAGATATTGTCGATAATCAATCATCCAAATTCATCATTATCCCAAGAGTCAGATTCAGTAATTAATCTAAATTGTGGTCCAGAAATTGGTGTTGCTGCAACTAAGAGTTTCACATCCCAATTAGTAATACTATACAAAATTACAAATAAGATATGTAATAAATGCATGAATTTAGACTGGGACAAGGTTTCTCAATGTATATCAAATGTTCTTAAGGATGATTCAAATATTAAAAAATTAGCAAATGAGATTAAGGAAATCACAGACATTTATGTACTAGGACGTGGAATTCATTTTCCAATTGCACAAGAGGCTGCACTAAAGCTAAAAGAATTAACGTACATTCATGCAGAAGCAATTCCAGCAGGAGAATTAAAGCATGGTCCTCTTGCATTAATGGATTCCAATGTTTATGTCATTATAATTAATCCAGATGACGAAACTTATCAGAATACGTTAAACAGTGCAAATGAGATTAAAGCTAGAGGTGCCAAGATTATTGGTATTTCAAATAAAAATAATGAAGTTTATGATTTCTGGATTAAAATTCCAGATATTAATGAGGAATTATACCCCCTAATTGAAATTATACCAATTCAATTACTTTCATATTATGCAGCATTAGAAAAAAATACAGACCCTGATTATCCAAGGAATCTAGCAAAATCAGTTACTGTTAAGTAGTATTTTTTAGAGAATTAATAAAATAATTTCTTAGAATAAATTAAATGGATTAGTTTTTTACTATAGGTAATTGACTGTGAATGAAAATTTAAAAAAATATGATCCTGGCGGAATGCATTCTGTATATGACAGATGGGCAGATTTAGCAAGGGATGCATATACCTCAGAAATCCAAGCGGTTGATTTTAAAAATATTGATCATGTTGTTTTTGCTGGAATGGGTGGTTCTGGTGCTATCGGCGATCTTTTTGCATCAATATTATCTAAAACTGACATACATACATCAGTAGTAAAAGGATACACATTACCTAAGACCGTAGATAAAAACAGTCTTGTTGTTTGTATTAGTGTTTCTGGTAATACTGATGAAACACTATCAATATTAAAACAAACTACTAATCTTGATTGTAAAACAATTGGATTTTCATCTGGTAATATGTTAGAGACTTTTTGTAAAGAAAATAATATTGAATTTAGAAAAATTCCTAAAATACACTCGCCTAGAGCATCTTTTCCCATATTTGTCTACTCTATACTCAAAACTATTAGAACAATCATTCCAATAAAAGAAAATGACGTATTATTATCCTTAGATAGTCTAGACAAACTACAAAATGAAATTTCTTCAAAAAATATTTCCGAAAACAATTCTTCATTAAATGTGGCAAACTGGATAACAGGAGTTCCTGTGATTTACTATCCATGGGGACTAGAATCAGCAGCTATTCGTTTTAAAAATTCTTTACAAGAAAATGCAAAGAATCATGCTATAGTGGAAAATGTTATTGAGAGTGGTCATAATGGAATAGTCTCATGGGAAAGATCTTCCGAAATGTCTCCTATAATGATTAAAGGTACAGACGATCACATTAAGACCAAAGAGAGATGGAAGATTCTGCGTCAGTACTTTGATGAAAATCAGATAAAATACAAAGAGATTGTCTCAGTTGATGGTGGAATTTTATCCAAGATTGTATGCTTAATTTACCTTCTAGATTATGCTACAATATACTATGCTGTAAGATTAGGAATTAATCCATCTCAAATGAGATCAATTAATTATATCAAAGAGAAGATAGATTCACTAAGATTATAATTTCATAGTATAATGAAATTATAATGAAATCAGAACTTGTATCAATTGTAATTCCTGTTTATAATTCTGAAAGATATTTAGAAAAATGTATAAATTCCATAATATCACAATCATACAAAAATATTGAGATTATAGCAATAGATGATGGTTCTACTGATTCATCCTTAAAAATTCTAAAGAAATACTCGAATGAAATAAAAATTTTAACTCAAAAAAATAATGGTCTTGCATCTTCACTAAATCTTGGAATAGATAAAATGAATGGAGATTGGTTCAAGTGGTTTTCACCTGATGATTTAATGCAGAATCAAACTATAGAAATTCTGCTTAAAGAAGCAAAAAAATATCAAAATACCATAATCTATTCGAATTGGAACATAATAGATGAAAATGAAATTACAATAAGGGAATTTCATGAATCAGATTACAATAGCCTTTCAAATTTTGATTTTAATATCAGATTACTTGATGGTCAACAAATCAATGTCAATACTACACTAATTCCATCATCATTACTTGAAAAATGTAGATTTAGAGAGCTTGATGACTTAGTTGCTATTGACTATGATTTTTTTCTATCTTGTGCATTGTTACATCAAACCAAATTTCGTTTAATTCCAAAACAACTGATAAACTATAGAATTCATTCTAATCAAATGTCTCACAAAAATATAACAAAAACATTAGACTATATTTCACAGATAAAAGATAATGTTTTAGCACAAATAGATGAATCACTTCAAAAAAAATATTTTAATCAATTACAATTATATCAAAAAACAAAATCCCCAAAAAGAAAAACAATGGAACTAGGAATGAAATTAATTTCTGCAACTCCATCATGGGTATCAGATAGAATTCTGACTTTTTATTTGAATAAAATCCGTCAAAACCGTTAACAATCTTTAATATAGTTTTTATGTGAAAAAATATCCGAAGATACATGCAACTTCCAAAAGTATCAATTATTATTGTAAATTATAATGGAAAAACATTATTAGAAAAATGTCTAGAATCAGTTTTTAAAATTGATTATAAAAATACTGAAGTTATTGTTGTTGATAATAACTCAACAGATGATACTGTAGAATTTGTTACAAATAATTACCCTTCAATAATCTTACTAAAACTTAATTCAAACAAAGGTTTTGCGGAACCAAATAATATTGCTGCAAAAATAGCAACTGGTAAGTATTTATTATTTTTAAATAATGATACAATCGTTACTTCAAATTTTATTTCTGAAATGATTCCAGTAATAGAAAATGATGAACAAATTGCTATTTGTCAAAGTCTTTTATTAAAACCTGATAAAAGCATTGATTCAAGTGGTGATTTTATCGATAATCTTGGAGTAGTGTATAATTCAACCAAAAAAATTAATGATATAAGAAAAATTTCTAGTGCACGTGGGGCATCCATGTTAATTCGAAAAAATATTTTTGATATTCTAGAAGGATTTGATGAAAAATTCTATGTTTCATTTGAAGACGTAGATTTAGGATGGAGAACGTGGATGATAGGATATAAGGTTGTTCTAGCACCAAAATCTATTGTCTATCACATAGGAAGTCAAACTATAAAAAGTAAAAAACCTGAAATTGCATTTCATGGATTTAAGAATCAACTATCAATGAAACTTACAAATTTTGAGCCATCATTAGCAATCCGAAATACAACTTTATTTTTTATACAATATGGACTAAGGGAATTAAAAATTTGGTTAGATTACAAAATTAAGGGAAGAACTACACTGACACCAACCGAATATGAAACAAAAATTGCAGAAAAACCAAGTTTTAAAATCATTTTAAAAAGTATCATGTGGGTACTTTCTAATCCTAGATATCTTCGTAATAAACAAAGAAAGATACAATTTTCTAGAAAAATTAGTACAGATACTTTAAAGAAAATGAATATTATTAGTAGTAAAATTCAGTGAAAGAGGATGAAAAAATGAAGGCAGTAATAACATGTGCAGGATTAGGCTCAAGATTACTTCCATTTACAAAAGAATTACCAAAAGAAATGTCTCCAGTATTCTATCAATCAAAAAATGGTATGCAAACAAAACCATTGGTTCAATTGATTTTTGAAAATCTATTTGATGCAGGAATAAGGGAATTTTGTTTTGTTGGTGGGAAAAATAGAAAAATAATAGAGAGTCATTTTACTCCAAATGATTCAAAATCTGACATAATGACACCATTTTATGAAAAACTAACACAATCAAATATTGATTGGGTTACACAAAATTCTCCAAATGGATTTGGTGATGCAGTAAGATATGCAAAATCATTTGTTGGCTCAGATAATTTTATTCTACAAGCGGGTGATGTATCAACAGCACCAAATGAAATATCCCTAATAAAAGAATTATTAGACCATATTAATAATTTTGAGGCTGATGCTGTTATCTCTGTAAAACATGTTGATGATCCTAAACGTCATGGAATTGTTACACTTTTAGATGAAAATAAGATTACTGATGTTTGTTCTGCAATTGAAAAACCAGAAACACCACAAACAGATTTAGGAATTATGCCAATCTATGGATTCAATAGTAAGATTTTTGATTATTTGGAAAACATTTTGCCTGGTAAAAATAATGAAATTCAAATTACTGATGCTATTCAAAAATTAGTCGATGCTGAACGAAAAGTTATGGCGATTAGAGTTGATGATGAGGAATTTTGGGATGTGGGTACAGCAGATGCATTTTGGGCTAGCTTAAATAAATCACATTCTCTAATTGAAAAGATATGAATGTTGGAATAATTGGTGCTGGATTTGTTGGGTTAACCCTTGCTACAATCTTAGGGTCAAGAGGTTATAATACAACATTAATGGATTCAAATTTAGATAAAATAAATAAAATTAAAAATGGGATTTTGCCATTCTATGAACCCAAGCTTAAAACATTTCTGCAAAAAGCACTAAAACATTCACTAAATCTTACAACAGATAGTAAGTATATCGTAAATAATTGTAAAATAATTTTTGTAACTGTTGGAACACCTACACTAATTGATGGAAAAAGTAATCTTAGTCATATAAAAAAAGTAGTTGGAAGTATTGCATTAAATCTAAAGAAAACAAAAAACAGACCAATTATAGTGATTAAGAGTACCGTTGTTCCAGGTACTAGTGAAATAATAAAACAAACATTAGAGAAAAAACTAGGAAAGAAATCAGGAGTTGGTTTTGGATTAATTACAAATCCTGAATTTCTCAGTGAAGGTAGTGCGGTAAATGATACGTTAAATCCTCATGTTATAGTAATTGGTGGTATTGAAAAAAAATTCATAAACATTATGAAAAAATTTTATCAGGGTTTTCACAAAAAAAATATACCAATTATAACAACAAATCCCCAAACAGCTGAAATGATAAAGTATGCAAATAATTCATTCTTAGCAACTAAAATTAGTTTTATCAACCAACTTGCAAATATTTCTCAACAATTACCTGGAGTAAATATCGATGATGTTGCAAAAACTATAGGATTGGATCCTAGAATAGGTATTCCATTTTTGAAGGCAGGTCCAGGATATGGAGGTTCATGTCTCCCAAAAGACATCAATGCTTTCATAACATTCTCAACACAACTAGGTTATCATCCTGCATTACTCAAAATGGTAAAAAAAACAAATGAAGAGCAAATAATGAGTATTTTTTCCCAGATAAAAAAAATACTGGGAAAAATTAGAGAAAAACAAATTACAATCCTTGGGTTATCGTTTAAAGAAGATAGTGATGATATACGCGAATCAGTATCCATTAAATTAATTCAACTTCTATTAAATGCCAAAGCACACATAGTAGTACATGACCCACTAGCAATCAAAAATACAAAAGAGATTTTTAAAAACAAAATCTTGTATGCGAAATCTATTCATGAATCATTAGAAAAAAGTGAATGTGTGGTAATAATGACACCTTGGAGGCAATATAAACAACTATCAGACAAAGACTTTCAAATAATGAAAAAACCCATTGTAATAGATACTAGAAGATTACTGATTAACAAAAATTTGAGTGTTGACTACTATGCTACCGGTGTAGGAAAATAATTAATATAAAAAATATTTAATTTACTTTGTAATTCACTAGCATATTCCTGAATTATTATATCAAAATCTCTCTTCTCAATTTTTCTAATGATTCTTTTATTGGAATTATTGGTGTTTTAAGAATTTTTTTTGCTTTATTATTAGATAGTGTAAGATTTTTAGGACGTTTTGCTACAAACTCTATTTCCTCACTTGTTCCTTTTTTTACAAGAGTACCATCTAACTCAAAGATTTCTGCAACATCACGAATAAATTGAAATTTACTTATGGATGTATTTGATGATAAATGAATTATTCCACAAAAATCTGTTATTGCTAATTCAGTAATCATTTCACTTAAATTTGAAATCTCAAGTGGTGTAAAAAGAATATCATCAAACCCAATCATTTGTTTTTGGTTTTTTAAGTTTTTTACAATATTACTAATGAAGTCTCTACCATGATTATCTATACCAAAAATATTTGTTCTTACAATTACATAGTCATCTGAATTTTCTTTAACAAAGTTTTCACCTAGAACTTTTGATTTTCCATATACATTAATTGGATTAGTAAGATCCTCTTCAACATATGATCCTCGTTCTCCATCAAATACTGCATCAGTTGAAACATGAATTAGTCTAGTGTTATATTTTTTTGAAATTTTTGCAATATTTTTTGCTCCTTCAGAATTAATAGAAAAAGCAATATCTGGATTTTTTTCAAGAAAATCAATATTGACATTTGCAGAGCAATTTATGATATAATTTGGTTTTATTTTATTAATACAATCAGTTATAGATTCTTCATTCCTAATATCTAATCTAAAATCAACATTCTCTTTTGTGTTAAAACCTGTAGTGTATGTCTCTATATTTGATTCTTTGAGTTTTTTTTCTAAATAACTACCTACAAACCCTTTACCAATAATTAAGGTTCTTTCATTCATAACTAATCTTGTTAATTTTGCCAGTATTATAATTTAGATTTAAAATTATTCTAAGACACAATTATATCTAAAATAGATTTTTTATAGTAATACTTGAAAAAGATTGTCTATTATATTACAGATCATGGAATGGGTCATGCTACCAGATCAATTGCTATTATTCGAGAATTGCAAAAATTTGGGATTGATATAACAGTTAGAAATTTTAATTGTAAAGAATTTATTCAAAAATCTATTCCTGGAATTAATTTAATACCATCTAAGACTGATGTTGGATTAGTAGTAAAGAATGATGGTGTATCTATTGACAAAGATAAATCAAAACATGAAATGAATAATTGGATAAAATCATTAGATGAAAATGCTAGAATAGAAAAAGATAGAATAATCGAAATTAAACCAGATCTGATAATCAGTGACATATCTGCAATGCCGTTTCTAGTTGCAAAAACACTAAACATTCCTTCTATAGCGATTTCAAATTTTTCATGGTATGATACATCAAATTTTTTAGATGAAGCCGTTCTAGAGACTCTAAATCAGGCGTATGATTATGCATCAATTGCTTTAAAATTACCATTTGGAACTACCATGCAACATTTTAAAAATCGATATGAAGTTGGAATTGTTGCAAGAAAAACGGAAAGGGAGAAAGAGAAAATTAGAAAAGAAATTGGTATAAAAGATTCTGAGTTTGTGGTTTTATTTGCTATGGGAAATACATCTAACGAAATTATATGTAATAATGATAAAAATGTAAGAATTTTAACAATGAACAGTCTGATTAAAAATTCAAATGTAATTAATTTATCAAATTGGACAGAAGGTCAGGAACTAGTGTCCATTTCAGATTTAGTAATTTGTAAATCTGGTTATGGATTAATTAGTGAATGTCTAACTAATGGTATTCCATTCTATTATGTCACAGATAAAAATCGTATTGAACTAAATATGATTTCAGATGAATTATCAAAGATGAAATTAAAGAATGAGATTACTACTGAACAGATAAATAATTTACAGCTAAATCAAGAATATCTTAATGCGTTACCCAAATTTACAAAAAAATCAATTGATACACCACTTGTTGGCCAAAAAATATTAGAATTTTTAAACAATTAATTTTTTGTGAATTTAGTATTTTTACAGTTAAATTTATCAAATAATTTAAAAGGTAGCTATTAGTCTAAAAATGCAGAAAATGATTCAAATAAAAAATCATACTATTGAAAAGTATCATAGTCCTTTTATAATTTCTGAGGCAGGTCTTAATCATAATGGTGAACTTGAAAAAGCGTTTAGAATGATTGAGATAGCTAAAGAAGCTGGTTCTGATGCAATAAAGTTCCAAACATATACAGCAACAGATTTTATTTCTGAGCCAAATCAAACCTATACTTATCATTCACAGGGTAATGAAATTACTGAATCAATGATTGACATGTTTGAACGATGTGAATTTACTACAAATGAGTGGTTTGAAATTAAAAAGAAGTGTGAAGATGAGAAGATTATTTTTCTTTCAACACCAGTTAATCCATCTGACTTGGAATTTTTAATAAAATTAGGTGTACCTGCTGTAAAAATTGGCTCCTCGGATCTTACAAATTTACCATTGTTAAAAAGTTGTAAAGACACTGGTTTACCAATTTTGCTTTCATGTGGAATGGCAAGTACTAAAGAGATCTCTGAATCACTTAAGATTCTTGGTTCGCCTGAAAAAATCCCTGTAGTTTTGTTAGTTTGTACATCTGAATATCCTACTCCAACATCAGATGTTAATTTACTTAGATTTCAAACTTTTTCAGAACTTTTTCCTGATGTTCCATTAGGATTCTCTGATCATACTCAAGGCACTTTAGCGTCATCGTTAGCAATTGCAATGGGATCTTGTGTTTTTGAAAAACATTTTACTTTAGATCACAATTTACCTGGTCCAGATCATTGGTTTTCTGAGGATCCAACTGGTTTAAAACAATGGATTGAATCAATTAGATTATCTTTCAAAATGATGGGTTCTTCTATGATTAAACCAACTCTTGCTGAAACAGAAATGAAAAAAATAGCAAGAAAAAGTATAGTTGCATTAGAAGATATTTCAAAAGGGGAAGTCTTAGGAAAAAAGATCGGTGCCAAAAGACCAGGATATGGTTTATCACCTACATTAATTAGTGAAATAACTAATAAAAAATCAAATAAAACTATCAAAAAAAATAGTTTGTTAAAATTGGAGGATTTTGAATAATGGATTTAAATGAATTTCAAGATTTGTTTACTAAATTAACTAATTTTAAAAAAAATCAGTTCCATCCTTTAGTTTGGATTTCAGGTGAACCTAAAATTGGAGATAATGTTAGTATTGGATTTTTGTCTGAAATAAATGCCAAAGAATCACAAATAACCATTGGTAATAATTGTGATATTGCATCTTTTGTAGCAATAAATTGTGCTGACTCGCATAAAAGATGTGTTGGTAAACAAGATGAAATTGAAAGAAAAGAAATCATCATTGAAAATAATGTTTTCATTGGTTCCCATTCTGTAATTAAAGGTGGAGCAGAAATAGGTCATCATTCAGTAATTGCTGCTGGAACAATTGTTGATGGAGTAAAAATTCCACCTTATTCATTAGTGCATGGAAATCCTGCTAAAGTGAAAGATGGATATTATCTTAAAACTTAGAATAAGAATATCGATTGTTAACGAATAAAATTATAGTTATAGTTAATATAGGCAAAGATTTTTTTTATGTAATGCGAGTTTTAGTAGTAGTAGCACATCCTGATGATGAAGTTCTTGGTGCCGGTGGAACAATTCTAAAACATACAAAAAATAATGACTTTGTAAAAGTAATTTATTTAGCTACAGGAATAACTTCTAGAGATAAATCTAATGAAAAAAAATCTATGAAAGAACAAATTGATTCACTAAGAAATGATGCAAAAAAAGCATGTAAAATTTTGAATGTAGCAAAAACAGATTTTTATGATTTACCAGATAATAAAATGGATAGTATTCCATTATTAGAAATTGTAAAAATTATTGAAGGTGAAATTAAAAAGGAAAAACCTGATAGAATATACACTCATCATTATGGTGATCTTAACATTGATCATCGATTAACTTATAGTGCATGCTTAACAGCATGTAGACCTATATCCAAAAAAATTCCTGAATTGATTTGTTTTGAGATTGCATCTTCTACTGAATGGAATTATCCCTACTCTTTTAATCCAAATTATTTCATCAACATTGAAAAACAGATAGATAAGAAAATTCAAGCAATGAAAATGTATAAAAATGAAATGAGAAAATTTCCACATCCACGATCTACTCAAAATTTAGAAAAAATATCTGCCAGATGGGGCTCTGTTTCAGGTACAAAATATGCTGAAGCATTTGAAATTATTCGTAAAATTGAATAATAAAAGTATAAAAATCGAGTAATTAGCAATTAGATAAAGGCACACATATGATCCAAGTAAACTCATCTCAATTTAATTATCAGTATGGTGATCAAATGCATTTTCCATATAGCATAGCTTCGCTGGTAGCATATATCAAGCACAAAACAAATTTAGGTAATAATTTCAAATTTGAAAAAACCTTTGTTTCTAGGCATAAAGTGGATGAATATATATCGCAGTGTAAAAATACTGAGATTCTTTTATGTTCTTGCTATGTTTGGAACTGGGAACTTCAAACCTATCTAGCGGAAGAAGTAAAAAAAATAAATCCAAATTGTTTGATAATTTTTGGAGGACCTCATGTTCCTAATGATATCAGAGGGTTTTTTGAGAAATACCCCTATGTTGATATTTTAGTTCATGGTGAGGGAGAATTAATTTTGACTAATATCTTTAGTTCTTATTTAAAAGATAAGAATTTCTTTGATGTAAAAGGAATTTCAACAAAAGATTTTACCAATCCTCCACAATTTAGAGTTGATAATTTGGATGAATTACCATCACCATACTTAACAGATGTAGTATGGGATCTGGTGGATAAAAATTCTGGTATTAGATGGATAGCTTCTTGGGAGACAAACAGAGGATGCCCCTATGAATGTACTTTTTGTGATTGGGGTGATTCAAGATTTACAAATATTCGAAAGTTTTCAATTGAGAGATTAATGAAAGAAATTGAATGGTTTGAAAATAATGGTACTGTTTACATCAATTGTTGTGATGCAAACTTTGGAATTTTTGTAGAAAGAGATCTACAAATTGCGACAAAACTAAAAGAAATGGCTTTAAGAAGAAAAGAATCTGGAAACGAGATGAGATTATTTGCAGTATCATGGGCAAAAAATACAACAGAAAAAATCATGCCTATTGCACAGCAATTGAAAGATGGTGGAATATTAGGTGCCGTAACATTAGCAGTACAATCATTAGATCCTGAAACGCTAAATATTATAAAGCGAGCAAATATAAAATTTGACAATTTTTCAAATTTAACTGAAGATTTTAGGAAAAATAGAATACCTACATACACTGAACTTATCTTAGGACTTCCTGGAGAAACTGTAGAGACTTTTAAAACTGGATTAGAAACACTGATTCACACCAAAATTGATTCAGTATTTGTATTTAGATGCACAATTTTACCTAATGCTCCAATGAATGTACCATCATATAGAGAACAATACAAAATTAAAACAACTCGCTCCCCTTTAATGCTACGACATTCTTCAATTCACGATAGAGGTATTCAAGAATATGAATATGTTGTAACTGAAACAATTTCTCATACTGTTGATGAATTAAAAGAAATGAATCTTTATACCTGGGCATTTTTAACACTACAAAATCTTGGTCTTCTAGAACATATTTCAGAATTTTATAACAAATTTCATAAAATGCATTATATGAAATTCTATGAAACATTTTTAGAATTTTGTCGAACATCAAACTCTTTGTTTGCACAAGAATATGAAAAAATTATTAAATTCATAGATACTGGTTTCAGCGGAAATGGTTGGAACCACACAGATAAAAATCTGGGTGAGATAATTTGGGAGATAGAGGAAGGTAGTTGGTTAAGATTAGCATATGACAAATCAGAACTGTTGTTGGATATTGACAAGTTTTTAAGTTTTATAGAAGAAAAGCATGGTTTTGGGACAAACCAAGACATGTTAAATGATCTTGCAAGATTTCAAACATTTGTCTTATCTCCAAGAAATGATTTTAATAAAATACGATCAGAAAATTTCCATTTCAATTGGAAAGAATTTCTTCTAAATGGAGATGAATTAAAATCTCAGCGAATACATTATTGGTGCAAGAATTTAGTTTTTGAAAAAGATCCAATAAAATGGAATTATGAAACAATTTTTTACGGAAGACGAAATAGACTTCATAAATGCCCACTTGAAAAATTAAAAACTGGTAATGACGGAAAAGAGTATAGCACTATAGATATTTTTGATGAAAAACCGATTCCACAAATTAGTTAATTTAAAAAATTTTATTATAAGAAAAATTTCTCAATTTTAGTTATATTATCGAGTTTTATTTTTGCATCTTTCTGGCTATCTATTTTGGTATTTTTAAAATCTGAGTTGTAAACTCGTATAGTAGTTATACCCAAATTATTTGGTCCTAGAAAATCATCAAATGGATTATCCCCAACATACACTATATTTTCAGCATCTATCCCTGTTAATTTTATTAATTGTCTGAAAGGTGTCTCATCAGGTTTGTCATGTTTTAGAGTTGATGAATAAATTATGGGCTCAAAATAGTCTTGTATATCTAATAAATTGATTTTATTTCTTTGAACATCTTGAATTCCACTTGTAATCATACTTAACTGATATTTTTTCTTCAATTGAATTAGAAGATTTCTAACATTCGGAAAAAGAGATAATTTTGTCTTTACTGATTCAAAAAGAAAGAGTAATTTTTGCAAATTTTCAGGTTTAATATCATATTCAATTAAAAGGTCATCAAAAAGATGATGATAATGTTTCCCATTTTTTTTTAAAATCTCCCATAATTTCTTCTCACATTTCTTTGGATCAACGTTAAATTCAGTTTTTAAATATGGTGTAATAATTTTAAATGAAAATTTAAAATACATTGTTTCATCATAAAGTGTATTATCAAGATCAAATGCAATTAATTTAATATTTTTTAATTTCTCTTCAAATGTTTTCATAGTATTCGTGATAACCTCTTATCATCTTTACATTATTTCTAATTTTATTACCACGAGGGAATTCTTCGCCTAATGCCATTTTGATTGCATAATACATTAGATTTACACCCGCAGCTTTACAAAATGCTAGTGATGCACCACCTCTAGGGTTTATATCATATATCATTGGTTGTTTATCTTCATTCATTTTCATTTCATAGTTCTGTAAAAAATTAAAATTAAAAATATTGCATGCTTTCTTAGCTTGTTCTAATACATCATGATTTAGATCAACCTGACCAATAATTGTATTACTTGCATTACCTTTAATTCGTTTTTTGGGAACTGCATAAATTATATTTCCATTTTCTGAAAGAACATCTACACTGTAATATTCGCCAGTTAAGTATTCCATTGCAATTAACTCAGGGAAATCATCATCATTAATTTTTGAAAACATTTCTAAAACTGATTTTAAATTATATTTCATAGAGTTTTCTTCTCTTTCATTTTTTTTATAGCCAATATTCTCTGATACTAACATTGCTCCTCTTCCGCCAACAGAAATAGTTGGTTTTAAAAATACACTTTTCTCTGGATATTCTAAAGAATAGATTGCTTTTTCCAACTCACTAAAATTATTAATAATTTGGAATTTACTGTGAGGAATTCCCTCTTTTTTAAAGAGTTCATGAAACTTTCTTTTGTTATTTGAGATTTCTAAAACATCATGAGATGCAGGTCTAATTACTTTAACTCCTATATCTTCAAACTCTTGTTTTCTTTTACTACTGAAAATACCTTCTTCCTCTTGTTGTGCATAATACACATCAATATTGTCTTTTTTACAAATTTTTAAAATGCTATCAATATAATATGGATCAGAAGTATTTGGATCTGAATAACTTGGAACTTGATAATTTCCATCAAGAATACTGGAAATTATTACTGTAGGGTCCATATCTACACCAATTACTTTGGCCTCTCTTTCACCGTTATTCTTGATAGCATCAATTACCCCAGGACTGGTAGAATGTCCTATTGCTGAAATTAATACTCTAATTTCTCTCAAAATTATTTTTAAAAAGGAATTTTTCTTTTTAACTATATCTAATCAAAGTATAGCTGTCTATAGATTTATGAAATGTTATTTTTACTCAATATTGATAATTCATGAAAAAAATAATAAAGATTTTTGACCCATCTGTAGGCACACAAGAGAGAAAAGTCATTGAAAGAACTTTTCATAGTCATTTTTGGTCTTCTGGTCTAGGTACAGGAAATGTTTCAGTTTTCGAAGAAATGTTTAGAAAATATGTCAATTCAGATGAATGTGTAGCTGTAAACAGTGGTTCAGCAGCACTACATTTAGCACTCTCATTACTTGATATTAAAAATAAAGAAGTTGTAGTTCCATCTCTAACTTTTGTTTCTACTGTTCATTCAATTCTTCTTAACGGAGGAAAGCCTATTTTTATTGATGTTGAGCCTGATAGTTTATGCCTTGATCCTCAAATGATACAAAAATCAATAAATAAAAAAACCAGAGCCATTCTGCCTGTACATTTTGGAGGAATGGCTGCAGATTTAGAAAGTATTCGTGATTTATGTAATAATAAAATAAGTATAATTGAAGATGCTGCTCATGCAACTGGAACTATTTACAAGAATAAAAAAATTGGAAGTCATAGTATTGCAGTATGCCATAGTTTTAACCCTACAAAAAATTTGGTAATGCCAGCAGGTGGTGCTATCACATTAAATGGGAAAAAAAGTCACGTGTTTAAAAAAATGCTTAATTCGAGACGATGGAATGGGATAAGTAATAGACACGGAACAAAATATGATATTAAGGAAATTGGTTGGAACTATTTTATGAATGAATTTTCTGCTGCTATAGGAATTGAACAACTTAAGAAACAAAATGCATTAACTAATAAAAGAAAAAAAATAGCTAAAAGATATTTTCAGGAAATTAATACAGAAAATAAAATGCCATTCAACAAAAATTGTTCATATCATTTGTATTGGATTAAAACTAAAAAAAGAAAAGAATTTATGAAAAAAATGCTTGAAAATAATATTCAAACTGGAATTCATTATCAACCTGTGCATCTTATGTCATTTTACAAAGGAAAATTCAATCTTCC
>JAOMDA010000019.1 GCA_028345295.1 Candidatus Nitrosopelagicus sp. | reverse complement strand
AATCTAACTATATGGCAAATCTGAATTTATTTGATATTTTCATGTGGACAATTAGAAGAAACGAGAATGATATTGTTAACATGTATGACACACTTTCACCAATGATGCAAATTACTACAAATGGTGACATGTTAAATTTTGGATATTGGGATAAAGATTCAATAACTCCACTATCTGCACAGAATAATCTCTGTGATATTGTGGCAGAATTAACTGAATTTAGTAGTGCAAAAACTTTAGTTGATGTCGGTAGTGGATTACTTGGACCAGCAAAAAAATGGAAAAATGACTATCCAGAATTAAAGATATTTTCCATCAATATCAATTATTCACAATTAAAAAATTCAAAAAACACGCCTTATAATAGAATTTTATGCTTAAACTCTACATCAAGGCTACTTCCGTTTGCAAATAATTCAGTTGATAGAATTATTGCATTAGAATCTGCACAACATTTTAAGAAACTAGATGAATTCATTAACGAGTCTAAGAGAATTTTAAATTCTGATGGAATTCTTGTGTTAGCTATTCCTGTTGTCACTGAGCAAGTTTCCACCATAAAGGATCTTGGGATTTTATCACTGACATGGACATCAGAGCATTTTACTCTTGAGCATGTTACATCAGAGATAAAAAAATCAGGATTTATGATTGAAGCGATTACAATGATAGGCCAAAAAGTGTATGCCCCAATGGCAGATTATTATATGGAAAATAGAGAATCATTAAAGAAAAGCATTCTAACAAAATATCCTACTTATGTTGAAAAAATTCTTTTTAATTCACTAAAAAAAATGAAGCAAGTCTCTGAAAATAAAATAATTGATTATGCATTAATCAAATGTAGATTATGATTACCAGCTTTCTGCATACTTAATCTGTTCTTTAGTAAGCCTGTCAATATGCACATTCATTGCTTTTAATGCATCTACCGCAATTTGTTTGTCAATCTCTTTTGGAACAATCATCGTCTTTTTACCCATCTTTTTATGATTTTTCAAGATATACAATAATGATAATATTTGATTTGAAAATGATTGTGCCATGACTTCTGGTGGATGTCCTTCTGCTGCAACAAGATTTGCCAATCTCCCTTTACCGATCAAATAGATTTTTCTTCCGTTTCTTAAGATGCATTCGTCTAATGATGGTCTTACCTCTCTAACTGATTTTGATTTTTCTAATAGGAATTTAGTATCTATTTCTACATCGAAATGTCCTACATTTCCAACTACTGCACCATCTTTCATAGCAAGAAGGTGTTCTTTTCTAATAACACTAGTCATTCCTGTAGTTGTAATGAAAATTTGTCCAATTTTTGCAGCTTGTGACATTGGCATTACATCATATCCATCCATATGTGCTTCTAGAGCTTTTACTGGGTCAATTTCTGTAACAATTACTTTACCGCCCATTCCTCTAGATCTTTCAGCAACTCCTCTTCCTACCCATCCATATCCTACGACAACAATTTTCTTTGATGTGAATAGTAATCCCATTGCTCTTAGATATCCATCTATTGTACTTTGACCTGTGCCGTATCTATTATCAAACATATGTTTTGTATCGGCATCATTGACAATAACTACTGGATATTTTAATTTCCCTTGTTTCTCCATGGCTTGTACTCTTGTAACTCCTGCAGTGGTTTCTTCGGTAGAACCAAGAATTTCTAAAGATTTGAATTTTTTATCAAAATGTACCTTAACATTCATGTCTGCACCGTCATCACAAATTAAACTTGGTTTGTGTTTTAGTACTTGATCAAGACACCAATCATATTCTTTGTTGGTTTGACCATTCCATGCGTAGATGTGAATTCCTTGTGTTGCAAGATATGCTGCAATATGATCTTGGGTTGTTAATGGGTTTCCACCACAAACTGCAACATTTGCACCTAATTCTTTAGCACCCATCAACAAAACTGACGTTTCTTTTGTAATGTGCAGACAAAATGCAATTGTTACCCCTTTGAGTGGTTTGGATTTTTTTAATCTGGTTAATGTGTTATCTAAAATATCCATATGAGTACGAGCCCATTCATATGAGATCTTTCCCTCTTTTGCTAATTTTGGGTTTTTTACTTTACTCATATTTTACAAACTTTCAAATCTCTTTAAAAACCATACCTTAATAGTCAAAAAAATCCAAACCATCACAAATGAATAAAAAAGCAATAATCACAAGTGCATTGCCATATTCTAATGGCGAAATTCATCTTGGTCATGTGGCATCAACATATCTACCAGCTGACGTTACAACACGATTTCTGAAGCAAAATGGGATTGAGGCATATTATATTTGTGCATCTGATGATTTTGGAACTCCAATTCTGATTCAGTCAGAAAAGGAAGGCAAAACCCCACAAGAATATGTTGCATATTGGAATAAGCGAGATCTTGAAGATTTCACAGCATTTGACATTGCATTTGATTTTTTTTATAAAACAAGTTCAGAGGAAAACATAGAATTTGTCCAAGATGTTTTCAAGAAACTACAAGATAATGGTCATATCTATGAAAATGAGATAATCCAATTCTTCTGTGAAAATGATAAGAAATTTCTTCCGGACAGGTTTGTAAAAGGAATTTGTCCATATTGTAAGGCAGAGGATCAGTATTCTGATTTATGTGAAAAATGTGGCAGAGTTCCTGAAGAGATTGAAAATCCACACTGTTCAATCTGTGGTCAGACACCTGTAAAGAAATCTACAAATCATTATTTTTTCAAACTAAAGAATTTCTCAGAACCACTTCTTGATTATCTGAGTAATGCACCATATCTACAAAAGGATGTCAAGAAATATGTTGAAAATTGGATTAAAGAGGGATTAATTGATTGGGACATAACACGTGACATCTCTTGGGGAGTCCCAATTCCAATCGAGGGATTAGACAATAAGGTGTTCTATGGATGGTTTGATAATCATCTTGCATACATTTCATCTTCAATCAAATTTCTAAACGATAAAGGAATAGATGGAAAGTCGTTTTGGAATGATGCAGACATCTATCATTTCATTGGAAAAGACATAGTGTATCATCATTATCTGTTTTTGCCTGCAATGCGTTTAGGAATTAACAAAGAGTTCAAGTTGCCAGATTACATTCCTACTAGAGGTCATCTAACACTTGAATCAAAGAAGATTTCAAAGAGTAGAAATTGGTATATTGGTTTAAAAGAATTTTTAGAAATATTTCCTGCAGACTATCTTAGGTTCTATCTAATTTCCATTAATCCATACTCACAAGATGATTTGAATTTTGACTGGGACCAGTTTGCGACTAAGATTAATTCTGAATTGATTGGCAATCTAGGAAATTTAGTTAACCGTGCATTGGGATTTACAAACAAAGCATTTGATGGCGTGCTACCGGAACCTTTGAGCTTTGATGAAAAAGATTCCGAGTCAGAGAAAAGAATCAAGTCACTTGCAGAAGACCTGTCAAAATTAATGAATGACAACCACCTTGACCGTGCCTTAAAACAAATTATGGAATTTTCTGCTCACTTTAACCAATACTTTCAACACAAAGAGCCTTGGAAAAAAGGACACGGCGCAGCATCATGCATTTATCTATCAGTAAATGCAGTACGTTCATTGGCAATTGCCATAAACTCTTTCCTACCAAAAGCATCACAGAAAATTTGGGAGCAGGTTGGAATGGACGGAAATGTTTCTGACCGCAGCTGGAATGAGATGTCAGAAATTTCCCTAAGACCTGATCATAAAATAGGAAAAGTGGAACCACTGTTTGCTAAAATTGAATCTTCTGTTATAGATGAACAAAAGGCAAAGCTTGGTGATTAGAAATAACACAGAAAATCTTTCCTAAGATATCAACTAGGGGATTCTATGACCTAAAAACTGGAAAAACTCTCAAAAAAATACCATATGAGATTTATCCACCAAAAAAATTTGGAGAGTTGTCAAGTAAATCTGAATTCACAATTATGATTCATGGTCTTCGTAACAATAAATCTGGTGCACTTGCAAAATATGTAATTGCTCAAAAACGTCTAAAGGCATTACATTACAACTATCCTGTTATAGGATACAGTTATGATTCGAACACTTCAGGGGTACAGTACAAATCTACAGCAATTTCTGCATTAAAAACTGGAATTATTATTGCAAAAAAGAATGGTCGTAATCTTTCAAAATTCATTTTAGATATGAAAGCAAAAAACCCATCACAGAAAATCAGACTAATGGGACATTCGTTAGGTGCACAGGTCATTCTTTCCACTGTACAAATTCTCGCAAAAAACTCTAAAAATAAGAATATTATTGAGTCTGTTCATATTTTTGCTAGTTCAATACCTGCAAATTCTTTTAATCCAAAAAAATCTGGCAATGCATTCCAGAGGATTGTAAATAAAAAAATTATTAATTATTACAGTCCATATGATGATGTTTTAAGGGCGGCACATACGGAGAAGTGGATAGAATCACCTATAGGATATGAGGGTAAAGTTGGAAATAGTGTTAGTAAATACTCACAGAAACGTCTGAAACAGCGTAATCATCGTTTTCTAAGTTATTCCAAAAATCTGAAATCATTTCCATAAGTAAAGGAAAATTATCTGATCATGACATTGCTTTCTCATCTAAGATAAAGTATTTTGCAAGTTTCAAGTATGTTTCTCTTTCATAATCTGACATCTCTTCATCAGAATTATAGATCCGCTCAAACCAGGAAATAATATTTTGTATATCCTTTGTTGTAAAGACTACTGAGCTACTCATAACAGTATTAATTCAATAAAGTATTTTCCAGATTAAGTCAAAAATTAGTTCGATCATGTGGAGAAAATTCTGACTTTATGTTAATATTAGAAAATTATTTTTATGTAATATTTTAACAACTATCCTGATAACTATTTTGATATTCTAAACATCTGTTTTATCATTATCTGAATCATTTTTGTCTCCACCAGGACCTAACATTTCTTCAGGTTTCACATCTTGATCCCATGTTCCTTTAACTCCTTTGATCAGTGCTAAAATTCCTATGCCAATTATTGCTATAATTCCAATAAATACTAGCATTTTATTCTGTAATATTTCTTGACAGTCAATTTCTTGTGGTTTTTCTTCCTCAGAGTACTCATAACACGTTGAAAATTCATCTGTTTCAACAGTAATTCCTGTATATTCTGATCCATAAACACCTAAAATGATGAAACCAACTGTTATAACAACAATTCCAATCATCACAAATCGAATATCACTCATACAACAACATAACTTATTGAATATTTAATGAATTATTATATTGTGAATAGTTAGCATCACAAAATTTACTAGACAATAATTTAAAAATAAAGAATTTCATACTCCCAGTTTAGAGAGTATGAGACTCTGGTGAGAAATTCCAATCTATACACATGTTCATTAAAATCAATAAATAAATTTTTTTAATTTAATTTTTTTAGTTTTCTGTAGTCTTATATTATCCTGAGAAAATAACTGATCATGGGCGAAGCAATGTGGGCAGATTTTGTTATATCTGCTGTGAAAAGGGGTCCAACATCAGGAAGAATTAGTCAGGTTCAGGTTCATAGAGATCTTGGTAATTCATTAAGTAAACCAGAAATTATCGATAAGATGATCGTTGCACATAATATCAAAAAAGGGAAAAAATACATCACTGTGTTTAAAATTAGTGAGACTAATTGGAAACCTGGTGATTATGTACG
>JAOMDA010000018.1 GCA_028345295.1 Candidatus Nitrosopelagicus sp. | reverse complement strand
TCAAAAAAATAAGATGATCTAATCAGTACCAGAACCACACGAACAAAAACCGTACTCATCAATTCTAACATTACAAACAGGGCACTTTTCACCGTATTCCACTTCCCAAGGTTCTTTTCCAAATAATTTAAAATGTTCATCGATTTCTTTAGGAATTTCTTGCTTCTTATCCATAAAGTATCATACACTTCAAACTATACATAGCTTTTCTACTGTTTGTTATAATGTTATAATATAATTAGAAATTTAGTTAGTTAGTAGTGCTTCTTTTGAAAAGTAAAAGTTTCTATCATCTTGTGTGTTTTTCAAAACTTCTTTGTTAAACGCCATTTTTGTAAGTGCCACAGAAACATCTAGAGGACTAGCACTCCAACCATATTCAGATAATTGGCTAACAGCTTCTCCAACAGTTCTTGGTTGATCAAAAAATGAATTTTTTGCTAGAATACGAAGTTTACTTTTGATATCATCTACTGTAACTGTTACAGGTTGAGAAAACTCAGGCTCGTGAAACTCAGCATTTTCTAGTGAACTCATAATGTTATGACTAGACTTATTATTCATTAATTGTTTTAATGCCTGAATTACATCTTCAGCAGTATCATTATCAACATAAAAGTCCCTAGAATCAATTTCAATCTCATTATTGCCTTGTTTTACTCGGATCTTTGCCATGAAAATTATTTCTGATTAATTGATTTATTTTGCTAGCTCTAAGTAGCTTCAAAAATACATCAAATCTTTTACACAAATTATTAGATTATGAAGAATTAGACAAGGGATTTATACATAAAATCTATTCAAAAAAATATGCTTACCGTATTTGGTTCAACTGCTTTAGATACTATTAGAACACCAAAAAAAGTTCTAAAAAATGTTTTAGGTGGTGCAGCAACTTTTGCGTCAATTTCTGCAAGTTTTTTTGAAAAACCAGGACTAATTGCTGTTGTAGGAACTGATTTTCCAAAGAAATATCATAATATTCTGAAAAAATATGTAGATCTAAAAGGCCTTTCAATCTTAGATGGTAAAACTTTCAGATATGATGGAAAATATGACAAAACTCTTAGTAATAGAAAAACCCTAAAAACTGAACTTAATGTACTTGGGGATTTCAAGCCAAGTGTACCAGATGAATATAAGAAATCGGATTTTGTATATCTTGCAAATAATGATCCTGAACAGAATTCAAAAATAATCAAGGAATTCGATAATGTAAAATTTTCAATGTGTGATACCATAGAATTTTGGATTACAACAAAGAGAAATGCTGTAATTAAAATGATAAAATCAGTAGATGCCGTGGTAATCAATGATGAAGAAGCAAGATTACTAACAAAAGAAGAAAATTTAATCACATGTGCTAAGAAAATGATGGGATGGGGGGCAAAATATATTGTAATAAAAAAAGGTGAACATGGTTCATTACTTTTCCATGAGGATGTAATATTTCCATCGGTAGGATTTTCTTTAGAATCAGTCGTAGACCCTACAGGTGCAGGTGACTCGTTTGCAGGTGCTATGATAGGATATCTTGCATCAAAAAAGAAAACAAGTTTTTCAGAAATTAAAAGATCTGTAATATATGGAAATGTCATGGGCTCTTTTGCTGTTGAAAGATATGGTGTTAATGCACTAACTAGACTAAAACGACAAGACATAACAAAACGAATTAAACTATATGAAAAAATGACAACTTTTTGAAGAGTTATAGATAACAAATTTTACAAAAGAACATGGAAGATAAACTGGAATCAATATTTGCATTACAAAAGGGTCTAGCTGATATGATGAATCTGGATAGATATCCGAAAGATGTAGAAGGAAAAATTTCAGCACTATGTACTGCAATAATACATGAAGCCGTAGAACTTCAAAGAACAACAAATTGGAAGTGGTGGAAAACACCAACTGCATTCAATGAAGCAGAAGCTAGAGAAGAATTAATTGACATTTGGCATTTTGTAATTCAGGCATCATTAGAACTAAATTTATCGCCAGAAGATATTTTAAAAGAGTATCAAAGAAAAAATGATATTAATAGAAAAAGAGAAAAAAATGGTTACTAAATTACAAGATAATAATTAATATAAGAAAATTTGAAGGCATTTGGAAATGAGAATTAGACATTTACAAGAAAAAGATAGACAGTATAAGATTTTTTTGTATATTTTCTACGTTTGTGGTATAATGATGGCATCGATAACTGCATTTAGCATTTATTCAATGATGGTAGAATGGCAAGAAACCGGTTTTTACATTATGGGTGAAGTTTTAGTTGATACAAAAATTCCTTTTGAGAATTTTGCAAATCTTTCAACATGGTTATTTTTTTCATGTATAATTGGTTGGTACTGTTGTTCAAGAATTGGATGGAAAAAAACTGTTGGATTGCAATCCTATAGAATGTCACTTCTTCAATTAATGCTCTTAGGATTTGCAATAATCTGCATTTACGAATTATTTTGGAGTTTTACCATTTTAGGTGCAGAAGTAACATCACAAATGGTTATCACTGGGACAACTCCTGATATTGATAAACTGGCAATTTATTATCCTGACCCAGATAGACCATGGAATTTGATATTTGCCACAAAAATATGGTTAACAGGAACCATAATTAGTGCACATGCATTTTATCTTAGTACAAGACCAAGAAAGTCTTTAGATGAATTAGAGTAGGATTAATTTTCTTTGATCTTTCTGACAACAAGAAATGCAGTTATTCCAGCTATTACTACTGCCATTATGTAAAGGTCATAGGTCATACGATTGCTTATTCTGAAACTTTATAGGTTTACAGAATAAAATTATAACAAATTGGATGTATCTGAGAAAGTTGATTTAATCAAAAGACCACCTACTAAAGAGATAGTAAAAGATGAAGCAGAATTAATTGAATTATTAAACACAAATTCAAAACCAAAACACTACATTGGATTAGAAATTTCTGGATTTTTACATCTTGGGAGTCTAATCAGTACAGGATTCAAAATTAATGATTTTATCAAAGCTGGAATAGATTGTACTGTATTTTTAGCTGATTGGCATACTTTGATTAACGATAAGCTTGGTGGTGATCTGGAGACAATTTCTAAAGTTTCAAAATACTATGCCGATGCGTTTCGATTAGTGTGTCCAGGAGTAAACATCGTAATGGGTACTGAGTTGTATGATTCCAAAAAAGAATATTGGTCAGAACTAGTTGGTATCACAAAACATATGACATTAAAGAGAACTATGAGAACTCTGGATATTATGGGAAGGCAGCAAGATGATGAAAAAATTGATCTTGCCAAATTATTATATCCACCAATGCAGGCAGCTGATATTCATTCTCTTGATTTAGATATCGTACACGCAGGAATGGATCAAAGAAAAATACACATGTTGGTTCGAGAAATTTTTCCAAAAATGAACTGGAAGGTTCCAGTTGCCATTCATCATTCACTATTACCTGGTTTAACACAACCAAAAGATGATACAATTGAACCAGGAAAGATGAGTAAATCTAGTCCAGATTCAGGAATATTCATTCATAATTCTGATGATGATATTAGAAATAAGATTAGAAAAGGCTGGTGTGAAGAAGGTTTGATCGAAAATAATCCAATATTAGAATTTGCAA
The DNA here is from genome assembly GCA_028345295.1 of Candidatus Nitrosopelagicus sp. Lineage (GTDB taxonomy): Archaea > Thermoproteota > Nitrososphaeria > Nitrososphaerales > Nitrosopumilaceae > Nitrosopelagicus. The sequence goes on along the minus strand of JAOMDA010000018.1, from coordinate 2,575 downwards.
AACAGATTGTTTTTCATGAATATGATTCAATATCTGTTGATAGACCTGAAAAATTTGGTGGTAATGTAACATACAATTCCTATAAACAATTAGAATCTGATTTTGTACAAAAGAATCTACATCCTGGTGATCTTAAAAATACAATTGGAGAATATATGGTAAAAATTATTGGACCAATTAGAGATAAGATAACATTAACTAATGAATTATATGAATTAATTAAAAATAGTCACTGATTCTTAATTTCATGTTCTTCTAAATTATATTTTGATTTGTAACCGCGTGGATTTATCATTAAATCCTTAAAATTGTATGTTGCTGAATTTCCTATTATCACAGTACTAATCATTCCAAGTTTGTCTGCATAATTTTCCATATGTTCCAGATCTGTCATTACCACTGTTTCAGATTCTCTATATGCGCCTTTGATAATCGCTACGGGTGTTTCTGGTTTTCTATATTTTAATAAAATTTTTCTAGTATCTTGTAACTGATGAATTCTTTTTTTGCTTGATGGATTGTAGATAACAATTACAAAATCACCTTGGGCGGCAGCCTCTACTCGTTTTACTATAATTTCCCATGGAACTAGCAAATCACTCATACTACACACTGCAAAATCAGTCATTAGTGGAGAACCAATTATGCTTGCACATGAATTTAGTGCAGATACGCCGGGAATCAATTCAACATGCAATCCACTTTTTGGATCCCAACCAGACTCAGCTAGTACTTCAAAGATTAGTCCAGCCATACCATAAATTCCAGGATCACCACTTGATACAAGTGATACAATTTTTCCTTCTTTAGCTAAATCAATACATTGATGCGCACGTTCAACTTCTTGTGTCATTGCATAACGATAAACATCTTTTCCATTAATCAAATCCTTAACCAGATTAACATAGGTTTCGTAACCAACTATTGTATCACTTTCTTCGATCACCTGTTTTGCACGAAATGTCATATGATCATGATGTCCTGGTCCTACACCTACAATGTATAATTTTCCAGACAATGTAATATCACTGAAAATGAATAATTTATCCCTTATCTTGTCTAATTGATGTTAGCTAGTTCAAATTCTTCATGCAATGCTTGTATTACAGATTTACAGTCATTATCCTTAACAACAAATGCTAAATTCAGTTCGGAGGAACCCTGCGCTATCATTATCACATTTACATTTCTTTTTTGCACCGCAGCAAATACTTTAGATGCTATTCCAACTGTACCACTCATGCCTGAACCAATAACTGCAATAATTGAAACATTTGGAGTTGTAACAATTTTTTTGACAGTCTTTCCTAACAAACTCATCTCAAGTGCATTTACTGCTCTATCAAGATCCGATTTTTTAACAATTATTGAAATACTGGATTCAGATGGATTTGATGAAACCATCATTACATTAACATTAATGTCAGCTAGTAATGTGAAAATTTTAGCAGCCGTGCCAGGAGCAGCAAATAATACCCCTCCAGTAAGATCAACTAATCCAATATTTCTAATTGCAGATGCACATTTGACAGTCTTTTTGGTTGCTGCAGAAGGAGATGCTGTTACTATTGTTCCTGTGTTTGCTAAATCAAAAGTACTCCTTATGCGCATAGGAATTTTTTTTGAAACTAGTGGCTCAAAAGTTCGTGGATGAATTTGTTTTGCACCAAATTGAGCCATTTCGACTGCTTCTGCATATGAAACTTCTTTGAGAAGTTTAGCGTCATCTACTAATTTGGGATCAGCTGTCATAAGGCCATCAACATCACTCATTAACCAAATCTCATCTGCATCAATACAAGAAGCAATAATTGTTGCAGTATAATCTGAACCACCACGCCCAAATGTTGTTGTGTTTCCATGCTGATCTGCTCCAGAAAAACCGCCTACTACAGGTATTGTGTTTTTATCAAATAGATCCTGGATTGTTTTTGATAAACGAATTTTAGTTGTATCCATCAATGGTCTTGATTCACCAAAATTTGAATCAGTTACAATTCCTGCCTGTTTGCCAGAAAGTGGTACTGATTTTTTCTTTAGTTGTTGTAATGCAAATGAAACTAAATTTATTGAAAGTTTTTCGCCAAATGAAGCTAAATAATCAAATGAACGAGGAGTTACCTCACCCAATAACAATAATCCATGAACTAGCTCCTCTAATTCAGAAAGATCAGATTTCATTTTATCTAATAGTGTTTTTTGAATCTTTGAGTCTGTTACAATATGTGTTGTAAACTGTTTATGTTTTTGAGAGATTTTAGCTAAAGCTCTATTTGCCTCTTTTTTATTTACTTTTTTTATTTGTTCTGAGATATGTATCAATTCATCAGTAATACCATCAACAGCAGAACAAACAATTACAATTTCGTTTTCGCTAGAAAGTTTACTAACAATGTTGGTTACATTTTGTATATCTTTTACTGAGGCAAGTGATGTTCCTCCAAATTTCAATACTAATTTCAAATCAGTTTCACCTATTTTTTTGGGCTTAAATTTCTTTAACTTTCAACTCGTGGAGCCAAGTAAAAGTGAATTCTCCCTATATTTGCAACCTTAAATTCAACACGAAGTGGTT
>JAOMDA010000017.1 GCA_028345295.1 Candidatus Nitrosopelagicus sp. | reverse complement strand
ATTTATCAATTAATGATTCAACAACTGACAGAGCTATACTAGGTCTATCCTCTGCTGATGCAGGGCACATTATTGTATCAGCATTTTGAATAGCTTTTACTGCTTTTACAGTAAGTAAATCTGGATCTCCAGGACCGACACCAATTCCAACTAATTCAGGCATAAAAAAATACAATTATGCCCAATTAAAAATCTAGGCTAGATTTTTGTTGCAGAAATCACAGTTACAGGGTTTCTTGATAACATCATGGTTCCGGTTGTAGTTTTTCGACTCTTTCCAATAGTTATTTGTGTTATATCTATAGAATCAAATTTTAACTTTTCAATAGTTTGTAATACAGAATATAATGTCTCTATTAGAATTACACCAATGACTATTCTTCCACCTGATTTTAGCTTATTTTCACATAGCTCAACAATATCTTTTGTGTCACCACCGGTTCCACCAATAAAAATTGCATCTGCTTCAGGTAATTCAGAAATCTTCTCTTTAGCATTACCAAAAATTACTGTTGAATTGGTAACTTGAAATTTTTCTAAATTAGTTTTTGTTAATTCAATTGCGTTTGGATCATGATCAATTGCAATTACTTTGCCAGTAGATTCAACTTGTAATCCTGCTTCTACTGTTATTGAACCACTACCACAACCTATATCAAAAACTGTTTGACCTAATGATAATCTTGCTTTGCTAATTTGAATTGACCTAACTTCTTCCTTTGTTATAGGAACTGATTCAGTCCTCTCAAATTCTTCATCTGGTATTCCAGGTGTTTTAGATTTCCACATTTGATCACGGATAAATTATATGAATGGTACTATACCACCAGTGGATGCTGGTGCGTGAACTAGTGTGTATGACATTATCCAGAAAAACAAATATAGAAAAACAAAACTTCCTATTCCTGTTGTAACATACTTTTTTCTGTTTGCAATTCTAATCCTCCAAGATTTTGCAATTATTGCTGTAGCAATAAAGAGCATTATCATAAATCCTATTGAGGTCCATCTTTTTTCCTCTACATCCGCAATATCTTCAAATACAAACGTCGCAATTACACCACCTATTATTGCAAAAGAAATACGCATCCAAAATAATCTATCAGTAAGTTTTTTTGTTGCTGATTTATCAACAGGATCTTCATCACCTACAGAAGATTCTGGTGGAGCTTGATCTTGGTTATTTGATTCATCTATCAATTTATCAGAAGGTTTTTCCTCAGAATTAGATTCAGTTGGTGGTGTATCTGTAAATTTTGATATATCATCATTATTTCCAGTTTTATCTGAATCTGAATCAGGTCGGTATTTTTTCTTTTTTTTAAATCTGGCCAATGAAATTTCTAGTTTCACTGCTAAATGCCTTGTTTAAAATCTTTGTCAAGTGAATGCCTGCATTAGTAACCGTAAGAGTATAATCACCTAGTCAATATTTTCATCTATGCCACTCGCAGGAATTGAATTAGCATATCTTGTAAAAGAGATCGAAACTGAAACTCAAGGATATTACGTAAGTAATATTTGGGGAATAAACAGAAACAGCCTACTTTTCAAACTTCATCATCCAAAAAAACCAGACATAATGTTAATGATTTCTACTACAGGAATGTGGGTCACTAGTAAAAAAATTGATTCGATTGAACCAAATAAACTCCTCCGTAGATTACGAAGTGATCTTCTTAGATCAAAAATAGAGAAGATTGAACAGATAGGCACTGAACGTATAGCATATCTAACATTTTCAAATTTTGATAATAGAATTATCCTAATAGTAGAATTTTTTGGTGAGGGAAATCTGTTATTATGTAATTATAATAAAAAAATTCTTGCATTATTACATTCGATAGATGTTAAACATAGACAATTACGAGTAGGTGTAGACTATAATCCTCCACCAACAAATAATATAGATGTAATAAATTTCAGGAAAGAGGAATTTAAAAAAATATTAAGTTCATCCACAACTATAGGAAAAACTATTGGTAGAGGACTAGGACTACCTAAAAAATATGTTGAGGAAATTATTCGTCTTTCATCAATTAATCGTGAAAAACCTAGTAATCAACTTTCAAATGATGAAATTGAATCATTGTATGATATAATCAATACTACAATCAGTAATGTAATTGAAGGAAATCATGATCCAACAATAATTAATGATGGTGAAATATCTGAGGTTTTTCCAATTAGGTTTTCTGATGATAATACAAAAGCCAAAAAAGTTTCAAGCTTTAATAATGGTTTAGATGTAATATTCAGTGAACAAATTCTTCAAAAAGGTAAATCACTTTACAGTGATACTGCTGAGAAGAAAATAAAAGAGCTTGAAAATACATTAGATGAACAGAAAAAAGCAATATCCGTTGTTCTAGAAAAATCAAAACAAATTGCGAATATAGCAAACTTATTCTTTACGATGCAATCAGAAGGAAAATCTGACATTAAAGATCCAACAATTATTGAGGTTTTACACGATAAAAATTCCGAACTAATAAAAGAAAAAGGAGTGTCAATTCTACAAATTGGAGACTCTAAAATAAAGATCAATCCAGATTTGCCATTACCAAGTATAGCATCAAAACTATTTGATGAATCAAAAAAACAAAAAAGTGCTATCAAATCTATTGAAAAACTAATTAAGAAAACTGAAGATAAACTAGAAAAAACAATTCAGAAAGGAGAAATTGCACGTGGTTCAATAGGTTTTGCTGAAGTTAGAAAAAAGAGTTGGTTTGAAAGATATCGTTGGTTTTTCACATCTGATGGAATTTTGGCAGTTGGGGGTAGAGACAGCTCATCTAATTCGGCAATAATTAGAAAATATGTGGAAAAAGACGATAAAGTTTTTCATGCAGAAATCAATGGTTCACCATTTTTCATTTTGAAAGATAGAAATGACAAAATTATGCCCTTAAGTATTTCAGAGACATCTCAGGCAACGGTTTGTTTTAGTAGAGCGTGGAAAGAGGGAATGTATGGAGTTAACTGTTATTGGGTTACTCCTGAACAAGTAAAAAAGGCTGCACCAAGCGGGCAAACTATGGGTAAAGGTTCTTTCATAATTGAAGGAACTAGGAATTATAATAAAATTTCAACACTAAAACTTGCTGTTGGAATTTTACATAAAGAAGAAAACTATCTATTAGTCTGTGGACCTCCTGAACCAATTAAGAATACATGTGTTTGCTATGCTGTAATTGAACCAGGTAGTATAGAAATTGCAGATATGGGTAAAAGGATAAGAGCCAATTTTGTGGGAGTTGATGAAAAATTTGCTAAAATGTTTGTAGTTGATGATTATGTAAGAGTTCTTCCAACAGGTGGAAGTAAAATTACAGAAACTGGTATATTAGAAAATTAATTTATAAGATTTGTAGAGTTAGTATCAATTTCAATTTTTGCCCCATTCTGAATTGAATTAAATTTTTCAGGAGAAATTATGATCATTGGAATATTAGCTAATGCACATCCTGATGCAACAGTAAGATCTGCTTTTTGGCAAATCATTGCGAGAGGTGCTGATTGATGAGATTTTAATGAATAAATTGTATATGCACCAACACTACTTCCAATTCCATGAGGAAACACAAGTACTATATCTTTGATTGATTTTTCAAAGATATCATATTTTTTATCATGTATCATGCCTGTTTTTTTATCAACTGCACCGAGAAAATTAATTGGATTTTCAGTTTTTAGTACAGTTCCTTCTACTTTTCCATTAACAATTACTTTATTCATTTTGTTTCATCCTCTATGATTTTTGAGAGTGGTTTTAGGTTAACATCAACTCCTGTTGAGTTTTTCAGATAGTATGCACCCTTAATGGAATTAGTAGTAACAGCATCAGTTTCATTAGTATCAATTAGTGGTGTGAGACATGTACAACAATCCGATAGGATTTCTCCACCTGCCCTTTCAATCTCATTAGTATAATTGAGATTACGTGCTTGTTCTTGTACAGCTCTAGAACAAAAAATCATACATCGTTTTTGGAATGATTTACCAGTAAGCCTTTTTGATAAATCAGATATCTCTTCTAATCCTAATTGAGGACTTCCTAGTGTAATTAGGTCACCTTTTTCAGCAGTGTTTAACTCATCGTAAACTTCATTCATCTCTTCTTTTCCAAAATCAATTTTTTCAGATTTATCATCTTCAGTATCTATAAATTGAAATTTTGCACATGTACCTGAAGTTCCCATTCCCCCACACAATGCTTTACAGCTACGTCTGTTTGGTTGCGATACACCAGAAATGTTTACAGATGTATCACCAACTTTTCCTGCAAAGAACCCAAGCATTCCAAAATCTAATTCATTTGGGTTATCCATTTTCATTCGAATAGTCATTGGTATTGTGATTTCATCTTTTCGTAAATCAGAATATGGAGATTTTCCAGTAATTGCACTTGAAAGTGCACTAAATGCACTTTCTTTGTTTGTTTTTAATCCACCAAGCGAATTTGCAAAGATTGCAGCGTTACTTTCAGCAAATGCGACCTGAGTATCTTTTTCTGGTAAATCAAAAATATCATATGGTGTACAAGAGAAAGTTGGTTCTACACCCATTCTAGTATAAGAGTCACGAATACTTGCTTGTTTTTTGATAAACTCATCATCTATGTGTTCAAATTCAGAAATATGATCAAAATCAATTCCCATTGGGTTAACAGTTGCTTTAACTTTAACACGGGCATCATTACTTAATTCTCTAAGAAATTCCTCACCTGAATCTCCAATAGTATTATAGTTTACACCTGACAGATGTGCCCACTTTATTGGAATTAGTTTTTCTGCGTTAGTTGCTTCGCCTGTTGCAAGTAATATGCGGTATGCAGTTTGTAGTGTCTCACCCATTTCACCGTTTAGTGCTTCTTGTTCTTCTTTTGTTAATTCCATTGTAATTCAACGGTTTTACAGATATAAGACTTGTACGCCACACTCACGTATGAAAAGAATTCTTAATGGCATGATAAGTACAATGAATTCGGTCAAACCACCGAGAATAACTGCCTTACAGGACTTACATGATGCTGAGGATCATGGTCCATTTAGTATTCTTATTGGAACCATACTATCTGCTAGAACAAAAGATGAATCAACTACAAGAATTGTAAAAGATCTGTTCAAGGTTTACAAAAATGCAAAACAACTTGCTAATGCAAAAGTAAAAGATGTTGAAAAGATTATCAAATCAATTGGGTTCTATCATGTTAAAGCAAAACGAATTATTGATGTTGCAAAGATTATAGACTCACAGTATAAAGGAAAAGTTCCAGATAACTTAGAAAAATTAGTTGAGCTGCCAGGAGTTGGAAGAAAAACTGCAAACTGCGTATTGGTTTATGCTTATGAAAAACCGGCTATACCTGTTGATATTCATGTACATAGAATTTCAAACAGGTTAGGCTTAGTTCAGACAAAAAATCCAGAAGAAACAGAATTTGAACTTATGAAAAAAATTCCAAAAAAATTTTGGCTCAACATAAATGATACATTTGTAATGTATGGTCAAAATATCTGCAAACCAATATCACCAATGTGTAATGTTTGCAAAATTAAAAATTCATGTAATTATTATAAAACTAAGAAGAACGCTTCTTAGTAGCTAAAAGTATTGCTATTCCGATTCCTATGCATCCTACTATCATGAATGGAAACATATGAAGTGATCCCTCCTTTGGATCCCCTGATAAGATTTCTAAATTAAGATGCCCAGAAGTAGTTGCAGGTGGATCTTGACTTGCTTCCATTCCCCAAACTGAATATGCTCGTATTTCAAATTCTTGAATGTCAAGGTTAGAAAGTACTATTCTCTCACCATTGTTTACAGTCAATCCTGCTGTATCTGAATATGCTAAAATTACTTTGGCTCCAGGTAGCCAGCCTCTATCTAACTTGTCGTGAACAACAACATATCCCTCTTTAGGTAATTGAATTGCTATCCAGAATTTTTTATCAGGTGGGCTACCCATCCCAATTTCAATAAACTTGTCCTCAATTGTTGCATCATAGAATCTAATAACGCCATTCCCATCTGGATTACCGTATAACAATTCGTTAACTAGATTTACTTGCCAGCTAACATCATGAATTTCATCAAATGGAATGATTACTTGATCTCTTGAGGGTTTGTTAAAATCGTTATAATCAATATCAATATTTACCATTGCTAACGTCATATTTGTTGATTCCTCCTGTGCAAATGCTGGGAAAACCATTAAAGAAATAAGAAATACTAATGAAACTTTGTACTTCATCTACTCAACAAATGGTTTATCAAAGTCTATGATAACTTTGGCAACTTCTGGTCGTAGAATAAATTCAGATGGGGATTGACCATTTTGAATCATCTCACGAAGTTTTGTTCCACTTATTTGTTCACGTGAATCAGCATCATGTGGACAAACCTTTGGATTGGTGAACGTTAAACATTTTTTGCAATAGAAAAATGCTGGGAAAAATATTGGTTGTATTTCT
>JAOMDA010000016.1 GCA_028345295.1 Candidatus Nitrosopelagicus sp. | reverse complement strand
ACTAATATTATTTTAATGGATGTGGTTTATTTAGATTTTAGGTTAGTTTTTTCCATATAATCCTCTAAGATTGAATCAATATTTTGATCAACGTTAGATTTTATCTTTTGTACTAAATCAATTTCTTCAATTTCATAGCAATTAAGAAAGTCTTGATGATCTTTGTAAGCAAGAATGACTTTTTCATTAAAAATACAATGATATAGCTTTTCTTTTTCCATTAATTCTGGTTTTACATTCACACCATCATTATTGGCTACTAGAGGTTCATTCATAATTTTTAGAGACATGAATGATATTTAGAGTATTCACAGACCAAATTGTAATATGTATTCAGAAAATATTACTAACTATGGAAAATAGAGTAATTTTTCATGTTGACTTTGATTATTTTTATGCTCAGTGTGAAGAAATACGTAATCCCGCATTAAAATCAAAACCTGTGGCAGTTTGTATTTTTTCTGATAGAGGTGGTGACAGTGGCGCTATAGCTACTGCAAACTACAAAGCACGAGAATATGATGTAAAATCAGGTATACCGATAAAGTTTGCAAAAAGTAGATTAAAAGATAGACAAGATGCAGTTTTTCTTCCAGCAGATTTTGATTACTATTCTCAAATTTCATCAAGTGCTATGGATATAATCAAAAGTTTTGCAAACGTTTTTGAATATGTTGGAAAAGACGAAGCATTTCTTGATGTTACGTTGAAGACAGAGAATAATTTTCAAAATGCAAGTCACATAGCTCAACAATTAAAAAATGAAATTAGACAAAAACTAAAAATGACATGCTCTATAGGAGTTTCTTCCAATAAATTATTATCTAAAATTGCATCTGATTATGAAAAACCTGATGGTCTAACAATTGTCGAACCTGATCATACTTCTAAGTTTCTTTCTAAACTAGAAATTAGAAGTATTCCAGGAATTGGAAAAAAAACAGAACTGGTTTTGAGAAAAATGAACTGTAAAAAAATAGAAGATTTACTTGGTTTAGATTTTTTTGTAATAACCAATAAATTTGGTAGAAAAACTGGAACGTATATTTACAATGCTGTAAGAGGCATAGATTTAGAGCCAGTAAAAGAGAAACAACAATCTATTCAATTTAGTAAAATTACAACTCTAAAGGAAAATTCAAAAAATTTTGAATTTTTACAAAAAAACTTGCTAAAACTTTGTAAACAAGTTCATAATATAGCAATAGATAAGCAAAAGATGTTTAGATCAGTTGGTATTCAGTTTGTTAATGAAGATCTAACCATGAAAACAAAATCAAAAATACTAAGAAATCCAACAGTTAGTCTTGAAGAATTAGAAAAAACTACTGAACAATTATTATTGAATGCTCTTGATGAACAAAAGTTACTAATACGTAGATTAGGTGTTAGAATCTCAGATTTATCAGATTTAGGTGGTCAAAGTAGTATTACAAATTATTTTTGAGAGCTTTGTGTAGATTCTAATTTCTTTAGACGTTTTGTTTCAATCGCTGTTACAACTAACAAAAAGATGAATAGCCATGGCAAGAACATTATTTCTCCGGCTACAGAATGAAATTCCTCCCATGCTTCTGGATCTGTTGTTACTTTTAGTGCGTATACCGATAATGAGAAGATTCTGATCATGTTAACAAAAATTGTTCCAGCAATACCGATTACAAAATACATAATCTTACGTTTTCTGAGAATGTTCATCTTTATGAGAAACGCCATCATTACAAGTGAATAGATAATTATGCTATGAACTCCTGCTGATGGCCAGAATACTTGTAGAGCAAAAGGTCCAAAGTCACCATTTAGAAACATTAGGTTATCACGTGCAGTAGCAACACCTAGATCTAGTGCAGTAATCACCCAAACATTTGCCTGTACCAAATATGGGACAATATACTGTAATGGACCTAATGTGTCATATGGGAAAAAAGAATCTAGTGCAAGAATAATTGCACTTCCTGATAGAAAAATTGGTCCAGCTGGTGCTATTCTGAACCATTTTCGTCCAAAAAGTATAGCAAGCGAAGTAGTGACAAATGTTGCCATTACAGCAAAATCAAACATCCAGCCCCATGAATACTCTAAAACTCCAAACACGTCTACTAAACTCATAATATAATCATGAAGACCGAATGGGAGAAATGCAAAATATGCAATAGTAATAGCGATTAATGGTATACAAAAGTAAAACCTATTTTTTGGTATTACATATTTTATTCCTACTAATTCTGCAACAATGAATGCCATTGCAAATAGAAATCCTCCACGACCTTGATTCCAGCTTAAGCTAAATGAATCAGAATAAGCCGCGACTGTAAACAAAGTTGGAAGAATTACTATTACTATTCCAAGTAAAATATTCTTATTCTGCATTGCTAAATTTAGTTAATCATCAATAAATACCATATTTAAAAAAAATCTGTGATTGTTTTCTGCTGAATTAATTTAAGCATCTTCCCTTCCCTAATCCATTCATTTTTACTTACACTCATTTTTTTTGTTGCTAATTCTATAGCGCTATCAATACTTTCAGCAATTAAAGCAGGCTGTTTCATAGCCTCCCTAATCCCTTCTCTGACTTGCCATACACCAACAGGTACAGCATATTCTGGCTGAATTTCCCTTAATACCAATACTCCTGCCTGTTTTTGTATTTTGAAGAGAAACTCAGCTACAGCAAGTTTTGCTGCAAAGTATGCACCAGCAATTGCTGGTGGATGTGAAATTCCTTTTGCATCTTCATAATCATTTCCAAATCCAATGGATGAACCATCATGCCATGCTTCCTGCATTTCAAACAGCCATCTATGTGGAAATAGGACAATAGAAAATAAATTACCAATATGTGAAAATGAAAAAATATTAATTGAATCTATAATATCAAACTCCAAAATTTGTGACATTAATGTTTTTGAGATTATATCATCTGTTGCAGTAATACTCCATTTAGTTGGAACAAGTTTTCTAGATATACCCATCATTCCAATACTAAAACATTTTTGAATTTGAGATATATCAATTCCACTATTGTATAATTTCATTATTGCATCATTAGCTTTTAGATCATGATCATAGTACACTTTTTCAATAGAGCTATTTGCATGAGTAGATGAAAATTTTGCATTTTTAATTTTTCCAAGTGGTCCAAATGGTGCAGATTGTTCATCAATTGATGTTACTGGGAATGTTGGTTTAACAAATTCTATATCAGTATCAGTTGGACTAGATGACATTGCCATCTCCTGGAGATTTTCAATGTAACGACCTTCACATTGTGTAGATGAAATATTTTTTATACCTCTGATAAGATTTAGACGAAAATTTATAATTTCTTCTAGACTTTTACCTATCCATTTTTCAGGCATGTCCAAAATACTGGTTTCTCCGTGAACAGGTGGTAACATTGGACCAACAGAAACTTTAGGATAGCCATACGTACCAACGAAAACAGATGGTGGGCTAGATCCTTGAATTTCCTTTGATGAAAAAAGATTCCCATACTTACTAAGATACTGATGCCAGTTAGCCTCAATTCCATGCCTTATTTGATTTCCACTAGTCACAAAAAAAATTGGTCTGTGGTGATAATAAATAATTCATAACAAACAGTTTGACAATTAGTAAAAATTAGAAAAAATGATATGTTATGATAATTGAAATATTTCCTTAAGTTTTTGGCATATTATTGGTTTGATATTTTTTTGTAATACAAAATTTACATCCTCAAGACTGTCAATATCAAGCATTATTCTGTGAATTAATGCTAAAGAATAATGGCTAGTCTTCAACATAGCTGACTCAAATTGAAACCTGTAACTTCCCTCATCATACCGAGTTTCCATGATATTACTAGGAGTTCTAATCAATGCGTTAGTCCCATCAAAATGCCTAGATGGAACTAAAATTACAGAGTTCTCAAAAGTACAGAAATTAAAAAGTGTACCAATATCCTGAGTTGTCATGAATGGTATATCCTGAGGAAATATCACTGAATGTGTAAAACTACTATTAGATATCCATGAGTCTGCCAATGACACTGCATTATTTACACCAGACTCAGTTTCATCAAAAAGTTCTATACAACCAAATTTTTTACCAATTTGAAATGCCTCATCTTCTTTTGAGACAAGAATGATTTTTTCTATTTGTGACGATTTTGAAATAGTATCTAAAACTTCCTCAAGTAATAATTTACAAAGTTCTCTAGTATTTTCAGCCGAAAGATTAAGCCTAGTTTTTGCCCCAGAAAATGATTTTACTGGAATAATAGCACAAGTTTTCAAATTACGCTTTAACTTGTTTTAAAATGAACGATGCTAGGGCTTCTTCTGATGTTTTATTTTGCATTTTTAATTTTGTTTCATATACTTTGATGTCCATGGCTTCAATCTGTTTTATCTGTGCCTTATCTTTTGTATCAATAACTAATTTGGAACAAACATCTGCATACATTTGTGCAAGGCCAAAAACGGATACTTGTATTCCAGCAGCCTCCATGTATTGACCTGCTGGACCACTAAATGATTTATTTCCTATAATTGGACTAACGGCAATTACTTTTCTTCTATTTTTTGATAATTCTTTTCTCACACCTTTAATTCCAAGCATTGGCCCAATACTGGTTAATGGATTACCAGGTGCAATAATTACAAGTTCCGAATCTTGTATTGCATTGATAGCTGCAGGATTAGGTCGTGATTTGTCTGCACCAACATATTGAATTCCTTCAATTGGTCCTTTACCTCTATGTTTTACCCAAAATTCCTGAAGATGAAGATCTTCATTGTTTGATGTAATTCTTGTTTCAACAGAATTATCAGTGATAGGAATCACTTTGCTTTCTATTGCAAACTTTTCACACATCCAAGTTGTTATATCAGAAAGATTTTTTCCATTCTTCAACATATTAGTTCGAATCAAATGTGTTGCAGCGTCTCTATCTCCAACTCTAAACCAAGTTTCTTCTCCAAAAACTTCCATTTGTCTAATAAAATTATTTGTGTCTTTTTTTACACCCCAACCACGTGATTCATCTAAAATTCCTGCTAAACCATAGATGATTGTGTCAATATCAGGACATACATACATTCCATAAAGCCAATAGTTATCTCCAACATTACTAATCACTGTAATATCATTTCTTTGAGATGCCAAACCACGTACAAGTTTGACAGAACCCGTTCCACCAGCTAAAACTGTAATCACAATAAATCACTAAACCAATTATGCAAAAACGCCACTTAATATTACTTTTTCAATTTCTAAAGAGTAATTTACGCATATAATTCAAAGAATTAATATACTCTCTACATAAACCGACTGCGTGCCTCGTACAATTGTTTTAGCATCATTTCTTGCAGTAATGATGTTAACATTAACAGTTGTTCCTGCATATGCAGCTCAAATGGAATTTAGGATGCTTCCAGAGGATGAATCGTCCACAGTCACTGTGAAATTTCAGAGAACGATTTTTCTAGAATATGAAGAAGGTGGACAACTTGCTGATGAGCTTAGAGGCATAAAAACATCTAAAGTTTTTTCTGCACAAAGTGACGAAATTAGAGACAGAATTAATTATTATCTAAAAAATGAGGCAAACAGTGATGCAGTTGTAACTAATGTACAGTTAGACTATGATGCACAGTTAACTGGTCGTGGACTAAATACATCAATTGATTACAAAATTGTCCTTACACTTGAAATTCAAGGTCATATGATTCGACAGATGACTGATAGCAGCCCTGGTCTAGTTGACATGGATTGGAGAGGATTCTTGGTAAATGGGCCTGTTGATATTAACGTAAGAGGAATTGATAATGAAATTAACATTCCAATTTCATATATTTCTCAAGCATCACCATCATTGTATTCAGCAGTTAAAGGCTCAGAAGCAGAACAAATTCTAAATTATCCATTAATGAACGCTACTGGAATCAAAGCCCAACCACTTGGCAACTGGCACTTTTTGTTTGATCCAACAGGAATTAATGCAGATGCTGCAACTTATGGAATGTCAGATGAACTTGCAGGTAGAGTTTGGTCATCATATACTATGGGTGAAAGTAGTATTAGAGAAGGAATTCAAATAGAAAAAGTACATGAAGCTACATTTACATCCGATAAAACATACACAATACGAGCAATTGAATCTGCAGATTCTGCAAATGTTCACATTGGTGGATTTGCATCAGTAGATGTTTTACAAGACAGTGAAGTGTTTGGTGTAAGTAAAGTACCACCAGAAGGATTTGCAACAACTGCAACAGGAGAATTCCCAGTTATGATTATTTATGGTATGGCTGGAATGGCTGCAATTGGTGGTGTTGGAGTTTTCATTATTAGTGAAAGGAAAAGAAAGAAAGATGAAGGTCAAGGTCAGTCAGGTATTGACCCATCAAGACTTAGAGCAGCTTCAACAAGTACTGGTGCTGGTGGTTACAAAACTAACAGAGGTGAATCATATCTTGACGATGAAAGTTATGAACAAACAAGAAGTGTGTATGATCAACCACAAGTAGAAGAAAAGAAGGATGAACAACCAACAAGTAACAAAGGTTCCATGCCAAAAGGTTGGAAACCAGAATAGTGTGTGCTGGCCGTAACCCTCTTTCTGTTTTATACGATATTTCGCTTTGCAGCCTACCTGAACCAGGTGTAGAAACCTATAGTTCTGCTTGGCCTTGCTCCTTGTGGGACAGATTTTTCATTCCACTATTGGAAATCTCAGATTTTGTCATCATCGTACACTCCAACTAGGATTTTTTCTACTCTGTTACCAGCCATCTCTGACTATCCATCACCAGATCACAAATTCTACATGGAGAGAGGAGTTTCCTCTGCCGTAGCAGCATTCGTACACCAGCTCACACTAGTACCAGTCAGATGTTTTGAAATTATTTGAATTTATCTATTTAATTTAGTATCAAAGTATTTTTCATCATATCTTCCACGTCTGGATTTACTTCTAGTAAAATAGAAAACTTCCATTAATTCTATGTAAATACGATACAAGTACTTGTTTTCTCTAAGACGTGGTGATATAATATTCCAGAATGAACGTGTATGTATTCCAGAAAATCTATGGTTCCGAACAACTATAACGCTCTTTGATGTCTTATCCAATAATTGAAGTGTCTTAGGACTAAATGCATTTTCAGATTGATTACCTGCACCAATAATCAAAATTGCAGATTTATCTTTTTTGAAATTCTTTAATAGTTCGGGTATAATTTGTGAATCTGAATATACTTTCTCAAATGGCACTTTTACAAGATTCAAATCAAACATCTTCTCATTGATTTTACTAATAATCTCCAACTCTTCTTCAGGATTTTCTACAACACCCCTAACAATTCTGATTTGTCCAGAATAAGAATCAGACATAGCACTTGCAATTTCTAGACCAAGATTACTATGCCTTCCTTTATCATATGCCACAATTAATTTAGATAGTTCTTCATCAAACTTCTTTCTTACTCTAACTCCAACTATGTCACATGTGGAGAGTGAAAATAATTTTTTGTTATTACGTAAAAATGAAAAGTCAACTAGCATAGTATTGATATCTTGTTCTTCTGCAGTTGAAAGAATTGCTTCCGTACGATCATGTGCTAATCTAACTAAAAATCTGATACGGAGTGAGCCATGAATTGATTTTTTAAATTCCTCAATTTCTTTTAGTCCATTTTTACCAAATCCATGTGTAAGTGAAAGAGGCGTTTGTCGTGGAATATTAACCACGTGTAAAATTGTAATTTCTCCATCCTTTTGTTTTGCAATAGCATTAGCAATCTGAAAAAATTTAGTAGCATTTTTTTTATCAAAAACAACTAAGATACGATATTTTTTTCTAATGGTTGGTCCTTGTGAAAAAATTAATGGGGCATTATGCTCTAATTCTTGTTTTGATGTGTAAAATTTGTAGATTACAAATCCGATTAACACCCAAACAACTGCAATAATCCAACTTTCTGGATGTGTAATCAGGAGATAGATTGACAAGCCCATAGCAGTGATAATGCCAATTATAGGAACTGCAGGAAAGAATGGAGTTTTGAATCCATAATCAACAGTCTTTTCATAAAGTCGGCGGATTGTAATTGATGCTAGATTAACCTGGGTAAACAAGAAGAGAAACATTATGCTTGCAGCAAGTGCAATAGCTGTCAAGTCTAGTGATAATGCTATCACCATCATGATTATGCCTGAAATTATAGTTGCGACAAAAGGCGTGTGATATTTTGGATGAATCTTGCTGAATACATGTGGAAGATTATACTGTGTTCCCATTGCAAAAGATACTCTACTTGCAGCAAACGTTGTGGCATTAAGTGCTGAAAGCGTTGATACCAGACCACCAGCCAGAACTATCAGTGCCCCAAATGGCATAAATCTCTCTGCAGCCTCGATTATTCCAAGCTCACCAAAACTTCCAATAAAACTCCACGCCGGCATTCCAATATCATCTGGATTAAGACCTCCAATGAAGACAAACGTAAACACCACATACAACGTAACTACAATAGCAAGTGACAGTAAAATTGCACGTGGAATATTTCGCTTTGGATTTTTAATTTCGTCACCCGCCTGTGAAATTATCTCATATCCCTCAAATGCAATGAATGTTAATCCCATTGCAAGTGCAATTCCAGTAATTCCTAGTGGCATAAAGTCTGTAAAATTTTCTGACCAGTTTGGATTTGCAAATGCCATCGCACCAACCGCAGCTGCAACAAGTATTCCAATTATTGCAAGTTGTGTGAATGTTATTGCGTTTCCTACTTTGCCAGTATCTGATGATCCTCTGATATTAACAAATGTAAAAATTATAATTGCTATAGCTGCAAACAGCTTGTCTATCGGGAATCCAAAATCATCTCCAATGACACCTGATGCCTTTAGAAGATAACCAAAGAATGATCCAAACGCAACTGCATAAAGACTTCCTGCAATAGTATGGCCAAACCATGCCATCCATCCACTAAGATATGCATTAGGTCTTGGTAGTCCTTGTTTTACCCATCTGTATCCTCCACCAGTAGCAGGAAATGCAGAGCCTAACTCAGCATATGTCAGTGCAGTGAATACGGTAATCACACCGTTAAGCAAGAATGCAATCATCAAGGCAGCCCCAGCCTGTGCCATTCCAGGACCAACTAGAACAAAGATTGCACCACCAATCATTGATGCAATACCAATCATTACAGCGTCCTTTAATGAAAGACTACGCACTAAGCCTGAGGTTGATTTTTCAAATGTCATATCCGTCCCGTCTGAAATATGCTAGAATAAATCTCTATAGTATGTTGATTATATTAGAAAGATAAACAAATTGATTAAACTTGATAGCCGTACTCATGAATTATCGTGCTCACCTCATCTTCTGATATGGCATTTTTGTAGTCATTTAGAAGATTTTCGTTTAATTCAAAGAAAGTATGACCCCAGTTGAATTTCTCCATTAATTGGTGTGATAATGTCTCATATCCAAGTAAAAATGCGGCAGATGCCATAGCTTCAGCGGTAGTTAATTTGTTAAGTTTTGAATAATTTACTGGGTTTCCAGCTAAAAGTGGCGGGAGTTTTCTTGATACTCCATCAATTTTTTTTTCAAACACATCATCTGCATAATTCCAAGAACAATCAATTCCAGTAATTGAACGAACTACATTTTTGTCACTAGACAGTAGAGTATTTTTTGCATATGGATGCAACAGAAGTGTAGTTGGTGATGTTTTTGTAATTTTTTTGACTAGCCCAAATCTAAGCAATTTTGCTGCGGTGCATTTTTTGGGATCATCCTGATTGAACATCAAAACATTAACTTTCATATTTTTAGAATACTATTTCTTTTATTTTATTTTACTCTAATAACACATAAGATGTCTTATAATAGAACTTGGTTGGTTGAGAATCCTTCAATATGGTAACATGCCAATTTTTAGCAGTTATTTCTGTATTCGAAGTTTCAGGAATAATAGTAAATTTCTCTAATCGAACATCTGAACCGCTATATCTTACATTGTAATTTTTTCCATCAATTTGAACAAGTTCATATATTGACCCTGATTTTCTAGTGGATTCAGTAACAGCACATATGGAATCTTGTCCTATAACGCACTGACCACTAGAAGTTAAAACCTGAAGGTTAACTGATGACTCATCTCCACGTGCGGCAGTAAATAATGAACCCTGAAGTACTCTAGGTAGTAATATTTTATCTTCAGATGTCTTCTCACCTAAGGAGATTTGGATTTCTGAAACAGTAATTCTATTATGCTTATCAATTATCTTCTTTAGTGCTATACTAGGTGCGCTCATAGTTTTTTCAGCAGCAAAATCAGTAACAATTGATTCATCATCTACAGTGAAAATGTGAGTTGTCAAGCCTAAATGGGAAGTAACAGAAATTGAATAACTGCCAATACCATTAACCCCGCTTGGAGTAGTATATATCAATGAGAATGTAGGTTCAAGGCCAGATAATGCAAATGATCTTGTTAATGGTTCAGTAGTTTCATCAGATGTATTTGATGACTCTAATACAAGATTTACATCATCATAAAAATTTGCATTCTTAATCTGTCCTGAAATTTTTACTTTTTCTCCAGGAATATATTCATCCTTATCTGTTGTTAAAATAATTTCAGGCATTGGTAATGCAACTATTTCTAAATCAGAGTCATCACCTTTGAAATCACCACATCTTCCACTTTCTGCCATGACGCCTGTTATGTAACTATGCGCAAAACATCCTCGTTGAAATTCTTCATCTAGTATAACAATATCTTCTTGAACTTCTGTCTTTACATATTTTACATTAAGAACATAAACTCCATTTTTTAGAACAATGGGTATAACTTTTATCGTAGCATTAAAATTTCCACATGCATCTATCTGTACTTTAGTATCAAGTGTAGAAAGATTACTGTTTACCCCCATTCTTGATGCATTTTCTCCATCATATGTTGAGGTAGTGTTAGTGTTTTGTGTACCATCATCTGCTGGAGTGATGAATGTAGATTTAGCTGTAGGAATTGTTATGTAAACATGGTTTTTTGACTGGTCACTATAATTGGTAGATAATTTTGGAATTACTTGTCCTGAAACTTTTATTTCATCACCAAATTTGTATGAATTTTTATCGACTGAAAATGTAACAGTTTCATCAGGTAAAGAACAAGAAGTTGATTCGGGTGAATATTTGTCTGGAACATTAAATGCTGGATCACCAAAAACAATTGATGGTGTTGTTGCACCACCAATTAAAAGTAGAGCAAATAAACTAATTATCGAAATTTTTACGTACATATGCTATCTATTGTCAAATTATTAAGAATAATAAATTCAGATTGAG
>JAOMDA010000015.1 GCA_028345295.1 Candidatus Nitrosopelagicus sp. | reverse complement strand
ATTTGCAATCATGGTTTCATAAGCCTTGACAATAATCTCATCTTTGAAGTCTCCTGCTTTTTTCTTTCCAATTAGAGGATTTACAAATACCCCATCGCGTGTAGTAATTGCTGTTTTCTGAAGCATCTCATGTGCAACATGTGGTGGATTTCTTGTTTGAAATGCAACTATAGTTTTCCACCCTGCATCTTCAAAAGCCTTCCTTGTTTCATTTGGTGTCATTCTATGTTTTCTAATTTCAGTATCATTTTGTCTTTGAATAAAGTCAATTTTCCCTCCTACAAGAAAGTCCTTCATGGAATTAGTCTTTGCAACACCAGGATGTGATTCGTCATTTGTTCCATAAACTCCATTAGTAGTTTTTTGTTTATCATAAGAGTAGACATCTTCTACATGTAATATTGCAATTCCAATTCCATCTGGATTTTTGAGAAGTACGTCGCCTGCTTCTTGCATTTTTTTTCCAGTTTCATCATCAACATCCAAGACGGTTGGAATTGTCCATGCGGTATTATTTGCTAGTCTTCCCTTTGATATAACAGATTCAAAATCTTGTTGATTTAGAAATCCTTCTAGTGGACTAAAAATTCCGTCTGCAATATTTTCAACATCATTTGCAAGATCAGCTGATACATCAATACTAAATAATCCAGATGGATCAGCTTCTATGACACGATTTACTAGTTTTCCACCATGTGCATTAATCAATATGAAACGATTTTGTATGATTAATTTATTTGTCGTGGTTCATATGAAGCCCACATTCTTTGTTTGTGTCATTTTCCCACCACCAACGACCAGCTCTGATATCCTCACCGATCTTGATTGGTCGTGTACATGGCTCACATCCAATACTAGGATATCCCTGATCTAAAAGTTTGTTATATGGACAATTGTTTGATTTTATGTAATCCCATGTTTGCTCATATGTCCAATTAATAATTGGATTAACTTTAACAATGTCTCCATGCATTTCATCAATCTCAAGCATCCTTGCATCTGAACGATTTGTATTTTGATCACTTCTAAGTCCAGTAATCCAGCCATCAAGTGTTTCAAGCATCTTGTTCATTGGATGAACCTTTCTTATAGCACAACAAAGTTTCCTGTTATCAATGCTGTCATAGAAACAGTCTAGACCTTTTTCTTTGACCATTTTTTCAACTTCTTGTTCATCAGGATACAACATCTCGATCTTTGTGTTATAGCGTTTCTGAACTTCATGCATTACATCAAAAGTTGCTTGGGGTAATCTACCTGTTTCAAGTGTAAATAATCTAGCATCAGAATTGATCTTAAACATTATATCAATAATTGCTGCATCCTCTGCGCCAAAACTAGAAGCTTTTGCTAATTTTGGATGAAGGTTGTCAAAAGCCCACGTTAAACATTCCTCAGGAGTGGTGATTGTTTTATTAACATCATCTAAATCACTTTGCGTAAATTTTCCCATAATTTAGTATGGATAATGTGCTATTATAATTATACGAGAATTAGCTCTAATTAAGAAACGCTGTAAAATATAAAACTGCTGCTGATTAAAAAACTGAATGAGCAATAATACATACATTGTAGTATTTCCATCATTGTTTGCTGAAAATAAAATAAGCTTACTGATGAGAAATATTAAAAAAATTATGAAAAATCATAATGAACGTTTCACCAAGATTTCAAGAGATGGAAAACTAATTCTTATTGATGCAAATGATCCTGTTCTTGCATCAAGTACGATAGGTTTACTTTTTGGAATTAAAAAAATTATAATTGCAAAACAAACTAACAATAATTTTAAAAATATAATTAATGAAATAACTAAAGTTGGATCAAGTCTTTTATTAAAAGGAGAAAAATTCTATGTTAACGTAGAAGGTATCCCAAATGGGTATATGGTAAAAGATGTTGAATTAACTGCAACATCAACAATTATTGAAAAAAATAAAAAAGTAAATGCAACGCCAGGAACAAAAGAAAAACATGATAAACTTCTATTTACATACATTACAAAATCTAATGCATATGTTAGTATATTCAATGACAAAGGACTTGGAGGAGCAGTAAATAATTCACAAAATGAAAAAATTATTTGTGGAGTATTTGATGAGTTCTCAGCAATTACATGCTTAGAGGCAATTAAACAAGGCTTTGAAGTAAAAATTATTATTTTTTACATAAAACATTCAAAATTAGTCAATATACTAAAAATATTACATAAAATTTTACCAAGAACATTACAAATAAAAACAAAAATAGAATTCTATAAAATATCAAATCTTGATGATAATTTATTAGTAAAAAATTTTATTATTACAGATATTCTTTCAAAAATTGCTATATCAGAAAAAATTTCATGTATATCATTAAACATATCGCCTTTGTTTTTTCCTTCAAAAATTATTAAGGAATTAAAATCGCGTGTGTTTAATGCAGGATTGATACCAATTATTCCTCTTTCTGGAATTGATTCTGGAATATTTGATAATGCAAAAGAAATCGGTTTAGAAAAATATATTCCAAAAATTGAAAAACTTCTACAAACTAAGATTCCAAGTAATAAAAAAATAAAAATTCAAAATAAAGATGTTGATGATGTTCTCAAGAATAAAAAGACTATTGCTGTAAAATCTGATTCAAATATGATACATACGATTTTAGACTCGCTAGAATAAAATACTGAAACTTAAACAAGAAATTTGAGTTATTGTTATGAAAAAAATAGGAGAATTCATCTATCCATGGGGAAATGGTCACTACACTAGAATGATGAGATTAAATGATTCATTAAATGAAATAATGAGTGATCAGTTAGAAACACATTTTTTTAGTAAAGGTGAAATTCTTGAAAAACTTGTAAAAAGATTTCCTGAAGAAAAAGAAAATATTCACGAAATTTTAATGCCTACTCCAATAGATGGTAAATTTGGTCCTAGTGTAAAACTATCAATGTTAAATTTGCTTATACCTGTTTCAGATAATCAACCATTAGTTACACAAATTTCTAGTTATTTAAAAGAGGAACGAAAATTCTTTGATGATGAAAAATTTGACTTGGTGATAAATGATGGTGATATGGGTTCGAATGTTCTTGCACATAATCGAAGTATACCAAGTGTGTTTGTTACCAATCAATTTAAACCAAAATTATGGAAATCCAGATTCTACTTTAAGCCAGCACTTTCATTTATAGCAAAGCAAATATCAAAAGCAACAAAGATTATTGTTGCAGATTCTCCTCCACCATATACAACATGTGAATATAATCTAAATTTTGCAGATGATGTAAAACATAAAGTAGTATATGTTGGACATTTTTCAAGAAACAAAAAAATTATTCGTAAAGAAAAATCTGAATTAGAGTTATTACTTCAGGATTCAGATTTTGGTTACTGGATGAGGACGGGTAATAAATCAACTAATGAAGGAACTGGGGAAAGATTTGAAGAAGCATTTCATCATACACAAATGAAAAATGAGAAGCGGGTAGTTTCTCACGCCATAAATAATCCAGATATAGATATGGTTCTTGGAAAAGATGGAAAAAAATATTCAATTTCAGATGCTCTAGAAAAACAAATTGATTGGATACAAATTGATGTAGGTTATCTTTCAGAGCAAGAGAAAGAAACCGTGTTAAATTCATGCATATATACAGTGATTAATGGTTCACATACTGTTATAGGTGAAATTCTAGGAAATCACTCAAAACCAATAATTGGTATTCCAATTTATGATGAACACACAAATCAAATTCAATGGTTAGAAGAAAAAAAATTAGGACTATTTGCTCAAAATAGAGAGCAAATTGTTGAATCTATTATTAAACTGAAAAATGACTATGATGCTTTCCAAGATTCAGTGAACGAATTTACAAAGAATTTTGATGGAAATGGGGCAGAAAATACAGCTAAGTTAGTATCAGAAATGCTACAAGACGCAAAATAATTATTTTCCAATATTAATCATATTTTAACTGATGTGCGGTATTTCGATGGGCGAACTGACCGAAAGGGATGAAGATGTAATCCGTACATCAGTTATTTTCTTAGATCTAAATATAATGAGGTAACACTCTTATGGAAAAACAAAAGGTCAATCAATATTGGTAAATTGCCCTGAATGTGTTAGTAGAGAAATAGAAAAGAAAAAGAAACAACTAGAGGCAGAATTTAATGCAGCAGAAGAAGAAGGTAGAGAATTTAGAGTACCTGCATACAGAGAATTAGAAGATGAAATTGACTTTGAAGGATTAGGATTAATAATGAAATTAGATACATCAACTAAGCACTTTATTTGTAAAAGATGTGGTCTTTATGCAACAAGAGAGCAAATTAGTGATATAAGATACAAACTGTCACGAAAAGAAGCAACTCGTGCTGACAAGCAATATGACTATCTTGATTGGTGGCAAAAAAGTAAAAAAGAAAAAGAAGCAGAATAGTTCTGAAAAAAATGGCTAAAAAAAAAGATGAAATTCCAGAAGATATTGATGCTGAGTTAAAAGCACCAAAATTTGGAAAAGCAGAAACGCAGACTGCCACGGGATATTTTTTAGATGTTAATGAAACCGATAAAAAAGTAGACATTCAAATTTATGAGCCAATCTCAGGCACCTCAATTCTAGAGGGACTACAACTTTCCAAGAAAATTAATCTAAATAATATAGAAAAGGGTGTTATATGTGAATTCAAGTTAGATGAATTTAAGGCTCCACTAAGCAAGAAAACTGCAGATTATCTAAAAGAGCAAGGAATTACACTAAATGAAATAGTCCAATTTGAATTAAAAGAATTCAAAGTAATTGAAGAAAACTAAATTAGTTTGGCTTATTTCTTTTTGTAAGTTGTTTTCTAAATCTATTCCCTATTATTGGATTAATAAAAAATGGGAATGTCTGCTTGAACCAAATTCCTGCTCTAGCCACTGATGGAACAACAAGTTCTAATCTAGATGAATTAGAAGCCTTGATGATAGTTTTTGCTACCGTTTCTGAACTAAGTGATATGCCAGTAGAAAATTTTGAAAAGTTATCAAATGATGGGTGATCAAATAATGGAGTTCTTACCATTATTGGACTAACAACAGTTAGACCCACACCAGTTCCGTCAAGTTCGTGGTGAAGACCTTCTGAGAATCCTAACATTGCATATTTAGTTGCACAATATGATGCAATTCCTGGTACTCCAAAACTTGCACCGACAGATGCTACATTTACAATGTGCCCAGAATGTTGTTCTAGCATTTGTGGTAATATTGCCTTTGTACAATAGATCATGCCAAAATAGTTCGTCTCCATTTGAGCTACTATTTCTTCTGTTGATAATTCGTTAACTTTACCATATATTACAAACCCAGCATTATTCACAAGAATATCAACTCTCCCAAATTTGTCGAGAATTTTTTTACTCATTTCAGTGACCTGATCTTTGTTAGAAACATCACATTGACAAACAAAAGATGAACCAGAAAAACTTGAAAGTTTCTTTTCAACTTCTAAAAGTTTTTCTTTTCTTCTTGCAACAAGTACTATATCAGCTCCTCTTTTTGCAAATTCTATGACTGTTGCCTCACCTATTCCACTACTTGCTCCAGTGATAACAACTACTTTATTTTTAAAGTTCATAATTATGCCTAATTATTTATCATAAAGTGCTTTTTATGTTGTTGCTGGCTTGGTGTATTTGCTTAATGCAAGTTTAACCAAAAGAACCCAAGTTACTGCAATTGGTATGTAATATGTTGCAATTCTCCAGCCAATTACAGCATTCCATTCAAGTCCCGAATCTGGCATGACAAAATTAAATGGATCTAAATTATTTAGATAGGCAACAATTCCAAATTCTGCTAATCCTGAACCACCAACTGTAATTGGAAGATTCGCAATTGCATTTGCACCCATTACTGCCATTATAGATTCAAAAATTTCAACAGAATAACCAACACTAACTGCAATAATTAAAAATGAAATTCCATAAAATGACCAAGAAACTAATGATGTAATAAAACCAACAACAAAAACTTTCTGTGATTTTTTAGAATGAATGTTTTCTCTGCTCATAGTACAAACTTCCTCGATGTATTTGTTAGTCTGTTTTACATATTTTATGCCACGGTCTTTTCCCAGTTTAGTAATTACGATAGAGATAATGTTTGGTAGTTGGAAAGTATGTTTTGATGACGCAAAAAATAGAACCACCCATAATGTTGTAACAGTTACACTTGTAGCTAGTATTATTGCAGCAACAAGATATGCACCACTTAGTAATGCAATAATTCCAGCCATAATTGATAAAACTCCAGCAGCAAGAACTTCAGTTACTATATCAAGTAATGCCACCCATGATGCCTTTGATGTTGAAATTCCTTTTTTCACCATGTAGTATATTACTGCAAATTCAGCGCCAACAAACATTGGTGTAGTAAATTTGATAAACTCACTTCCGACTCTCATCGCTGTTAATCTTTTGATAGAATCGAATGGACCAAGAAATGTTCTTGCTATGTAAGCTAGCTTAAGACCTTGTAATCCAAGTTTTATCATCATTGCAAAAACTGCCAAAATGAACGGTACTACACCAATTGCTAAAACATCATCCAATTTTATATCAAATTGAATGATAATTATGATAATTGGGATTAATGTTGCTGGAATGATGGCAATTCTCCAGTTCATGCCAATTTTCTAGAGGATTCAAATATAAGCTAATAAAAAAAAACTTTTGTCGAAAGATTGAAAGTTATTTTTTTAACAGGCACAGCGGGTGCAGGGAAATCCCTGTTAACATCAAAGATTAAGGAATATTATGCAAAAAATTCTGCATTCCCAGCAACACTAAATCTTGATCCTGGAGTAGGGCATTTGCCATATTCTCCTGATATTGATGTAAGAGATTATGTTGATATTAATTCGCTAATGGAAGAATATGCTTTGGGTTCTAATGGTTCATTGATTATGGCAAATGATCTTATTGCAACAAAGATTGATCAGATTCAAACAGAGATTGACAGTATAAATCCAGATTACTTGTTAGTTGACACTCCAGGTCAAATTGAACTGTTTGCATATAGAGAAAGTGGACCATTTTTTGTAAAAAATCTTAATGGTGATGAAAAAATGAATTTGTTTCTATATGATGGTACCATGATAACATCTCCAAGTAATTTCGTTTCCTTGTCTTTACTTTCAACATCAATAAGGTTACGTTTAGGATTACCAACCATCAATGCTATTACAAAAACAGATCTGATACAAGATAAACTGAATGAGGTACTTGATTGGTCATCAAATGACGATAATCTTGAAGAGCAAATTTCAAAGGAAGTAGATGGAGAAACACTTCCATTAATTTCAGATATGTATAGAACCCTAAATAACAACGATTTCTTTGATGACTTGTTTCCAGTTTCAAATGTAACAGGTGATGGAATGGTGGAATTAGAAAGCGCATTAAGCAGAATTATTAACTTGGGTGAGGAAGTAGAAGACTAATGGTAAAATCAGTAACAGTTCGTGCACCGTGCTCTACTGCAAATCTAGGTCCAGGATTTGATGTGTTTGGTTTGGCACTTGATGCATTTTATGATGAAGTAACTGTAACTAAAAAAGGAAAAGGAATTACGATTGTTAGCTCAGATGATATTCCATTAAAACTAGAACAGAATACAGCAGGATTAGTTGCAAAAGAAATGAAAAAGAAGAAGAAACTAACTGGAGGAATTGAAATTAAGATTAGAAAGAATGTTCCCTCGGGATTTGGAATGGGAAGCAGTGCAGCATCTGCGGCTGGGTGTGCAATTGCTATAAACAGACTGTATAATCTGAAATTAAATCAAAATCAGCTTGTTTCATACGCAGGAATTGGTGAAAAAGCAAGTGCTGGTTCAATTCATTATGATAATGTTGCAGCATCTGTTCTTGGTGGATTTGTGATTGTAGATTCGTCTCCATTAAGCGTAATTAGAATTGAGGCACCAAAGGATCTAATTCTCTGCGTTGCTGTTCCAGAAATCAAAGTTCCTAAGAAAAAGACAAAAGTTTCAAGAAGTGTGATCCCAAAAACGGTAAAATTGTCTGATTCAATTACAAATCTAGCAAATGCAGCAAATATAGTTGCTGGATTTTTAAATAAAGATTCAAGCCTTATTGGAAAATCTGTTGAGGATGTAATTGTTGAACCCGCAAGAAAACATATGATTCCTGGATTTAATAATGTAAAAAATAATGCATTAAGAGCTGGGGCGTTTGGTGTCACAATTAGTGGTGCAGGACCATCTATGATTGCATTTGGAAGTAAAAATCAGAACTTGAAAAAAATTGGTGCAGCGATGAAAAAAGGATTCAAATCCGCAAAGGTGGATTGTGATATTGTAATTTGTAAACCAAGTAAAGGTCCAAAAATAGTAAAAGTAGTAAAATGAAAAAAGCAGTAATCATTCTAAGTGGAGGTTTAGATTCAGCATGCATGATGTCATATTTGAAAAAAGGATACCAGTTGTATGGAGTTACGTTTGCTTATGGCCAAAGAGCGTCTCAGGAAATAAAAGCTGCAAAACGCATAGCAAAATTACTAAAATTAAAAGAACATAAAATTCTCGATATAGGTTTCATGAAAAACTTGTACGGTGAAAGTAACGTTCTGACAAGTACAAAGAAAAAGATGCCCAGTACTTTTGAATATTCTATTGTTGTTCCAATCAGAAATGCTGTATTTTTATCGATAGCAACTGCATGGGCATTTACTCTTAATGCAGAATTAGTTGCATATGGTGCACAAAAAGGAGATACACAATATCCTGACTGTAGACCAGGATTTACAAAAAAACTTGAGGTTGCCTTAAACCAAGGAGAAATTGATGGAATCAAAAAGAAAATCAGGCACAAAATTAAGATTTGGTCTCCATATTCAGAAGGAATTTCAAAAAGTGATCTGATTAAAACTGGTCATAAAGTATTAGGAAATGAAATTTTCAAAACATGGAGTTGTTATTTGAATTTGAAATCACAGTGTGGAAAATGTGAATCATGCAATAACAGAAAGAAAGCTTTTCTGAAAACAAAAATTACTGATAAAACAAAATATAGAAATTAAATTTGATTTCTTGTTACTTACAAAATAGGTTTCTTAAAAACGAAATTCCGAATCAGCAAGTACCATCCAAGAAACACTGCTCCCACAATTGACCAAAATATCCAATTAAGCATAGTCTGATCCATTGATTTTTCTTCTTCAACAGAACAATTCGTCTCTTGAGATTCTTGTTCACAGTCCCAACCATATGTATAAACATAATCTTCAAAGAGTGGTGATGTTTGCCAAGCAATAACTAAAGCAACTACAATGACTAAAGCAAATTCAATTAGAAACCAGCTAAATTTTGGCCAGGATTCTTTCGGAACATGTACATTGTCATGGGAAGTCATTAAGATATCTCCAAATTGTTGATTATTTATTTTTGATGGTGATCACTCTAAACTGGGTCTAAAGGGCGGTTTTGAATAATTCTGACAATTTCTTCTTTATGATTCTGATTTTCGTATATGCCTCTAAATGCAGAAGATGAAACTCTTGCATCGTTTTTGACACCCCGCATTTTCATACATAGATGTTCAGCTTCTGCCATTACGGCAACCCCTTTTACACCATGTGAGTGTAATTCATCAGCGATGTTTTTTGTTAATCTTTCTTGAATTTGTAGTCGTTTTGAATATTTTTCTACTAATCTTACTAGTTTGGAAATTCCAAACACTCTTCCGTTTGGTGCATATGCAATTTGGATTTTTCCGAAAAATGGTAACATATGGTGTTCACACATGGAATAGAATTGTATATCCTTTGCAACTACAACTTCCGAATCTTCTGAAAATTGGACCGATAATTCAGAATTGGAATCATAACCTTCAAAAATTTCTTTATACGCCTTCGCAATTCTCGCTGGTGTCTCTCTAAGACCCTCTCTTGTGGGATCTTCGCCAATTTCAATAATTAGCTCTCGAACCAGTTTTTCGACTCTATTCTTATCCAAGATACTATTTTGGTTCTAAAAGATGCTATAAAGTATGTGAAAATTCTATGCCTGTATTTTTGGAAAAATTCACTCTACGAGATCAGAACTTCTTTTCTCCAAAATATGCCTGATATGAAAAACACAACACCTAAAATTCCAATCAAACTTCCAATAAATTCGACTGTGGAACCTAATTGAGCTTCTGCTGGTGCCCATAATAATGCAATAAGACCTCCAACAACCATCATTGGAATTCCAACACCAAAACTGATTGCTTTTGATCCCATGTAGAAACCGATGTTAAAATCTATATGAAGTTTGTCATAATAGTTTCAACTTTGTCTTTTGATTGAATCTTTTTCTCTGTTCAAGTTTTTATTTGAGGATAATTACCTGAAATCGTGACAGGATTATTTGACCAATTCAAAGATGAAGAGTCTGGAAGTGGTGGAGAAATGATGGAGGAAAGACCATCTGAGGCTGAACAAGATAGTGAATCAGTAGTTCAAGATGCCGAATATCAATCTAGTTCAGATGAAACAAATTCACAAACAGAATATTCTACATCTGAATCAGATGCAAACATTGGAATTTCATCTTTGATGAATAAGAGGGCAAAATTGGAGGAAGCGGTAGATTATGTTGGTGGGTTAATCTCTCAATTAAAAGACAAGAGAACTTCGCTTGAAAAAGAGATTGAGGACGAATCTGTGGACATAAAAAACCTTAAAGAAAAATTAATCAAAGTTAGTGAATATATCAGTGAGGAGACACAGGGAATTCAACAGTTATCACAAAAGAGACTTTCTGTTGAGAAAGAAGCTGATGATGTTGGTCATTTGATTGTAAGTTTGAAGGAGAAATTAACTGGTATTGATAGAATTATTGAGGATGAAGGTAGTAAAATAAAGAATTTTAGAGAATCGCGAGATAAAACTAGTAGTATTTAGAAAAAATTTACATAAATTTTGATTCAGTTGATGATGATGGCATGTTTACTTGATCCATCATAGGCATATCAGGGAACTTATCTCCAGTTTGTGATTCTGCAACTGCGGCTGCTTCAGAGAGAATCTTATCTGAGTCTGAATTGGTAGATTCTTCTACACCAAATGTGTTATCACTACTGCTAAATGTTTCATTCATCAATCCACCTAACATCTCTGTCATTCTTCCAATCTCTTGATCTGCACCTGGCATGAATTTAACAAGTGAGCCTTTGAGACCATTCATGAGGCCGATTGTTGGCATTAATGTTACGACTGTATCACCTAGGTCGTGGAATGTGGTTAATCTTAATTCAATTCTTTCTAATCCCATTTTTGCATTACTTAAAATTCTATGAACTTTTCTAACTTCAACTAATTCATTTGATAAAACTTTACTAGAGTAAGTGTCATGTTGCTGAGTTGCAGTAACTATTTTTTGAAAAATTTGTTGATCTCGTTGTTTTAGTTTTGAAACCATGCCGTCCATTTTGGCTATTTGTGCTTGAAGACGTTTGACTGCAGCCTCTACACGTGGCTTCAATGATCCTTTTGGTTTTAACGTATCAGTAATTCTTTCTGCAAACCCTTGCTTTTGTGGTCTTGACCACTTATCTTGGAAATTACCCATGAACGTGCTTTAAGAATTAATTATTAATTTCAGGTGTGAAAAATGGTTAACAGTTCATTAAATTTACATGACCATTTTCGCAAATTACGAATGAATTTTCTTAAATTATTAGCATATACAGTAAAGTTGTGAAAAAATCAAGTTTAGCAATAGTTGGATTGGCTGTTGTTGTGATTGCAGTAGTTGTGTTTGGTTCGCCAAAAGATAACATTCAGAATTTTGATTATGCATACCATGTCAACTTATCAGAATCAAAATATGGAGAAAATGGTGTCTATGAGGAATTATTTGAAATTGGTGATGAAAGTTGCCAAAGATTCTGTGACTACAAGTTCAGGTTTGTACCAAATGGCGACAGTCCACAAACACTAAGCATTTCAATATCTGGTAATGATGTTTCTTTTTCTGAAGATTTTCAGCTTGTTGGAACATCAGTTGAAACAGACATCTCACAATACTATACATGGGATTACGATGGACAGAAAATCTTTCAAGTTTCAGGTTTAGAAAAAGTGAAAATTATCATAGACCCACATGAAAACACCAAAGGAACAATTTCGGTATACATAAATCAAGAATAAAGTGGGCGTGACCCCTTGGCAAAACAATGAGAGATTTCCTCTCCTGTCAACGCTAATGCGTTCTGACTCAATTGTGTTTTGCGGAATCACGCTGCGCTAGTCGATGTTTATATCGTTACGCATTAATTCCCAATACGTCTTTATACTATTTAAACAAGTCAACCAGTTTTTTGAAATGATACTGATGGTTAGGTTAAAAATAATAGTAAACCATTATCAACTAGAAAAATGGAATCTAATGGAAAAAAAAAGAAGGATTATTCACTATTTGCAAAACAGGCTGTAAAGTATTATTCTGTTGGAGTTTCAGGGGTTTTAGTAAATCTTGGAATCTTGTATCTGCTAACTGATTTTCTTGGTTTTTGGTATTTAGCATCTCAAATTATTGCAATATCTATTTCAATTACTACAAACTTTTTTTTCAATAGATCTTGGACATTTAGAGATTCAATTGAAAATCAACGGACTGGTGAGATGTATGTAAAATTCATAATTGTTAGTTTGGTTGGTATGGGAATTCAGCTTGGAATAACATTTTTGTTAGTTGAAAATGCAGCTGCCTATTATCTTCATGCTGCAGGTATAGCAATAGTGATTGCAGGTGGCATTAATTATATACTCAACAGACGATGGACGTTTGGAATCAAATTTTAAGAGATGATGAATTGAACCCAAAAACAAAACGAAAAATTGAGATTATTAGCCTATTATCAGGAATTTGGTTCATAATTTCACTCCCACTGCCTTGGCTAATCACAGTACCAGATGTTGCTTACACACAACTAGTGGTCATTTTGCAAATGACTGCACTGATATCTGTCCCATTTGTTGCACTTGCCGTAGCTTGGACATTAAAGCCAGAGTTGACAACGAATTCATAAAATGGCAAAACTCCCAGTTTCTTCAAAAATACCACATTTAGAAACCATTATTGACGCCATAACAAGAGCTGGAGATAAGATTTTGGAAATTTATGAAAGTGATTTTCAAGTAGAAAAAAAGGATGATAATTCTCCAATTACAAAAGCTGATTTGGAAAGCAATAAGATAATCAAAGAATCTCTCTTGCAAACTGGAATTCCAATTTTATCAGAAGAAGATGCAGATGATAAATCCAGAACGGATAGTGACAAGGTCTGGATTGTTGACCCATTAGATGGAACACAGGATTTTGTAAACAAGACAGGTGAATTTACTGTAATGGTTGGATTGGTAGAAAACCATGTTTCTGTAATGGGATTGGTTTACTGGCCAACAGAAAAAAAACTGTTTTTTGCAGAAAAGGGTCTTGGCGCTTTTTGCCACGATTCTGAGGGATGGATAAAAATTTCGGTAAGAGGTGTTGAAGAAGTTACAGAATCTCTTGCCTTGGTTAGTAGACACCATTTGTCTGATAAAGAAAAGAAAGTGTTAGATCACTTGAAAATCAAAAATACTGCAAGCATTGGAAGCTCTCTAAAAGTTATGGAGATTGCATCTGGTAGAGCAGATATCTACTTGACTAGTACCAATAAAATGAAACAATGGGATACAGCAGCATCACATTGTATAATTTCAGAAGCTGGTGGAAAAATGACTGATATTTCTGGAAATGATCTTATTTACAATACCGAATCGGTGAATCATGAAAATGGTCTGTTAGTTACAAATGGATTAATTCATGAACGAGTTGTTTCTAGAATTTCATAATTAGGATGCTCTTTTACAATAGATCTTTTGATTTCAAAAAGTCCAAAACTTCTTGGGCACTTTCGTCTAGTGTCTTTGTGTCAGTATCTAGTACGAGATCAGCACTGTCTGGTGCCTCATATGGGTCGTCTATGCCTGTAAATCCCTTGATTTCTCCAGAACGCGCCTTTGCATACATTCCTTTTACATCACGTTCCTCACATTTTGCCAATGAAGCATTAACATAAACTTCAAAGAATTTAGTGTCATCACCAATGATCTCTCTTGCTTTTGCACGGTTCGCCTTGTATGGTGAAATCGTACTCACGCCCATTGGGACATTGTGTTTTAACAGAAGTTTTGCCAAGTGGGCAACTTTGAATTGGTGTTCATCTCTCGCTTCTTTTGAAAAGTTCTTTGGAGACAACCACTCTCTCAACTCATCGCCATCTAGGATGGCCAGGTTTGGAATGGTTTCAGCTAGTTTCCTAACTATGGTAGTCTTACCAGAACAAGGTAATCCTGACATCCACAAACAAAATGAACTCATGATAATGAACTAAAATTTACGGTTAATATTTGTACCAGTTCTGATCTTCCAGATAATCGATCAATTTGACCATGTCTGAAAGCTTCTCTACAATAGCAATGACTGACTGAAATTGCTGATACATTTCGGCCTCCTCTTCTTGTGAGAGAATTTGCTCTTCAGCCTTTGTGAAAAATTCTTCCTCCTTGGATAGGTGATCCTGTAAGTAGATTGAGTAGGTTTTGAGAAATCTGGCAACTGGCTCGCGTTTGTCCTCTCCATTTTTCCATGCAGAGAGATTTGTAGAAAGCATTCTTGCAATATTTCGAGAAAATTCATGCTCAATTAGTAGGGCTCTAATCTCCTCTTTTAGGGAATCATATGCTGCAACACATGGAAAATAGGAATCTTCCTCACGAGAATAATGAATAGAGTCTAAAAACTCTGAAATAAGAAATGTAATTTTTTCGATGTCAGATAATGGAATGTCTTTTCCGTCATATAGAGACTGGTAACATTTTATGACAATTTTTTCTACTCGTTTGATCTCCTGATGATCTTTTCTGAGGATTTCAGTTGCGCTCATTGTTTGACACTCGTTAAATCAACCTCGTTTGACACATTCTTAAATTAACATGGTGTTGGCATACTTTAGCATGAATTGGATTTTTTTAGGAATTTTCGAAGATATTCAATCATTCTTTAATGAGGCTATTTGGTCAAAATTTAACACTGAAGAGATTAGTGGCTCAAATGCAAAAGAGCTTGTACGCTCGTTTTTTGAGCACAACCCGATTGAAGCAGTAGATAGTGGGCAGATTAGTAGTGATTTTTTGTCTCAGGGAATTGCTAATGTTCAAAATGTTGTTGCAGAATTTTCTGGTGGCTCTGGTTCGTTAATTGCATCTGCACCAATACTTTTGTTGGCAGCCAGTGTTGTAATTATTTTAGGAGTTTTAGGTGAAGCATTTTTCAAGAAAACTGGAATTCCAGACATTGCGTTCTTGATGGTTTTAGGAGTTGTGATTGGACCAATATTTGGAATAATTCAGCCAGAAGCTGTAATTGAAATTGTTCCGTATTTTGCAGCACTTGCATTAATCATTATCATGTTTGATGGTGGATACAATCTGCATATTGGTAATGTACTGAAAACTGCACACTTTGCAGTGGTGCTTGTAATTCTAGGTTTTGCAGTATCAGTTGGAATTGTTGCGGCGTTTGGTCATTATGGTTTGGGATGGGAATGGATGGACAGTATTCTGCTTGGTGCAATTGTAGGTGGAAGTAGCTCCATCATTGTCTTTGGTCTGGTTAGAAAGCTGAAAATTTCTGATGAAGCAAAATCTATGCTAAGTTTTGAGTCTGCTCTGACAGATATTTTTGCAACAATTATTGCATTTATTTTATTTGAGGCTATTCTTACTGGGCAATTTAATCTTGATCTGTTAGGTCAAACTATAGGAAGAGCAGTTGCAGTAGGTTTGATACTAGGATTTGGTATAGGAATTCCTTGGATGTTTATAATTTCAAAGCTGTCAAATGCTCAACACAATTATATGCTAACATTAGGAGTTTTGTTTTTACTATTCTTCCTTGCAAATTCATTTGGAGAATCGGGTGCATTAACTGCACTAGTCTTTGGTTTAATGTTAGGAAACAAAAAGTACTTTTTGCATAAATTAAAGATAAAATTGCCTGAAAACACAATTGATAATTCTTTACACAGTCAAGTCACATTCATTGTAAGAGCATTTTTCTTTGTGTTTGTAGGACTATTGGCTAGTTTTGGTCAGATAGAATACGTAATTTTTGGTATTTTGGCTGCAGTTGCAATCTATGTTGGAAGGGTAATTATCACGCATACTGCCCTAGTCAAAGGCTTCTCAAAATTAGACAAGAAGGTAACATCAGTCATGATACCAAGAGGATTAGCCGCAGCTGTGTTAGCAACAATTCCATTAACAATGGGATTACAAAATGGAGAGGCTTATCCACAAATAATATTTTTCATAATACTAACTTCTGTGATAATAACAACTATTGGATTGGGTGGAGCAAAGAAAATACCACCGCCTGAAGGTGAGGGTGGATTTGTTACTTCAAAAAAAGAAGAATAGCGTTTTAGAATTCAATTGAGTCTTTAAGACCCTTGTATCTATTTCGAATAGTTACTTCAGTTACATTTGCAGCTTCTGCAATATCACGTTGAGTTTTATCTTCTCCATTTTTTACACATGAAAGATATAATGCTGCTGCGGCTAACCCCATTGGATCTTTACCAGCTGAAGCTTCATTTGCTTGTGCAATCTTTAGTACTTTGATTGCAAATCGTTTTGTTTTTTCTTGAATGCCAATCTTACTTGCAATTCTTGCAACACATTGAACAGAATCAGTTACTGGCATTTTAAGATCAAGTTCTTTAACTAATAATCTATAACATCTTGCAATATCTTTTCTTTTAATATTGGCAGCTATCTCAACATCCTTCAAGTTTCTTGGAGTTTCAGTATCACGACATGCAGCATATAGTGCAGATGCCATTAATGCAGAAATTGATCTTCCTCTTACAAGACCTTTGTCTAATGCCTTTCGATAAATATATGCAGCCTTTTCTACAACAGAATCAGAGATTGCTAGTTTGTCTTTTAGTCTGTTTAATTCACTAAATGCTTGTCTAAAGTTTCTATCAACTGGTTCATGAACCTGACTTCTACTATCCCATGTTCGCAATCTCTCAATAGTATTTTTCATGGAAGCAGTAAGTGGTTTACCTGATGCATCTTTGTTAACTGGATTGATAATTGTTGCAAGACCCATATCGTGCATTGTTAGTGATGTTGGTGCTCCAGCTCTTGCTCTATCACCATGCTCGTCTTGAGTGAATGATCTCCATTCAGGTCCAGATTCCTGGATCTTCTCAGACATTACAAAACCACATTTGGAGCAAAACATCTCACCTGATTCATTATCTGTTACCATTTTGCCCTTAACACATCGTGGGCAATTATCTTTAGCATTCTTTTGATTAACCATAACAAACCCCTTCTACGTAATCAGTATAAATTCCTAATTGTTTATTAATGAGATCTAAAAGTCTTGAGGAATATAGTATAAAATCCATTAATTATCGTAAATACAATGGATTAGTATGTGGCTGAAAATCTGTATTTTTACGCTAGTCGTCATAACAGTTTTTTCAATATATGAAGACCCAACATCATTTGGTCATGGTTTAGGTACAGAAACAATGCCGCCTGTCATGATTGATGGTAAAAGTGTAACGTTGGAAGTTGGCTCGTCGACTAATTTTGATACTGGAATTCAACAAATAACAATAACATTATTTGAAACCGCATCTGGAGATCCAATCAAAAATACATCAATTCAAATAGAATTAATTAAAGGAGAAAAATTACTTTTTAAAAATAATTTTGAAAGGGATGATGGAATTCTTGTAATGAATTTAGTTCCAGCTGAAAACCAAGATGTTGAAATTTTAAATCAAGAAACATTTGAGTCTTTTTTTGGTTTAGCTAGTGACCAATTCAACGTACAGGGAAAAATGTTTGAAAATGGGGGTTTATACAAGTTTAAAATTAAAATTCTGGCAATAGAAGACTTTGATGCTCTACTTTTAGAGCCAGTTGAATATAATTTAGGAATATCAATTCCAGAAACAACCTATTATGAAATTAATGATAAAGAATTTGGAACTGAACAAATTGGAATAAGGACATATTATGACCAAATAATAGAGTTTGATTATTTCCCAGAAGAAAAAAAAGTTAGATTTGTTTTCCCATTTGAATGGACTCAAGAAACAATTATCCAATCATATGTAATTCATGAAGAAATACTTGTCCCAAAAACTTTTGGTAGTCTTTTAGTTTCAAAATTTTCTGCAACACTTAATGAAGTTAGCTTGCCAGAAAGCGCAATAAACATTGATGATTTTAGTGCGGATGAAAGAATTATTCATGTTGTTGTAAGCCAAACAGAATTACAAGACATATTCGAAAATAAATTGGTGGATGAGTCTGATACAACAATTGAAATTGAAGTTAAACCAAGTAGTGATAAACTTCCAATAACTGGAATTACAGAAAATGGACAATTTCAAATTCTCTTAGCATGGGAGCCCAAAGAGACTAACCCGGGGTCAAAAATATTATTTACTTATGAAATTCTTGATGTTTTTCTTAAAAACAAACCAATGCAGGTTAATTATGATTTAAAAATTTTTAATGAAAATAAGGAGATTTTTAGCAAGTCAGATACTAGTTCTGGAATTAAAGGCAAGTATGAGAAACTAGAATTTTTTATTCCATCTGATATTTCTGGTATTTTACAAGTGAGATTTGAAAATCTAGCAGATAGTGAATAT
>JAOMDA010000014.1 GCA_028345295.1 Candidatus Nitrosopelagicus sp. | reverse complement strand
TTCTTGCAGTAATTCTTAACACGTTTTTCGGTGACTTGTTTGTTGAAAACCCAATCATCATAAATATATTGTATATTCCTGCATTTGTAATTGGATTTTTGTATGGATTGAAAATAGCTGAAAAAGCAATACATCCATCTGAAACTAGAAGTGCGTTTAAACGGAAAATAATGAAGATGTTTCTATTTTTCTTAGTTATTGGTGGTTTGTTTAGCTCAGTAAGCTTTGCACTTCATGGCGGTGCATTTGCACCAGAAATGGAACTTGCATCAGATAATGTAGTGCCATGGGTGACTGAATTAATTACATCGAATGGTGGGGTTACATTCCTAATTGTATCAAGTATTACAATTATGGCTGCAGCAACAAGACGAATAGTTGGTCTTGGAGCTGGCATTCTTAGTAAACTAATTACATTTGCAGGTACATTTGGATTTTTTACAATGATAAGTTTGAGTCTTACCCAATCTGATCCTACTAATTCACAGGTATTTCTTTATGCATTTTATCATGCTGGTATATTAGGCGGGGCAATGTATCAGATGAATCGATTAACTGCTAATCTGAACAAGTGGGAAGATTACATGAATGAGCATTGATTATTCTACAACAACGATTCCAGTCATCCAAGGATGAACGATACAAAAGTATGGTTCTTCACCAGCCACTACAAATTCATGATTATATGTTGCACCTGCCATGATTATACTTGAATCAAAATTACCGTTAGGTCCATTCTCTGGTGTTCCACTTGTCACCGTATGTGCTGCACTGTCACTATTTTCCCATGTAACATCAGTTCCAGTTTTAATATCTAATGAATATGGAATATAACATTCGTTTGTTTCTTCACATCCAGGTGTTCCAGAACCTACAGCTATTGCAACTGTTTCATTAGCAGTTTGTGCAACAGGCTCGGATTCCTCAGTAATCTCCGTTACATCCTCATCCATTGTCCCATCTGGGTTTAGTCTAGGAATTGCTTCCAGAGTATTCCCTGCCTTGAAATATTTTTGACACTCTTCGCCCACAAAGTCATTTGCTTTACATTCTTCAAAGGCTGCTGTCTTTTCTCTTTGAATTTCATCTGCAAAGAGAACATTTTCACCAATAGTTATGTGAAGCAATCCTATTGCAGCAAGTGAGGCTGCAACCAAAATCATTGAATAGCCTACTTTTCTGTGATAATGAGGATTTTCTAACTCTGACATTTATTATGAGGCAAATTTGGTTAAATTTAATCTTTGAGAAATCTAGTACTAACCTATGTTTTGATTTGGAAAGAGTGAAAAACTACCTTTAATCATTTAATTTACTTGACTATACAAATACTACATTATGAATTTCTAGGCCCAATAAAGATCTCTGAATGGGGTCCACCTATGGATGAAGTCGTGTATGTTCTTTTTGGAAAAATCAAGGAGGGCTATACGATGATTTTTGCAGATCAAACTGAGAAGGTAACTGAGGATAATTTTTTTATAAAAAATGAGAAATTCAAGTGTTGGTTACAGCATGCTGGATCTGAGAGCCAACTATACTTATCGATATACCCAATGTGGGATTCTGAAAAAGATGATCGAGAAAGAATTGTGCAGAAAATCATTTCCAAGTATAAACCAGTTTGTAATGTTGAATAATTTCTAGTTTTAATACTAACTTTTTTGATTTATTTTGTTTTGTGCATCAAATAACTGCATTGTTAAAAGATCAATTGCTTTTTTTAGATGTTCAAATTCATTAATAGAGTGAATTTGACCTTCAGTTAATGCACGGAGAACTTTTGTCAGACTTTTTTGGTATTCATCTGGAGCAGACACTTCTAACGCATTGATTCTTGATAAAAGATTATCTAAATCTTTTTTCATTTCTTCAGCTGGAGCATGTTTTTTCATATTCTTTTTCTAAATATAGATAATATGAATGATTTATAGCTGTTCATCATCAATCTCTTCAAACGCATCTAGAAATTGTTGGCACGGGCAATCCGGAATATTACATGAACCCCTTCTCAACATGGACTCTGTTGAATTGCTATTCTTATGAATCTCATCTGTATGATGACATCTTCTACAAATCATAATGTTTCAGTTTCTATTCTATATTTTAAGGAATAAGCACAGCTCTTGCATCCAGTTTTGACGTTTTTAGCATTTCTAAAACTTCATTTGCTTGTTCTAATGGGAAAGTTTCAGTAACAACATGTAATTTTTTTTCTGAAGCAAT
The DNA here is from genome assembly GCA_028345295.1 of Candidatus Nitrosopelagicus sp. GTDB lineage: Archaea > Thermoproteota > Nitrososphaeria > Nitrososphaerales > Nitrosopumilaceae > Nitrosopelagicus. The sequence continues at coordinate 21,281 of JAOMDA010000014.1, read as the reverse complement.
CTTAATTACCTCCTGCATATCCTTTCTGGAACCGATTAATGTACCTCTGATAGTTTTCTCTTCAAATGCAAGAAAACTAGGAATATTTCCAACTGTTGCTATTACTACCAATCCACCTTTTTTGATTGATTTTATAGCAGTATCTGTAACATCATCTGATGGTGCAAATACTATTGCTGCATCAAATAGTCCATACTTATCTGTTAAATTCTCTAGAAATTCTTTTTGTTTAGTTGAGTATACGAGCGTATGATCCGCACCAAGTTTTTGTGCAACGTTAAGATGATTTTCTTTCCTTGAAATTCCAGTTACTTCACACCCACTTATCTTGGCAAATTGTATTGCCATGTGACCAACTCCACCAATTCCAAAAATGGCAATTTTTTTATTTTGCATAGGTTCTGCGGCCTTAACTGCTTTGTATGCAGTGATACCTGCACAAAATAGTGGTGCGGCGTATTCAGGTTTCATTGTGTCTGGAACTTTTGTAATAAAATCTTCTGATGCAGTAATAAATTCTGAATATCCACCTTTCAGTGATTCACCGGTAACTTCCATTTTTTCACAAAGATATTCTTTTCCATCAATACAATATTGACATTGCATACAAGAACCAAGTAACGGTGTGATGCCAACTCTATCACCAACTGAGAACTTTTTCACTTCTGTGCCAATTTCAATAATTTTTCCTACAATTTCATGTCCTGGAACTGTTGGCAACGTAGGTGGAATGCCAATATCTTTCCAATCACCCTCAATTCCATGAAGCTGTGAATGACACACACCGCATGCCTCAATCTTTATCAAAACTTCATTCGGTGTTTCTATTTCATGTCTTTTAATTTCAGTAAGCTTTAATGGCTTTGATTCTACCAGTCCTAATTCACTAAGAACCATAGCCCTCATTTTTTCAGGCATGATTTACACCTGTTATAACGGCTCTTAAATTTTTGGAGCGATAAGAATTAAAATTGATCCCATATTATTCATTTATGGATTATAAGTTAACTGAAGAAGATAAAGAAAGAATTAATCTTCTAAATGAGGTTCAAAAAAATAAATTCAACAATTTGACCTTAGAGCAATTGATTCGTTTGCAAGAGCTTGTTGAAAAAAAAGATTACAGTCATGAAAAAAAAGCAAATAAATCAAAGAGAAAACTCCTAAAAGAGATTAATATTGAGATTTACAGGCGTGATGATTCAGCTATCTGGAAATAGCGTTATGTGTAAAAATAGGTAAGAAATTTATGCATGTAAAAATGCGATTTTCAAATATGAACTCAAAAACTATTCAAGATCAAATCACATACCAGAAAACAGTAATCAATGAAAATTTAAGATATTTCAAACCAAGTACTGTCAAAAAACAAAAAACCTTTTTGGATGAAATAACTTTATCGCTAAACAATATTCCAAGATCCATAAATCCTAAATTTTTTTATGATAATACTGGTTCTAAATTATTTGATGAAATTTGTTCATTACCAGAATACTACCTATATAATTCCGAAATTGAAATACTCAATAATATTAAAAAAGAAATAAAATTACATATTGATTCTGAAATTAGACTTGTTGAATTGGGTAGTGGTTCTTCTATTAAGACAAGAATATTACTAGATACACTTTATAATCTTCAAACTAGTGTTGAGTATTTTCCAATAGATATTTCTGACATTCTAAGTTTTAGCACAAAGGAACTTTGCAATATTTACAATGATCTAAAAATTACTGGAATAATTGATACATATGAAAATGGTTTAAATTTCATAGAGGATTATGACAATAAACCGAATTTGATTTCATTTCTAGGTTCAAGTTTTGGAAATTTTAATCATCTAGAGGGAAGTCAATTTCTAAAAACAATATCTGATATGATGAAAGAATCTGATCTTTTTTTGATTGGATTTGACCTAAAAAAGGATAAATCAATATTACAAAATGCGTATAATGATTCCAAGGGCATAACAGCAAAATTCAATCTTAATGTTCTTAAGAGAATTAATACAGAGTTAAACGCAGATTTTGATTTAACAAAATTCTCACATCACTCTGTGTATAATGAACTAGATGGTAGAATTGAAATGTATCTCAAATCACTGTGTGCACAAACTGTAAAAATTCCAGATGTAAACATACCGATAAATTTGTTAAAAGACGAATTAATTCATACAGAAAATTCATACAAATTTTCTATTCCTCAAATTGAGTCTAAACTTGAGGATGCTGATATTGGAATTAAGAAAATTTGGTGTGATTCAAGAAATTATTTTGCCTTGGTTCTAGGGCAAAAAATCTAGTTATCATAAGCACATCTAAATCCAGAAATCATCCATCTTTCATCAAGACGGAAAAAGTTTCTATAAGTTCCACGGATTGACATTGCAGGTGTTGCAAAGGAGCCACCACGTAAAACTTTCTGGTTTGTAAACCATTTATCATTATATTCATCAAAACTTGATTTGAATCCAGGATATCCAACAAATTCTGATGTTGTCCATTCCCAAACATCACCGATCATTTGATGACAGCCGTATGAACTTACTCCTTTTGGATACGAACCAATTTTGGTACAATTCCAGTTGTAAGATTCTAAAACATTTGTGTTTTTTTCTGACGGTTGTTCGTTACCCCATGGGAAAATTGTTTTCTCTTTTTTTTCACTATTCCATAATGCAGCCTTTTCCCATTCTGCTTCAGATGGTAATCGTTTTCCAGCCCATTTACAAAATGCTGATGCTTCGTAAAAGCTTACATGGCAAACAGGCTCATCACGATTTATTTTTCTTTCACCCATAAAATCTCTAGTAAACCATTCACCATCTATTTTTACCCAATACATTGGAGAATTCCATTCATTTTTCTTTACTGCATCCCATCCATCTGAAAGCCAAAATGAAAAATCTTCATAACCTCCATCATTCATGAATTCTAAATAATCTCCATTAGTTACTGGGAAATTTTCAATTTCATAGTCATTGAGATAGACTTTATGTTCTGGTTGTTCAATGTCATAAGAATAATCATTTCCAGAATAACCCATTTCATACAATCCACCATCTATTTTCACGCTTTTTCTTTCAACATCAAATGATTTTGGTAGTTGGTTTTTTCTCACAGGTCTATATTGGTCTGCCAACAAATGTTGCAAATCATATACTAGTAATTCTTGATGTTGGCATTCATGGTGAATTGCCATTGTGAAAAGATTAGATGCCTCATCTGATAGTGATGTTTGCATTGTATGACGTACTTTCTGTGTTATAATTTCAAAATATTCTAAAATTTCATCTGCTGTAGGTCTTGACATAATTCCCCTTTTTGCTTTATCATGAGGTTTTCCAAATTGATTATAGTACGAATTAAGATACTCTGAAAATTCATCTGAATAAAATTCATAGTTATTTGTTATTTTACTAAGAACAATCTCATTTAACCAACTGACATGACCTAAATGCCATTTTGCTGGACTCGTATAAAATGCAGTTTGAACTCCAAAATCGTCTTTTTCTAAAGTTTTTACCAATTCAAGTGTTCTAGCACGCGTCTCATTGAATTTTTCTAAGAGAATATTCTGTGATGATTGCTCTAACGTCATATCCTGATTGAAATTGCCTGAATATATGTGGCTTTTGGAATTATTTCTTCATTACACAGCAACTTGCATTGTTTATGTTCCTCATTGCCCACCAAATTGAAAATGATAGTGCAGCAATTGATATGAATTTTAGTTCTAATCCTTGTAGTGGGAATATTGCTAGTCCACCAATAATTCCAAGCAACGCGGAAAGAGAAGTTGTACATGCTGGACATCCTGGAGTAAATGCCGTTAAGGCACCACCTAAAATTGCTGATGCACCACTTTTTTTGATACTATTTGCTCGTTGTATTTTGATGTTATATGCTACTAGTGCAATATTGATTCCTGCAAGAATTGCCACTATTATGGTTAAACCAATTGATGCTGTAATGTATTGTGGCATTATGGAAATATCCACATTAAAGTGGTCTATTGCCGTGGACAGTGTTAGGAAATAATATAAAATTCCAATCAGTATACCAGAAATTATAGCAATCACTCCAAATGTCTTCTCTTTTAGTATATCCTTTATGGAAAGTTTTAGCATCATGATATTTTACAGATTAAAATGAATTAATTAGTTTTAGTACCCTCTGGCAAAGAGTGGTCTAATTTTACTTTGGTCACCACAGTAAATGCACTTTGAGTCATCATCATCACAGCCATCTGGTATTACCCTTATGTCAGCACCAGTTTCTTCTTTAATTTTTTCTTCACATGATGGATTATCACATATCGGTGCCTTGATGAGCATTCCTTTGTCTAATTCAGATTTAAAATCATCATAAGTTTCCAAAGTGACAGTTCTTTCGTCAAGAATTTTTTGTGCATCTGAGAACATATCATTATGTATTTTTTCTAATTCTTTGATGATTATTTCAACCACTATATTGATTGGATACTCTTGTTTTAGTTGATTGTGTCTTCTAACAAAGACTACCTTATCATGTTCAAGATCTTTTGGTCCAAGTTCAATTCTTATTGGCACTCCTTTCATTTCCCAGTCATTAAATTTGAAACCAGGTGTAACTTGATCTCTATCATCTAAGTGGGCACGTATTTTACGATTATCTAACTCTTGTTTAATTTCTCTTGATTTTTCTAACACCATATTTTTTTCTTCATTAGAACGATATATTGGAATTATCACTACTTGAATTGGTGCAACTCTAGGTGGTAACACAAGACCCTTATCATCACCATGTACCATAATCATTCCACCAATCAATCTCCATGATACCCCCCATGAAGTCTGCCATACAAAATTCTCAACATTGTTTTTATCAGCATATTTTACTTCAAATGGTTTTGAGAAATTCTGTCCAAGAAAGTGTGTTGTTCCCATTTGTAGTGCTTTTCCATCAGGCATTAGTGATTCCATTGTGAGTGTGTACACGGCACCAACAAATTTTTCCTTCTCAGATTTTTTTCCAGTAATTACTGGAATTGCTAATTCATTTTCAACAGTTTTTTTATAAATTTCTAAAATGTCTATTACTTCTTTTTCGGCTTCATCTCTTTCAGCATGTGCAGTATGACCTTCCTGCCACAAAAATTCTGATGTTCTTAAAAATGGTTTTGTTGCTTTAATTTCTGCACGAAGTGCGGAATTCCAAAAATTAATTTTTAGTGGTAAATCTCTCCAACTTCTAATCCATTTTGCATACATTGTGTACGCTAATGTTTCAGATGTTGGTCGTAATGCAAGTTTGTCTCCAAGTTCACCATCACCAGACCGTGTAACCCAAAACACTTCAGGATTAAATCCAGTAAAATGGTCTTTCTCTTTTCCAAGTAGTGATTCTGGAATAAGTACAGGTAAAAATCCATTACGATGTCCTGTATGTGACAATTTTTCATCCAGTGATGATTTTATTGACTCCCAAATTGAATATCCATCTGGCCTCAAAACTATCAGACCTTTGACTGGCGCATAGTCTGCAAGTTCAGCCTTCACCACTAATTGGGTATACCATTCACTGAAATCTTCTGATTTTTTTACAGTAATACCAATTTCTTTTCCCATTTAAAATTCAATGACTTGGTAGCTATTTAGTTTTCTTAATAAACAATTAATGATTTTCTTACATGAAAAAATTAGACATATATTCTAAATTCATTGTGAAAACACATGACTACAACTAAATCACTATTAGGTATAATAGAAAAAATTGTAAATCTTGATAGTCATATGAGGTTTGCAGCTATAATTGATCTCAAAGGTAATATTATCGAGGGTATCATGAAAGAGGGAAAAACATCACTCGAGTCACAAAAACAAGAAGAGTATTTTTGTAGTCAAGTTGCTGATAGAAGAAAAATGAGACAGGAATTTGATAAACCTCTAGGAAAGGTTCGGTATGTTCACGTCGAACGTGAAAAAGTGACACAATTTGTAATTTACACAAAAAGAAAGACACTGTTTGTAACTATTGAGCCTGAATTATCAATAGCCCGAAAAATGAAAATAATTAACAGTATTAAGCGACTTACACTGAATATTTAATTTTAAAGTGGAGCCCCTTTACATAATACACTACCCATTACTCTACTTTGGAAATTTGGGCATACAAAACACTGTATGAAGTGGACTTCTTTATTTAGTACAGGACAATCTACAAATTCCTGTTTCATTCGTTTTAACATTTTTGGGCTGACACCTTTTAGTTTCAATTTACCTTTTTCATCCATCATGCCAGAAGCTTTCAGGATGTCTTTAACATCATCAGGTAATTTTTGTCGTCCTTCACGTCCCTGTACTTTAACTTCATGTTTATGTTCTAACTCGTCAACCATACTTCAAGCAAAATAAAGGCTGATTTATTATTAGCGGTCTTCGATCGCTTTTACTATTTCAACTTTTATATGAATGGCTTCTTTTCGAAATTTAGAAAACAATTGCTAGCAATTTTTGATGTTGAGGGTGTACTTTATGATGGTGAGTATCTACCAATTCTTGCAGAAAAGGTAAACAAAGAAAAAGAAATTTGGGATATTACTAAAAAAGGAATTCAAGGTCTAATAAATTGGGAGGACGGTCTAAAAAATAGAGTTGATTTACTAAAAGGATTAAGCATAGATACATGCCAAGAAGTGGCTGATGAACTATCTATAATGAATGGTGCAAAGGAGACTTGTATGTCATTAAAGAATGCAGGGTGGAAGATAATGGCCGTTTCTGGTGGGTTCACAATTATGACTGATAGATTAAAAAAAGAACTTGGATTGGATTTTATTTTTTCAAATGAACTAATCTTCAAAGACGGTTTACTAGATGATGTAAAAATTAATGTTGATTCTGACAAAGCAAAATCAGCAAAAATAAAAATTTCAGAGTGGGAACAAAATAAAGAAGAGATTGTTGTTATTGTAGATGGTGCTAATGATGTGAAACTATTTGATATATGTGGTTTAGGAATTGCTTTTCGTGCACAAGATATAGTTAAGGATCTTGCAACAGAAACACTAGAAGAAAAGGATCTTTCAAAAATTATTCCAATAATTAATAGACATTACAATCTTCAGAATCCATTACAGACTGCATAATTTAGGTAACCTTCAAGTATAGTTAATGACGATTATCATCAATTGAGCCTTCATATTTTTCCAGTTCATTTTAAGCAAGACATTACTCCAGAAAGTAATTTAACAGATATTCTAATTTCCTCAAATAGTTGTGGTATTGAAGATGATGATATCATAGTTGTTTCACAAAAAATTGTTTCAAAGCAAGAAGGTCGTGCTATTAATTTGGATATAGTCATTCCTTCAGAATTATCTTTCGGTATTGCATCTGCATATGACAAAGATCCTAAATTAGTTGAAGTAATTTTATCGGAAGCAAAAAGAATTGTCAGAATGGAGCATGGTGTAATTATTGTTCAGACAAAACACGGTTTTATTTGTGCAAACGCGGGAATTGATGAAAGTAATGTAGATGGAAATTATGTTACATTGTTACCAAAAGATCCTGATAATTCTGCAAAATTAATACAAGATGAAATAAGAATAAAAACTGGGAAAAAAGTTGCGGTTATAATATCAGACACTTTTGGTAGACCATTTAGATTAGGACAAACTGATAATGCAATTGGAATTGCAGGAATTGAATCAATTTTAAGTTATGAAGGTAAGCATGATACATTTGGAAAAATACTTCGTGTTACTGCAATTGCAATAGTTGATGAATTATGTTCTGCTGCAGAATTAGTAATGGGAAAAATAAACAAATCACCAATGGCAATTATTAAAAATTTTCAATTTGAACCAAAAGATGAACCGATTTCAAACTTAATACGTCCAAAATCAGACGATTTATTCCAATAGATAATTAATAAAGTCACTAAAATAACAATTAGTGATTGAATTGCTGAAAACTGAAACACATTGTCATAACATGTTTTCAAATGGTCATGTTGGGGAAATAGAATCACCTTTTGATTCAAATGTAACAATTGCTTCTCAACTAGAACAATCCTTATTAGCTGACTTGGATGTCCTGTTTGTAACTAATCATAATACACTTGATGGGTATAATCAAATTATTAATTACAAAAATAACCATATAAAATTTTCAGGCATAGGTGTTTATCCCGCAGAAGAAGTTACTACAGACAAAGAAGCTCATGTTTTGGTGTATGGATTGCATAAAGAAATTAAATCTGGACAAAGTTTAGATGAAGTACTAGATATTGCAAGAGATCAAGATGCAGTTACTATTGCACCACACCCATTTAGCTTAATCGACGCTTTAAGGGAGGATTCAAAAAAATGTGATCTTTTTGAAGTTTTTAATAGCGCTAATATTGATATTTATTCTAACAAAAAGGCCGAAATCTTTGCTAAAGAAAATAATTTGCATGTTGTAGCAGGAAGTGATTCACATGTTACTAGTACTATAGCAAGATGCACAAATCTAATAGATTCTGAAAATAATATTGATGACATAATCTATGCACTAAAACATAAGAGAATTTCAATTGAAAAAATTGAATATGTGAAGCCAAAAGAAGTTTTAGAGCACATTCAATTTAAAATTGAAAATTCGAAATATCATATTGATAAATATATTAACGAATTTTATCCAAAATCAAAATTCCTGTTTAACTCATTATACAAGTTCTATCTGATTACAAGAAAAAGTTATTTTTGGGAATTGATTTATAGAATGTCATTAATTGGAGTAAGGCGCATTTCACGAAAAATTAATTTTGAAGGTATGGATCCTTACTCATTTAGAACACGTGATATACCAACTATTACGAGAATGGTATTTTGAATTATAGGCAAAGCTAAAAAAAACTAGTTTTTTATATAGACAAACTAAATTTTTCTTAGGTGATTAAGATTTCAGAATCTGGTAAAACAATAGATGTAAGAGGATTATTCTGCCCTTCACCAGCACTACAAACAACTGTGGAATTATCAAAAATGCAGGTTGGTGAAATACTTACAGTTCTTGCCGATGATCCTGATTCTGAAAATGATATAACTGAATTATGTCACAAACGTGGACATGAATTATTAGAATTAAAAAAGAATGGTAGTGATCTAGAATTTACCATAAAAAAAATTAAGTGATTCTATTTTTGTTCAGCTAAATATTTATCGACATCGATTGCAGCCATACATCCATAACCTGCAGCAGTTACTGCTTGTCTGTATCTGTGGTCATGTACATCACCTGCACTAAATACTCCTTCTACACTTGTCTCTGTATTATTTTTAAGAATAATGTATCCATTCTCATCTAATTCTAATTGCTTTTTGAATAGTTCTGTATTTGGTTCATGGCCAATAGCTACAAATACACCGCTCATATCCAATGATGTTTCTACATTTGATTTTGTGTCTGTTAAAATGATTTGTTTAACTTTCTCGTCACCTTTGATATCTTTAACAGTACTATTCCAGTGAACCTGAATTTTCTCATTACTTAATGCACGTTCTTGCATTATCTTACTTGCTCTAAATTCATCACGTCTATGAATAATGTGTACCATTGAAGCAAATTTTGTAAGAAATATAGCCTCTTCCATGCATGAATCACCCCCTCCCACAACTGCAATAGGCTGTTCTCTAAAAAATGCACCATCACATGTTGCACAATATGAAACACCTTTTCCAGCAAAGGCTTGCTCTCCATCTATACCAATCTTTCTGGGTGTTGCACCTGTACAAACTATTATTGCCTTTGCTTCAAATTCCTCTGAAGCAGTCAAAACTTTAAACGGCTTACGTCTAAAATCAACATTGACTACAACATCATCAATTATTGTTGTACCCATTCTTTCTGTCTGTTTTCTCATTACCTGCATAAGATCAGGACCCATAATACCATCTGAGAATCCAGGATAATTTTCAACATCCGTTGTGTTCATTAATTGTCCACCTGGAAGCAGTCCTGAAATAATTAGTGTTTCATGTCTTGCCCTTGAACTATAAATTCCAGCTGTATATCCTGCAGGTCCAGCTCCAATTATTATAACATCAAAAACGGTTCTTATTTTTTCTGGAGTTTTTGGTGCATCTTTTGTTGGGTCATTATCTGCATTTTTATCAATTAAAACAGTTGAACTGTCTGAATCTGACATCATGTTTGTTTGAAATCGATGAATGAATTTAAATCATTTCTGCATATCTAAGATCTTTTGATGTTTTTTACAAAGTTTAGAAACCTCGATCTGTGAATATAATAGATCACGTTGCCAATGTGCATTATTTAGCCTACAATCTAAACATTCACAGAAAGATTCACCAGTAATATTGTAAAAAATTATTTGTAAAATGTAACCTTCCATGATTTTAGAAAGGCGGGAATCATGATATTCTAGAAATTCACCTTTGTGCATTGCTTTAGCGTTGTTAATATCTAAACCCTGTGATTTGTTTGCCATAGCCTGAATATAGAATTCTTTTGATTTGGCTGGAGCTTCAATTATACCAGTAGTTGACAAGATTGCAGGATTTGCACATATTACCGCACGACCATGATATCTAGAATCTGATTCATCGAAAGTACATGTTAATCTATTTGTAAAAATTATGTGTAATGTATCATTTGTTGTAGATTTAATCTGTTCGCGAATAAATTTCTGCATTTCAAATCCATCATACATAACAACATCACTAATATTTTTGGCATCCTCAATTTTTATGGTATTTTCCATCAGTGAAGAATTTTTACATAATTCTTTTTCTAACATAATAGATTTTTGTTTTGGCTCATACATACTGTATTTTTTATAAATATCAAATATTCGTGTCTTAGAAAGCAAGTTTATCTCACTTTCATCAAGTTCTTGGAAAAAATTATTTTTTATAATTATGTTAGCGGAGAAACTATCTTTAAGAAAATTAACTAGATTTGAAATTTTAATTTCAGGAATTGACGGTTCATCATAAATGATTATTTTTTTTAACTTCAATTGGATTTTTTATTAATTGTATTGTCTAACTCTTTAATTTTTTGATCAGTGATTTCTGCTGCCTTTTTACCTGAATATAGCATTGAGCCAAATGTTGGACCCATTCTTGCTAATCCATGTGTTTCTGTGACTGACATACCTGCGGCAACCAAACCTGGATACACTTCACCTGTCTTCTCAACAACATGCTCTTCTCCACTTTCTACCCACATTGGGTTCATGCCTTTCCACTCAACCATATTTCGATCTACTAATCTTTTCACTGCAACTGAATCATGACCAGACGCATCAATTATCATTTTAGCTTCTAATGCAACTGGATCAACACATGTTATGTTACGTGGAAGTGCAGATACTGGCATCCAGTTTACAACAATTCCTGCTATTCTGCCATGTCGTAAAACTAAATCATCAAATTTTGTTAGATTCAAAAATTTAACACCTGCATCACATGCAGCTGCAATAAGTTTTGAAACTGCGTGTGGTCCTGGTGTTAGATACAAACCCTCACCAACTTTTTTGTATGGTATACCAAGTTCATCCCAAATTTTTTGTGCTGGTGCCCTAACTGTAACGGGGTTCATCATATATCCTCCAAGCCAATAGCCACCACCAAGGTAGTTATTTTGCTCGATAACTAGTACTTTGTAACCCATTAATGATAATTCACGTGATGCTGTTAGACCTGCAGGTCCAGCACCAATTACTATTACATCACATTCAGCTCTATCCTGCAACACGTCAAAGAATTCTTTAGAAATTGCCCGTGTAATTTCAACTTCTTTTGCATCAGCAAAAATTTTATCCGGTCTTTGTTCATTGACTGATTCTTGCATACAAAAAATCTGGCTTGAACTCATAAATAGATTTCTTCTTAATGAAATTGGTTAATACCATCTCCATAGTCATAAAATGGTGCGTTTATCTAGTTTATCTATTAATTTAGTTGAAACTAATTTTTGTTACTAATTTATATCGGAAATTAGATAATAGAAGTAAGATGGCGCAACAATTAAGACCATCAAAATCTGGTTCTAAAAAACCAAATATTGATTGGTCAAGAAGAGAGGAAGCAGATAATTTTGCCAGTACTGTAAAGTTATTCAGACAAGGAAAAATTGAACCTGATACTTTTCGTAGGTTTAGACTACAGCATGGTGCATATGGCACTAGAATGACTGATGACTATGCTATGGTGAGAATTAAGGTTCCAGCTGGAGAGATTTATCCCTATCAATTAGAAAAGATAGCACAATTAAGTGAGATGTACTCTATAGGAAGTGCACATTTTTCAACACGTGAAAATATTCAACTTCACTGGGTTGTATTAGAAGATGTCTCAGAAATTATGCATGGTCTTGGTGATGTTGGGTTAACATCAAGAGAGGCATGTGGTAACACTGTTAGAAATGTTATGTGTAGTCCATTATCAGGTGTTTGTAAGGACGAACTATTTGATGCTACGCCTTATGCGTTATCCATTGCAAAATTTCTTCTTAGAAATCCACTTAATCAGGCATTACCACGTAAATTCAAATTCAATTTTACGTGCTGTGAAAAACATGGAATGATTAGGATTGTAGATGTTGGATTATTACCTCAAATTAGACAAGTTAACGGAGAAATACAAAAGGGATTTAAAATATTTCTTGGAGGTGGTTTGGGCAATAAATCATTTGTAGGATATGAATTGGAAGAATTTACTCCAGTTGAAGATTTTCTTTATACGTCAATTGCAGTTTTGAGGATTTTTGATAGATTGGGTGATCGTAAAAATCTTGCACGTAACAGAATGCGATATCTGGTAAATGATATGGGGTGGGAAAAATTCCAGAATCTTGTTCTTAAAGAACGTGCAATTGTTAAAGCTACACAATCAGTAATTGTTAAACTAAGAGTTGATGAATCACCTAAAGAAATAACTAGACCAATTTCAGTGTCAAACGAATCTACATCACATCCTGATGGATTTGAAAGATGGAAGAAAACAAATGTGTTTAAACAAAAGCAAGCAAATTATAATTCAGTATTTATTGGATTGGAGTCAGGTGATATTACTGCAAATCAACTTCGCACAATTGCTCAGATTACTCAAGATTTTTCTGGTGAGGGATTAGCACGAAATGGTTTTTCACAAAATATTGTCATACGTTATGTTCATGATGATGATTTAGTTACAATGTATTCTACATTAACTGAAACAGGACTTGCAAAAACAGGTTCATTAACAATGGCATCTGCAGTTGGATGTTCTGGAACAACTTCTTGCAATCTTGCATTAACAAACTCCCATAGACTTGCAAAAGAGATTCAAAGAAAATTTTTAGAATTGAAACTTGATGAAGATGATGATCTTCGTGATTCATCAATTAAGATTAGTGGATGTCCAAATTCATGTGGTCAGCATGAGATAGCAACTATAGGACTTTATGGTGGAGGTGCTAGATTTGGCAAAGATATGTATCCAAATTATGTATTATCACTTGGAGGTAAATTTGATGGGCAGTCAATGTTAGGACACCATACTGCACGTATTCCAGTAAAGCGTGTAATTCCAGTTATATTGAAAATTATAGAATTATTCAAAAAATATAAGCAACCAGATGATTCTCTTTCAAAATGGATTGATAGAATAGTTCATGGAAATGAATCATCAGAAATTAAATCTGTCGAAGATATTAAAAAAATTATTTCACCTTTATTGATTCCACCAACAATAGAGGATGACGCTGATTTCTACAATGATTATGGTAGTGATACAAGTTATCATACAATTACTGGAAAAGGCGAATGTGCTGCATGACAAAACAAGAAACTCCTCTTATCAATGCAGATACACTTAGGGAACAAATCATAAAAAATAATGTAAGAATTATTGATGTGAGGCGTAAAGATGATTATCAATCTGGTCATATTACGAATTCTATTAATTTACCATTAGCTATTCTCCTTGCAGATCCCAGCCCTGAAAATATTGTAAAAATTGCTGAAGGTTTAGGAATTGGGGATGAAACACCCGTAGTAGTTTATGATGACACATTTGGGGCATTATCTTCTAGAGTTGTTTGGGCTTTACAGTATATTGGTCATGAAAATGTCAAATTACTTGATGTGACATTTTCACAATGGAAAGCACTTGGTTTAGAAGTTACTACTGAAGAACCTGAGATTGAAGAGGCAAAGCATTCATTAAATCTAAAAACAGGTATAATGGCTACCGCAGAATATCTTGAAAAAGTGAAAGATAATGAAAATGTAATTGTCATTGATAATCGGGAACGATTAAATTTCCTTGAACAGCATATACCTGGAGCAATTAACATACCTTATAGAACACTAGCAACAGATGGAAGAATCATTCGAAGTAAGGATAGCATGAGAAATTTATTAAAAAATAGAGGAATATCAGAAGACGCTGAAATTATTACTTATTGTGGGAGTGTTGGGACGTTATCTGGTTTGGCATTTTACGCGTTGAAATCTTTAGGATTGCCAAATGTCAAACTTTACGTACATTCATTTAAAGAATGGAAGAATCTAGAGAAGCCTACGCAGAAACAGGAAAATGCTAGTTATTGGGATCTTTCAGCTGAGTGACCAATTTATATGGAATTTTTAATTATACATCAATAGATGAAAGACATCAATGAGATACTACCAAAGGTTCCAAATATGAAATGGGGTGCATTATTAAATAAAAAACCCACAAATCAAAAAGTTAAGGAATTAAATCAACTGTTACCACATAATGGAAAATGGCATACAGTATTTGAGGAAAATGATGTATCGTATATTGATGGCGTACCTATCTTTAAAAAAGATAGTAATTCATGGACATAAATTTCGTTTGAATGATTTTATGTGATATTGGTTCTAAGTTTCTTAGTAACTCTAATCTCAATATTATCAAAAAATTCCAGCATTTTTCGCTTATTTTCTATAAGGAAATCTTCACCTCTATCCTGTAATCTTACTTTGTAAAGTCTGATGTCTCTGTGTTCTTCCAAAAATTCTTCAATCATTTGCTCACCACACATTGCCGGATCTATGAAAGTCTGTAAGTTAGATAGTGTTTGTTCAACATTTTCATCTTGTATTGATGACTTTATTGATTGAACTGCCAAACCAATCTCTTTGAGATTTCTTACAGGTGCAGTAAGTTTTGTTTTTGTTTTAGGACCTAACAAACCACGTTTCTTTACACCCAATTTCTTACCCATTTCTGGCTCTAAATCGTATATAGGAATCATTTGGTTGAATCCTTGTCTTTTGTGACTTTTAATTACAAGACCTTTTTCAATTAGTTCATTCAGACATTTTTGTGTATCCTCTTTACTTAGAAATGTAGTCCAAACAATTGCACCAATTGTATGATAACCTTGTCTTAATGATTCTATAACAACAACTTCAATTATTCTTTTAAACCCCTCTTCGGTTCGTACATTTACAAAATCTTTATCCTTTACAGCTTTTCTGGCATTCTTTACATCAATTTCAATTGAGCGTTTTAATGATTCAAGTGAATCAGGAATTTGATTCAATAATGACAAGTAACATGCTTTGTTATACCATGCCATATCATAAGTAGGATCTGAATCAATTGCTTTTTCTGCACTATCTAATGCTTTTGCAAAATTTTTTTTTTCATAGAAAACCAAAGATTTGAGATTCCATGCTTCTGAATTTGTGATATCAATATCTAAGACTCGATCATAAACCCTCATTGCTTCTGAATGATCATCTAAGTGGAATCGTGAATATCCTAGTTTTAGCATAGCTTCAACATCATTTGGGTCTGTTCTGAGAAGCATTTCAAAAGTTCTAGATGCTTCTTCTAATTTTTCATCAGCCATCAAGTTTATGCCTTTTTTAAATAGTCGATTACGTTGATAATCAGCATTAGTCAGTGAAGTTTCCTCTTTCTTTTTTAATGAGTTATCTTCTTTTTCCTTCATATTACCAAATACCCCTATTTTCTAGATAAATAGTATCCTATGGGCATTTATAGCATTTTCCGCAATAAATGAAAAATGTATTAACTAGGAAGCGTTTTAACATCGATAATGGCTAATCTAAGTTTTCTAGTTACAGGCAATACCCCATTTGACCAAGACGGGATATTTGAAGTAGAAATATCTATCACTGAGGCAAAACCCACTGATTCAGAAATTAAAACAAATTCGTTTTCATCAATTTGGAAAGAAAAATTCCATTTAAAAGTAAAAAATGGTAAATTTCAAGAAACATTAGGCTCATCTGATAATCCATTACCCAATGCAATTTCGTCATTCTCAAATGTATGGATAGTTGTATCAGATCAATTCTCATCTCTTGGAAGTTCATTTGAATTTGATGTTCCTGAATCAATTAAATCAAATCAAGAAAAATCTACAATTACTAAATCTGGTTTCACAAAGAAAACCAAAACCAGAAGTTTACAAGGTGAGCAAGGTGAACAGGGTGCCAAAGGTCCATCTGGCGTCCAAGGTGACAAAGGTGACAAAGGTCCAACTGGTGACAAAGGTCCAACTGGTGACAAGGGTGTTACTGGTGACAAAGGTGACAAAGGTGACAAAGGTCATCCAGGTCCAGATGGTGACAAAGGTGATTCTGGACAAAAAGGATTAACTGGAGATAAGGGAGATAAAGGTCCTTCTGGTGATAAAGGTTCAGTAGGAAATAAAGGTGAAACCGGTAGGCAAGGTCCACCTGGTGACAAAGGATTAACTGGTTTACGTGGTGATAAAGGTGAGAAAGGTCAAACTGGTCCTCCTGGCATACAAGGAGATAAAGGAGTACCTGGAGGTATTGGTGAAAAAGGTGATAAAGGTATTACAGGTCCAGTTGGTGACAAAGGTTCTCCTGGTCCACAAGGTCCACAAGGTGAGAAAGGAAAAATTGGATTAACAGGACCTATCGGTGAAAAAGGTCCACGCGGTCCACAAGGTCCACCAGGTGCCAAAGGTATTACAGGTCCTCCAGGCCCTTCAGGTGACAGAGGTTCACAAGGTCCACAAGGTGATCAGGGTCCACAAGGATTAACTGGTGATAAAGGTCCACGCGGTCCACAAGGAATTCAAGGTCCACAAGGAGAGCAAGGTCCACAAGGTTCTCCAGGCCCTTCAGGCGAATCTGGTCCACGCGGTCCACAAGGTCATGTTGGTGAAAAAGGACCAAGAGGTCCTCCAGGTCCCCCAGGTGACAAAGGTGCAACTGGAGGAATGTCCGACGAACAAAAACAATTATTCAAAGATTTATTGGATATAATGGTTAGAAAAGGTTTAATCACATCTGAGGAACAGATTGAACTCCAAAGTCATCTTTATTGAATATAAGAAATCTCTGCATAACTTATAGATATTCTAACAAAAATACCATCATATAGGTTTGAAATGCCAGAAAGTAACTATAAAATTTTAGGTTTAAAGGATGGTGCAACACGACAAGAAATCCGTGCCGCATTTCGAGAACTTGCACTAAGACATCACTCTGACCGTGGTGGTGAAGATGATTCATTCATCAAAATTAAACAAGCATTTGAAGATCTTAAAACAGGAAAAAAATTTCCAGATTCACCAGATGAATTAGCAAAAAAAGCAAAATTCTTTTGGGGTACAGATGAAGAAGAAAGAAAACGACAAAACACCTTACTTTCTGATGATATTGCAAGAGAGATTAAAGTTGCTCAGGAATGGCTTGATGCATTATCTCGTGCAAATGCAACAGGAAATAGACTTTTTGGTTCTAAGGAACTTGGTGAAATTGAATTAGAAAGAAAGCCATCTAAGGCATTAGTAATCAAAGGAAAATTTTGGGCAGGTAAATTATCATATGATGATCATGTGTTTATGTGGGGTAGTATTACTAATCCATATTTTTCAGATAATGAAAACTCTAAATCTGAAATTCGTTTAACACATGGAACATTCAAAATGACAGATCCAATAGATAATGGGTTCAATATTGAAAATGGCACCAAGATAACAGTTGAGAATGGTGATATCATATGTGGAAACGTTAATGGAATTAGGCAACATGTTCCTGATCCACAGGGTAGAGTTGGTATGTCAATAGTTCGTGAACATAAATCAGAATTAAATTCTCCAAATGGTAAAATTATTGCTGGTACTGTTAGAGAAACAGTTTCACTTAACGCAGATGAAATTTTGGTATTAGATCTTGTTGATAATGTGAATATTAGTGGAAGGAAAATTCAGATTTTTGGTCATAAGGTAAGCTATGATGTTTTCATTGAACTCAAAAAAGGTGGTATAATTAGATTCTATGATAGGGGCTCAGGTTTTGATATTAGTGATGATGCAATACTCAAACTAGAAAATGGAAAGGAATTCTTTTTGGATGAATTAAAAACTAAGAAACTAATTGGTTTTGGTGGTGAAGATATTACATATGATTATCTTGATGGGGTTGGTACTAATTCTATTAATAGTAGAAAACCTCTGTCATCTAAATTTTCTGGATTTAGAATCTTTGGTAAGAAGAAATAAAATATTTCTAATTACTTTTTAATTCCTAATTGCCTATTTTTTAATCTTAATGTTGTACTTCTACACTTTCTGCAGCGTGTTGATTTCATATCTAATCTAGCACCACATGAAATACATATTTTCATATGCAGTCTAGCTTTTTGAGCAATCTGTTTTTTTAATGGGTCTGATACTGGCATAAAATTTTTGTTTTAACACACTATTAATGCCTATTGGCTAGTCATTTTACCTGCAAGTAGGACTGCTACTTCTCCAGGTCTTTTGGCTACTGGGATATTTGCTTTAGCAAACATGGAAATTTTTGACTCCGCAGAACCATATGTACCCATTACAATTGCACCTGCATGTCCCATTCGTTTTTCTTTAGGTGCACGTCTTCCTGCTATGTATCCTACAATTGGTTTATCAAAACCTATGTCAATAATATGCTGTGCTAAGATTTCTTCTGCATCACCACCAATTTCACCAACAACAACAATTCCATCCAATTCAGGATCATCCTTTATCATATCAAACGCATCAATCATTCTAGTACCATTAACAGGATCACCCCCAATTCCAATAGTGATACTTTGTCCAAAACCTGCTGTAGTGAGATTATTTGAAATTTCATAAAGTAATGTACCACTTTTTGATAAAACCGCAATTTTTCCAGGAGTGTAAGGACTTGCAGGCATAATTCCAATTTTGGTCAGACCTGGAATTATCACACCAGGTGTATTTGGACCAATTATTATGGCATCGTTCTTTTTTGCTAATTCAATCATCTTCATGGTATCTCGTACTGGCACGTGCTCTGGAATTGCAATTAATAGTTTAATCCCAGATTCCAATGCATCAGTTGCAGCCTCTAGAAAGAATTTTGCAGGTACAAAAACAATTGAAATTTTTGCATTAGTAGCATTAACTGCTTCACTTACTTTTTCAAAAATTGGGATTTTATTTTCAAATTTCTGGCCACCCTTACCTGGAGTAACTCCTGCTACAATGTTGGTTCCATACTCCATCATTAATTTTGTATGTGCTGAACCATACTTCCCAGTTATTCCTTGAACAATAACTGGTTGCTTTTTGTAATTTCCATCTTCATCTTTTTTACCTCTTAGAATTTCATAAATGTCTGTCATTTGTTTACCTCCATTACTGCTGTGTTAATTGCGTCTTCAACTGAATCAAAAAGTTTTGTCTTAGTATTTTTTAGCATTTCTTTTGCTTTGTCTGATTCTGCACCCATTAATCTTGCAAATACTGGCAGATCAATCAAATTTTCGTCATACGCTTTGATAAATGCTGATGCAACTGTTGTTGTTTTAACAATTCCACCATAAAGATTCACTAAAATTCCTTTTACTCTATCCATTTTACTAATTAGTGTTAGAGCTTCATACACTGATTCAGTAGTTGCACCACCACCTACATCTAAAAACGTTGCTGGTTTTCCTCCGTTGTCAGCAAGCATATCAAATGTAGACATTACAAGTCCAGCACCATTTCCAATTACTGCAATATTTCCATCAAGTTCAACTAAAGAGAATCCACTTTTTTCAGCTCGTTCTTCTAATTCTGATTTTTCTTGATACTTTGCAAGTTCTTCATGTCTAAAATTAGAATTATCATCCGTCATTACTTTACCATCAAGTGCAATGACGGAGCCATCTTTTAGAATTGCAAGTGGGTTAATTTCTGCAAGTTCTGCCTCTTTTTCTACTGTGAGTTTTGAAAGTTGTTTTAACATTGTAACAAATTCTACTTCTTGATTTCCTTGAAGACCAATTTCATTTGCTACTTCTTTTGCAGTTTCATCATCTACATCACCTAATCCAACTTCTTTGATAGTTTGATTTTTGACAGATTCAATTTCAACTCCACCTTCTGATGATGCAATAATCGTATAGCATCTTTTGCTACGATTAAGAAACAACGATAGATACAGTTCCTTTTCAATTTCTGCCATTTTTTCTAAGAGTATTGCACGTGTTTTTTCGCCTTTAATTGACATTCCCAAAATCTGGGGATATTTTAACTCAAATTCATCATCACTACTACATTTTTGAATTCCACCTGCTTTTCCTCTTCCTCCAACTGGAACCTGTGCTTTTATTACAAATGGATATCCCAATTTTTTTGCATCGAGTCTACCCTGCTCAATATCTTTTGATGCAATACTTTCTGGAACTCTAATCCCAAATTCTTTGAATAATTCCTTTGCCTGATACTCTAAAAGGCGCATATAATCAAGTCGTTACTCAGGACTTTATAATCTGTTTGATGGTCTATTGGAACTGTTCTTCTAGTTGCTCAACTACTTCTGCAAAAAGGTCTTTACTTTTATTTAACAATCTATCTGGAAATTCGTCGATGGTGAAAACAAGCTGTTGTTTAATTTCAGGAACTACCATACCACCGGAAATAATAACTTGTTCAACAATATGATCCTGTCCCAATGTACATACAATTTCTTCATACGCATCATCACTTTCTTCCAGGGTTTCTCGATACAATACTACTGGTACATTTGTTTGACTGATAATGTTTTTAGTCTTTTCTAGTAGATCCTGCAGATGGTGCACCGACCATGTATCAAGGCTAATCTGCTTAACCATGGTATTATATGTCCAATTTTGTATTTAACCTGACTTGGTATCTTCTAGTTTGATCAATTGTCAACGTTTTGTAAATTATTTTCTGTATTTTACACAAACATTAAGATCTAATACAAACAAATCTCTTTTTGAGTGCAATAATCACAACTGCTGGTGCTACA
>JAOMDA010000013.1 GCA_028345295.1 Candidatus Nitrosopelagicus sp. | reverse complement strand
TCAACACTTCCAGTGAAATTTTTGATTACGATCGATTGTTGTGAGTCATCATAATTAATTATTGCAGTTGTATTTCTTGGAGCGTCAGTTTTTACAAACAAGTTAGCGTCCTGATCATCATCTTCATTTGTGAATATACCAGAACTTGGTCCTGTTTCAAGGAATGTTAAGTGATCAGCAATTTGCACGCTATCATCGTTATCTTGAATATCTAAGACATTACCACCGTCGAATGTGATCAACAGTGTACATGTGTCTTTGAGTTTAAGATCAGATGAGCCTGTGTTAATTGCAGTTCTAGATGTGTTTGTGTCAGCATCTGCAAACTTGTTATAATAACAAGCTGTAGCGATATCTGATGAAGCATCTGTTTCGGAACCTACATCAAATGTCCAGTTTTCAACACTAGTTGGATCTATGTTTAGACCCGGTGCCATTAGTTCAATATGAACTTGTGCCCCTGGAGGATATTCTGTCCTATCAGTGGTTGCATAATGTGCACTGTCCTTTCCAGAACTGTACTTTACGTTGATTGTTTCTGAACCTGATGATTTGTGGTATACGATTTCTGCTGAAACATCATCGAAGTTGTATGTTTGAATGAATGGCCATGAGAGATCTGTTGATCCTCCGGCTGAACCGTTTGCAGTGTTACCGTCGATTCCGACGTTACCTGCATTGGTTGTTCCACTTAGAGACATTCCTTGTGCACTCTTTAGTATGTGTGTAGTGCTAGCAATATCAGTACTTGATGAGCTTGCACAATCGTCCTTTGATACCCAAACTGCTAGGACATCATCGAATAGACTGGTATCAGTCAATCCAACTGCTGTCATTGCTGTTCCACCTGAACCAGGGGTACATGTTGTACCAAAGTCCATACCAGATTCAGAATCTGCTGCTGTGGCCTTTGTATCGTCTGCGATATATGCATACCATGAACCATCTGCACCTTGAACCATAGCCAATTTATCACCATTAACTTCGACTCTAGGTGCACCAGGTATACTATTCTCGGTACTTGAGATAAGTGGGTCTCTAACTACGACTTCAACTATTGCTGCTCCACCAAAGTAATAATCATTGTAAGCATTACCAGGATAATATGCGGATACGAATAAGTTTTCGTTTTCTGCTACTACTTCTGGCATCATGCCTGGCACGGCGAATGTTAATCCACCAGCAACCATGATTGCCATAAGTGTAAGACTAGTAATTTTTTTCGTTATTTTGTCGTTATACATGTTATTGAAATTTTGCTAAAAATTTTAGTTAAATAAGTTATGAACCTTCTCGTTTCATGAAACATGATATTGTTTTGTAACTTTAGAATATAACAATGGAATCATTCGATAAATATACTAATCCAATAATTCATAATTATTATATAAAATAGATTTTTGGGATTTATTTTATTGTGTAAAAGTTGTATGTGAGCCTAAATGTAATTTAAGATCCTTTAGTCTGTCCCCATTGTGCTAATGCAGATGCAGCTGCAACCCATGTTCGAAGGTCTTGATAAACTGGGACATTGTGTTTCTCAATTAATTTTATCATTTTTTCAGTATATGGACCACCATTTCCACCACATAAAATTGGCTTTTTTCTTTTCTTTGAAAGTCCAGCTAGATGATCAACAATTGTTTCTTCAAGAGGATCATCTTGGAACACAAACCAAGGCATTGCGATGTCAACATTCTTGTCAGCTATGAATTGTTCAATAACGAATCTGTAATCATCTGCAGTTGCACCACCACCTACATCTGCTGGATTGCCACTATGAATAGGAACCGTTGGTGGGAAATGATCCTTTATTTTTTTACGAGTTTTTGGTGTTAACTTTCCTATTGTAAGACCTAATCTTTCTAAATGATCAATGCCGCCTATCATTGGACCAGCACCATTGCTAGTCATAGCAACACGATTACCCTTTGCAGGTGGTTGCCATGCCATTGCTTTCAAAACACCAACTAATTCCTGATAACTGTCAACTGAAATAATTCCTGCTTGTTTGAATGCACCCATAATCATTGCGTTAGAGCCACCAAGTGAACCCGTATGTGATGCAGCCTGCTTTGCGCCTGCAGTACTTCTTCCACTCTTCCAAATGATAACTGGTTTCTTCTTTTCTTTCATTACACGTTTTGCAGTATTGATGAATTTTCTACCATCACCAAATCCCTCGACGTATAGTCCAATTACTTTAGTCTGAGGATCATTTGCGGCATACCATATCATATCTGCTTCATCAACATCAGAACGATTACCAAAACTAATCATTTTTGACAAACCAAACAAATCGGCGCTCTCTAACATGCTAATTCCCATAGTTCCACTTTGTGAGAAGAATGCAACATTTCCTAATTTTGAACGAACCATTCTAGCTTGTCCTTGGAATGCACAATCAAGTCTATTTGCTGCATTAAACATTCCAATACAGTTAGGACCGATTACACGAATTTTGTGCTTTAATGATAGTGCTTTTACTTCTGCTTCCATAGCTGCTCTGTCACCACCAAGCTCTTTACCACCACCAGAGACTATTACTACACTGTGAATTCCTTTTTTTGCACAAGTCTTCATGATTGCACCACATGCTGAAAGATCAACACAGACTACAACCAGATCAACTTTTGCCTTTATTGATTCTAATGATGGATAACATTTGATTCCAAGAATTTTCTTTTGTTTAGGATTAATTGGATAAACTTTTCCCTTGAAATCTTGTTTCCCTAGTGCATCTAGGACAGAATTACCAATTTTTCCTGGTGTTGAAGATGCACCAACTAATGCAACTGATTTTGGAGTAAAGAATTGCTCCATTGATGCAATGATTGGTTTTGCTTTTGAAATTGAATTCTTTTTGATTTCTTTATTTAGAATTATCTTTGCATCTACTACAAAGTAAGATTTAGGATATACAATTACGGGGTTAAAGTCAACACTGTTTATGTAATCAGCGTTATCAACTCCCATCTTTCCAATTTGGACTAGTGCTTTTGCAACCATGTTTGTATCAATTGGTGCACTACCACGGAATCCTTTGAGAAGTTTTGAGCCTTTTAATTCATTTAGCATTGATTTTGCATCAGATGTTGTAATTGGAAGCATTCTAAATGCAACATCTTTGAAAACTTCGGTCATTATTCCACCCAATCCAGCCATAAGCATTGGACCGAACTGTGGATCATTTTGTATACCAACAATTAATTCAACTCCTCCTTTTGGAACCATCTTTTCCAAAAGAATTCCTTTTACATCTACACCTTTTTTCTTAGATAACCTACCATACATGTCATTGAATGTCTTTTTGACATCTGCTACATTATCCACACCAACTTTTACACCACCAACATCAGTTTTATGGAGAATTTGTGGAGATACAACTTTCATTACTAATGGGAATCCAAGTTTCTTTGCAGCCTTTGCTGCCTCATCAGCAGATTTTACTAAAGCAAATCCAGGGACTTTAATTCCATATTTCTTTAAAATTGATTTAGCCGCCTCTTCTGTGATTACTTTATGATCTGTTTTGATTGTTTCCTCAAAGATATTTTTTACAGAAGACATTATTCGATCGATAAAAAAATTTTTCGTTATATTAATCTTTGATCAAAATTTTTGTTTAAGGCCAAATACCTTTAAGCTCAAATGCTTCTAAAACTCTTTCAACTGCAAGTGCCATAGCAGCTCTTCTATTATCAATTTTATGTTTTTTAGCAAGTTTATGCATATCATTTAAGCCTTTTACAATGTTAGATTCCATTTTGCCAGCAACTTCATCAAAAGACCAATAATAACCCTGATTGTTTTGAACCCACTCTAAATAAGAAATACACACTCCACCAGAATTTGCAAGAATGTCAGGAATCATAAAGATTTTTTTCTTGAAAATTATTGGATCTGCCTCAGGTAATGTAGGACCATTAGCCGCTTCGCCTATAATTTTACATTTCAATTTCTTTGCAATAGATGTATTAATCTGATTTTCTAATGCACCTGGAACTAGTATATCACATTTTGTAGTAAGTAATTGTTCAGTAGAAATTTTTTTACTTCCTGGGAAGCCTACAACAGAGCCTTTCTTTTGTTTATACTCTAATAGTTTACTAACCTTGAATCCTTTTGGAACTAATATAGAACCTTTTGAATCACTTGCAGCAATACATTTGGCACCCATTTTTTCAAGATACTCACCAGAAAAAGTTGAAGCGTTTCCAAATCCTTGTAAAACAACTGTTGCACCTTTTAATTTGAGTTTTAGAATCTTTGCAGCTTCTCTGATACAGTAAGCATTACCTAATCCAGTAGCAACATTTCGTGCTAATGAACCTCCCATAGGAATTGGTTTTCCGGTTATGACACCTGGAGAGTATTTGTTTCCATTCATTTTACTCCATGTATCCATAATTTGCGTCATTTCTCTTCCTGTAGTATAAACATCAGGAGCTGGAATATCTTTTTGAGGTCCAATCACTTCGCCGATTTTGTATGCAAAACCACGTGTTAATCTTTCAAGTTCTCCATCACTAAGTTTTTCTGTTTTTGGATTGACAAAGATTGCACCTTTACCTCCTCCAAGTGGAATATCAACTATGGCACACTTCCATGTCATCCATGATGATAATGCCATAACTTCACGTTCCATGTATTTGACACCACCTTCTGGATTAAAGTAGCGTATACCACCTTTGTATGGACCACGATCATTGTTATGCTGTGATCTAAATCCAGTAAAGATACGGATTTTTCCATTATCCATTTTTACAGGAATTTTTACTCTCAATACTCTGTTTGGCATTGCTAAATATTCACGCAATTGTTTATCTTTAATTTTCAAAATGTCACATGCATCATTGACTTGTTTAGTTGCATTTGCAAAAGGATCCGCTTGAGCCAAGATGTATAATTCTGATCTTAAATTACTACTTAAAAGTTCCTTTCATAAAATGTCAAATTATTTTAAATGTTAGATGGAAGGTAATGTATGAAAGCATTAGTAACTGGTGCATCAGGATTTATTGGTTCTAGATTAGCACGAAGATTAATCTCAGAAGGTGATGAAGTATATGGTATAATTCATGAGAAATCAAATACTGTTAACGGAATGCGTGTAATTACTGCGGATTTATCAAATAGTACGTTTGATATTCCTGATGTTAATTTTGATGTAGTTTATCATCTAGCAGCGGCTACACCATTAGTTAAAGACAAGAAAAAACAGAAAAAAATCAATCTCGAGGGAACAATTAACTTATTTGAAAAAATTAAAAATAAAACAAATTTTATTATTTATGCGTCAGGATTAGGAGTCTTTGGAAATCCAAATAATTCAACTGTGAATGAAGAAAGTAAGATTCAGCCAGACACAGATTTTGTAAAGATTAGATTAGAAGCACAAAAATTCTTAAAGAATGCATGTAAGCAAAATAAAATTAATTTTTCAGTATGCTATTTTGGAGATGTTTATGGAGATGGAAGTTGGTTTGAAAATATGATTGTTAACAGGCTAAAAAATAGAACATTCAAAATTCCAGGTAAGGGAGATTACTCAAAATGCTTCATTCATGTTGATGATGCAGTAGGAGTACTAACTGTAATTGCAAAAAATAGTGCACATGATGAATCATATGTTGTAGCCGATTCTACATCTACAACTTTTAAAGAATTTGTAGATTACACTGCTGATAAAATTGGTGCAAAACGTCCAGGTGGTGTTCCTATGTTTCTTGCAAAAGGTGTACTAGGAGGAGATTTGATAAAACTATTAACAACACCAATGAAAATTTCAAATGAAAAAATTTCAAAAATTTATACTTTCAAATATCCATCGTATAAAGAAGGAATTAATTCTATTTTAGATAATTAATTTAAATAAAAACAGATCTTTTACATTGAGCCTACAAAATAACTAACCCTTAAATTAACATTGGAAATAATCAATTTATCATGATGGCAAACCGTGGATATGACATGACACCAACTATGTACTCACCTGATGGTAGAATTTATCAGGTTGAATATGCACTTGAAACAGTAAAACGTGGAACACTTGCAATTGGAATAAAAAGTAAAGATGGAATTATCATAGCAGTAGAAGAAAAAGGAAGATCGCTTCAAGTTTCAGACGTTACTCAAAAAATTTTTCAGGTAGATGAGCATATAGGAGTTGCAGCTGCTGGTTACATACCAGATGCACGTGTGCAAGTAGACAATGCACGATATTTTTCTCAGAGTAACAAGTTAACATATGATGAACCAGTAGAAGTTGAGACTGTTGCAAAGCATCTAGCAGACCAAAATCATCAATTTACACAATATTCAGGTGTTAGACCATTTGGTGTAGCATTAATCCTTGCGGGAGTGGACAGAAAAGGTTCTCAAATAGTTACAATAGACCCAAGTGGAACATATGTTTCATATTCTGCTGTGGCAATTGGCTTAGGCTCAGATGAGGTAAATGATTTCTTAGAAAAGAATTACAAAGATAGTCTCAATTTAGAAGAAGCGTCATCTTTGGCAATTGCAGCAATAAATCTCAAAAGTGAGGAAAAAACAGGAACTGACCATATTAAAATGTCAAAAGTCACTGAGGATTCAAAACTTCTTGAAAGAGTATCAAACGAGGATTTAAAGAAATTTGATGAATTAGCCAAGGGTAAATTTGTCAAATAAGAAGAAATACAATTATTTTTGATAGATTAAGTGCAAACATTTGTTAAAACATGATTTGAGTTAATGATATGGGCTTAGGAAGTTATTGGGGCGAGGTCATAGATGTTCTAAGAGATATAATTCCAGTATATGATAAAGTCAATTCATTCATTTCGTTAGGTAAAGATACTGAACATAGAACTCAAGCTATCAAGGGTCGAATAAAAAAAGGCGATAAAGTTCTTGATGCAGGTTCTGGTTTTGGAAATATGTCAAAAACTGCAGCAAAAATAGTGGATGATGATTTGAGTGTTATTTTATATGATCCTTTAGTTCCAATGTTAAAAAATACTGATAGATTATTTGATAAAAAATTAGATAGTGCATGTGGAGTTTTTGAGCATGTTCCATTTCAGGATAATGAATTTGATATGGTATTATCAGGATATTCTTTGCGTGATGCAATTAGTTTGAAAACAGCAATTTCTGAAATGCATCGAGTTCTAAAAAATGGTGGTCGATGGATAATTGTTGATCTTGGAAAACCTGATCAACCAATAATTAGATTTGGTGTAACATGCTATCTCAGATTATTCCTTCCGATAATTGCATTTATTGCTGGTGGGAAATTAGGTTTGAAATTTGCAACACTATATGGAACATACAAGCTTTGGCCACAAAATAAAAAATTAGAATCCTTGCTGCTTGAGAAATTCTCACGGGTTGAATTTGATAAGGATCTTATGGGCGGAGCAATAATGGTTGCTGCGTATAAATGAATAGAAGATTAGTTATAGTTTACATTACAGGACTATTAATTGGTGTTTCATATGGATTACATGGTCCATTGTTGCCAATTTTTGCAAAAGATGTCATAGGTGCATCATATGCAGAATTAGGAGTTATTGGATTTGCTAATTTCATTCCTTACATGTTTTTTCCACTGTTTGTAGGAATTTTCTTGAACAAATTCAATAATGGACATCTATTATCTATTGGTGTAATTATCAATTCTGCTTCTGTGTACCTACTATCTATTGCACAAAGTGTGCCAGAAATAATGGGTTTTAGAGTCATGACTGGAGTTGCTCATGCATTTTTTTGGCCTCCATGTGAAGCAATTATCTCCAATGTAAGTAAAGGAAAAACAAGAGTACGAAATATTGCTACATTTACTGGATTCTTTACGACCGGATTTATGATTGGACCACTAATAGGTTCAATTCTATTAGATAGTTTTGATGTAACGTATAGAATAATTTTTGAAATAGCTGCATACGTACTGGTTGCATCTTTAGTTTCCTCATTAATTCTATCAAAAAACAGACCCACAACAAAACACGAAACTTTTTCCTTATCATCACTGAAAGAAATTGCAAAATTTCCCCAAGTAATTCTAATGTTAGTCTACTGCACTGCCTCATTTGGAGTAATTCTAAGCATCTATCCTGCGTTTCTAAGTGATAGAAGTATGACTGTGATAGATATAGAGATACTTTTTTTCATTTTTGGAATATCAAGAATTCTTACGCTCGCAGTTGCAGGAAAACTTGCTAAACACACCAGTACTACACTGATTATTGCCACTTTTGCAATTGCAATAGGACTTGGGCTGTCATTCTTTGTAGATACAATAATTGAATTTGCAATTTCACTTGTTCTACTTGGTTTTGGATTTAGTATTTTCTTCCCACTTACACTAGAAATCATACTCAGTAAAACAAGACCAGAAATTTCTGGTACAATGATTGGTGCATATGAAACTACTTTTGGTATTGGATGGGCAATTGGTCCTATAACTGCAGGCTTGATTTCCCAATTTTTTGGAAACGAAATGCCTTATCTAATTTTCTTTGTTCTAGGAATTGGGGTCGCGATTCTCTCAATATCACAAAGAAGACTACTTGAACCTAAAAGAAATACAAATATTTAATTTAAAACTAATTAGAGAAAATATATGATTGAATATGGACTAAACATTATTGGAAGCGAATGGATGATTATAATTTTTGTTGCATTAATTCTATTGTTTGGTACAAACAAACTACCTGAGGCTGGAAAAAAGATTGGAAAGATCATTGGAGAGTATAACAAAGCAAAAAATGACGTTCAAAAACAAATCAAAGATTATACCGAACCAAATTCAAATAGTTCTGGTCTCTCTGTCAATGGACCTGTTCAAACAGAAAGACAAAAACTGGAATACATGGCCAAATCACTTGGAATTAATATAAAAAATAAGAGTGATTTAGAATTAAAACAAATTATAGAATCTAAGTTTGGTACATCAGAAAATGAACCAAAAGATGATTTAAAGGAAAAACGATTCAAAAATTAATTTTTTTTAAATCTGTATATATTATTTTTAAGTCGTTTTTTTGCAAATTTATAATAATCACTAACAATTTCAAAACCACAAAATTGCCTTTCATTCATTTTGCTAACTACCGCAACTTGTCCTGATCCTAGAAAAGGATCAAAAATAA
Organism: Candidatus Nitrosopelagicus sp.; assembly: GCA_028345295.1. Taxonomy (GTDB): domain Archaea; phylum Thermoproteota; class Nitrososphaeria; order Nitrososphaerales; family Nitrosopumilaceae; genus Nitrosopelagicus. The sequence continues at coordinate 20,536 of JAOMDA010000013.1, read as the reverse complement.
TATCGTTTTTTTTGCTTGAATAATTTAATATCTTTTCAATTATTTCTAGTGGAAGTTTCGTTGGTGTTTTTTCTTCACCTGTCCAATACTCACGTTTAATCTCCCAAACATCCTCTTTGTCCTTATAATGAAGACTACTACCTTTATCAGATTTTGCATTCTTAGAAAAGCGTGAAAAAGGATAAAACTTTCTTTTTTTAGGATTTTTACAAACATAAAGACAATGATAATGAGATGTGACATACTTATTTTTTGTTACAACACCAAACTGATATTTCCAAATAATATGATTTACTACGGTAAATCCAACATCATCAATTACAGTAAGTATATCCTTTAGATTATTCCATCCTGAAAAAACATACATGCTTCCAGAATCTTTTAAAATTCTAAAAATTTCAGACATCCATTGCAAAGTAAAATCATAGTAATTCTCAGGTAGAATCTCATTATATCCTTCTATAACTCTTGACTGTGTTCTATTGTAATTCGCTTTTTTTGCTTTAAAATTAATTGCAAATGGTGGATCAGTTATAACAAGATCAATCTTATTTTTTGAAATAAGCTTCATTCCATCAATACAATTAAGATTATAGATATTATTGAATAATATTTTCTTCAACTTTAATTTTTAGTAAGTGGTTACTTATAATCTCAAACATAAAAAAAAGATAACGATTTGTAATCAAGTGTCACTTGTATGCTATTTTTGCCTTTTTCTTGTTGACTTGAGCTAGTTCTTCTTTTAGATGTCTTCTTAACAATGTTTCATGTTCTTTTTTATGTTTCCAGTATGCATTTAGGCATGCTTGTCTAGTTTTTGCTCTATTCAACTGAGCAGTGAATTTTTTGTGACTTTTTGCCACTTCAGATGTATAACTTACCATAAAGCTAGTCTGTATGCATTCTAGTTAACCTTTTTTATTTCTCAGCAATAGTGTCAATAATAAGACTATTAGATAACTATATCATGATTTGAGCATGGAAAAAGTTTCTCTTATAACTGGGTGTTCAAGTGGAATTGGATTTGAGACTGCAATAACTCTTGGAAGGGAAGGATACTTTACGTATGCAACAATGAGGGATATGACAAAAGCAGGAAAACTGGAGAAAATTGTAAACGATGAAGATTTACCTATCAAAGTTTTAGAGCTTAATGTTGATGATGAAGATTCTGTAGATAAAGCAATAACAAAAATTTTAGAGGAAAAGGGTAGAATTGATACACTAGTAAATAATGCAGGATGGGGTATGTGGGGAACCGTTGAAGATGTTTCTATTGAAGAATTTAAACAACAGTTTGAGACAAATTTTTTTTCAATAATAAGAATAATTCAAAAAGTTAGCCCAATAATGAGAAAACAAAAATCAGGTAATATAGTGAATGTTAGCTCTGTAGCAGGAAGAATTGGATTTCCAGTGTCTCCTGCATATATCAGTTCAAAATTTGCCTTAGAGGGATTAAGTGAGTGTCTGAGATTTGAGCTTGGTCAATTTGGAATAAATGTTATCATTATCGAGCCTGGAGTAATTAAAACTAATTTTTTTGACTCAATGAAAATGGCAAAAAAATCAAACTCTAACTCAGTATACAATGAAATTACATCAAAAGTTGTTTCAGGTGTAAAGATGATGGCTGAAATGGGTACAGACCCTAAAGAGGTAGCAAATATCATTATCAAATCAATTAATGAGCAAAATCCATTACCAAGGTACATTGTAGGTAATGATGCAATGATGTTCCTAGAAGCCAAAAAGATGAAAACCGACATTGAGTTTGAAAATTATATTAAAAAAGAACTGTATGGTGAATAATCACATTATTTATCAAGATTAGAATATATACGCCTTAAATCGATTTTTGTCTAAGTCCGCAATAAGTGAACAATATGAAATGGCAAAAACTTCAACATAATGGAATACTCTTTCCTCCAGATTTTGAGACAAAAGGATTAAGGATTAAAATTAGAGGTGAATTAGTTTCTTTGAACCTCCTACAAGAAGAAATGATCTATCAATGGGCAAAAAAGAAGGATACACCATATGCACAAGATAAAGTATTTCAAAAAAATTTTGTTAACGATTTTGCCAAGACGTTTAATGGAAAATACAAGAACTTGGAATTATCAGAAATCAACTTTTCAAATCCATTCAAAATAGTTGATGAGGAGAAAGATTCCAAGGAACTTCTTACAAAAGAAGAGAAAAAGTCTCTTGCTGCGAAACGAAAAGAAATTCGGGAGGAAATGAAAGCCAAATATGGCATTGCAATAATGGATGGAAAAGAAGTTGAGGTTGCAAATTACATGGCAGAGCCCCCAGGTATATTCATTGGTAGAGGTGAGCACCCTATGAGAGGTAAATGGAAACCTAAAGTTTCAGCAAAGAATGTGACTTTAAACCTTGGAACAGAAGCAAAAATACCTGTAGGTAACTGGGGAAAAATTGTTAATGATAAAGATTCAATGTGGATGGCTAGCTGGACAGATATTTTAACTGAAAAAAGGAAATATGTATGGCTAGCAGATACTGCTGGAATTAAACAAGAACGTGATCAGGCAAAGTATGATAAGGCAAAAAAATTAGCAAGTGAAATTAACAAAATTAAAGATAGGATTGTTAAAGATATGCAAGATAAGAATTCAAAGATTAGGCGTATTTCTACTGCATGTTATTTGATTTATAGAACTGCTATGAGAGTTGGTGATGAGAAAGATCCTGAGGAAGCAGACACTGTTGGTGCAACAACTCTACGAAAAGAGCATGTAAATCTTACAGGTAGTTCTATTGAATTTGATTTTCTTGGTAAAGATAGTGTTAGATGGCAAGAAACAGTACAAGCAGTAGGACATGATAAACAATTTCATGATAATCTCAAGGAGCTTGTGTCAAAGAAAAAAAAATCTGATGAAATATTTGATGGAATTACATCAAGACATGTTAATCAGTATTATTCGAGTATTGTTGAAGGGTTAACAGCAAAAGTTTTCAGAACATATCTTGCATCTAGCGTAGTATCAAAATATCTTCGTGAACATGATTCTATAAAAAAATCTAATCCAGCTGAAAAATTATACCATGCTAAATTGGCTAATCTTGAGGCTGCAATGATGTGTAATCATAAAAGAACAATTCCTAAAACCTTTGAACAAACACTCCAAAAAAAGATTGACACTCTAAAAAAGGCTGAGAATAGTAACCCATGGAAATCAAAAGAAGAAGCATTGAAACGAACTGAATCAAAAGTAGTAAAAACAGATAAACAAAAAGAAACAAAAAATGGACAAATTAAAAGAGCAAAAGTGCAGATAAAGAAATCAAAACAGAAACATAAAGAAAGAGTAGAAAAACTAAAACTTCAACTGGATCTTACCAAAAAAACTAAAGACTATAACTTGGGTACATCACTCCGAAATTATATTGATCCAAGAATTTTCAAATCTTGGACTGATGAAGTAGATGCTGACTGGGAAAAATTGTATACAGCCGCACTACAGAAAAAATTCCTTTGGGTTAGATCAATTAATGAAGATTGGAAACAAGTATCAAATAATTATTGATTTTTAACATTTAATTGCAATAATTTTTAGTTCTTATTATGCCGGGGTAGCTCAGCCTGGTTAGAGTGCCAGTTCCATTGGTTAACTCTAACGGTTCTTCCAACGAAGGCAATACTCATAATCTGGAGGTCGTGGGTTCGAAACCCACCCCCGGCATTACATTAATTGATAATACTATGATTTTTTTGCAATAATTAGATCAACGTTGTAATTTAAGCTAGTCCTTGAATTAATTTTAAGATTCCAAGGTAGTAAAGATGGTTTTATCGTATTATGTACAATTGACATTCCAAGATTACGAATGTTTCTTCTAATGTCATTCTCATAAAGTGGTTTTTTGACTGAATTTTTCCCACGTTCATAATCATATGGATCAGAAATTACAATGTAACCTTTTCTTACTTGTTTAAACAAAGTATTGAGTAAAGAAATAGGCTCTACAAGTTCTAACATATTTAATGCAAATACAATATCAAATTTCTTTTTTCCAAATGGATGCAAAAGTGAATCAGATACAAAAAAATCTACATTGTTTTGAAATTTCTTCTTAGCTGTATGTATAGCATGATAAGATAAATCAATACCAAACACATTTTCATGCTTATCACCAAGTGACTTTGAAACTATACCAATAGATGAACCATGTTCTAATACAAATTTTGAATTTGGAAGTTTGGAAAATTTTTGTATAATTTGTGAATAATACTTGGAATTACTATTTTTTTGATATATTTCCGTCCAGCGTTCTTCAATAGTTGATAAATCATTATTTGATTTTCTAATTTTTGATAATACAAGTTTGATAAATTTTTTCATTGACTTAGATTTGGAAAGTAAAAGTAATTTCCCACCAAGAGAGGGTCTAATTTGAATATAATTTACAAATGAACTCATAATGATTGGAACATTATCAATAATTGGATATTTTTCTCTACATCTGCTGCATATTAGAAAACCCTCACAAATTTCAGATGTCTCTATAAGAATTTCCAAATTAACTCTTCCAAAGCATTTAACACATCTTAAAAATTTACTATTTTTTTTGTGCAAATCATAAAATTAATGAATAATAGGGAATATCTATTTTTTCACCTAAGATAGTATTAAATTAGTTTCAATGAATTTTGGATTATGACAGAATTTGAAGAATTTGCTGAGGCATTATTAGATCAAATATCAGTAGAAATTAATGAAGAAAAAGAAATTTCTAAATTATCCTCCAAGATTAATGATGATTCAGACATTCCAAATAATTTTCAAAGCTTGGAAGATTTTGCTGAGAAAGAATCTCCAAAATTAATAGAAAAAATTACTGATTTCACTAATTTACAAGTTCCTTCAGACATAAAAATTGAATTTCCTGAATTAAAGGAGTTTAAGATGTTAAAAGCAAAAAAAGTACACACTACAGATGATTCAAGACAATATGTAGATGATTTATTTTCAGCAGTTTCAGATTTGGATATTGGTAAAATTGCTAAATTAATTGATAATGACTTTGCAAAATTCCTTGTTTATTCTACATATGCAAAATCATACATCTCGAAGATTTCTACTACATATGGAGATGTTTTAGACTCTGTAATCTATCTAAATAAATTCATTCTTTCAAGTTATCCACAAATTATTCTCTACAAACAAGGACCACCTTACGAATCTAGACTCGACCAAGTTAATTCAGGATATAGGGGTGCATTAAAAATGACAATTCTTGAAGAGCTAATTCATTCTACACAAGATAATTTACATGATGAAAATAAAACTGCAGTTATTAATGTAAATTCAATAAATGAAGAACTTGCAAAAATGATTATAGAGCTTGATGATTCTACAACAACAAAACTGTATGAATATTTACAATTACAAACTGTTCCACAAGATTTTCCTATTGCAAAAAAAGCAAACTTGTTTTTTATGTTAAATCCAGATAATTTTATTGTAAATGTTTTAGGTCCAGATGTTATGACATTCACAAAAGTAGAAATTGATCCAAAAATTGCTGAATTCGTTCCAGGTTTATTAGATATATATCAAAGATGGCTATTACCTATACAAAAACATCATGCCGCATTTACAACGATGGAGGGAATTGCTGAATTTTCTGTGCAAAACATTCTTGCTACTGATATTGATTTCCAAAATTATCTTACAACATTTATGGGCACAGATTTTTCATCATATCAAGTTCGTAAGAGTATGGGAAAAGATTTTACAGCAAAAATTTATGAAAAATTTGGTCAAAAAACATTCAAATTTCTTATTGATAAACCACCATCTACAAAAGAACTTAAAGAACCTGATTTGTATTTAAAACGGGACTTGTCCACAGGTTCTGATTATATGAATTAAGTAAAGACTAAATTAATTATCTATAATTGATGAAACGTCGTGACCTTTCTTTATCATCTTCACTTCATGTCGTGCTAATTCATTCCTGAATGCATTTTTTATCACATCAATCTCGTTACGTAATGTTGCAATTTCATCTTCAAGTTTTGAAACACGGTCATAAATTGTCTCTTCTTTAGAGGTTTCTTTCTTACTACTCATAGACTTGTGAAAATAAAAAATTGCTTAAAAATGTTGGGGTTTTTTTTGAGCCTAATTCTATAAATCAAACTCTTGATTACATGATGGGCATTTTCCACGTTCTTTACCAACTATTCCAATAATGAAAATCCTACCAATGGTCTTACACAAAGGACACATTCCAGTAGTGACATTTTTTGGTCCGGTTTTAATAATTTTTTGTGATTTTCGTCTTCCCATGATATTAATTTTCGAATCATCTTTTTAAGTCAATCTTAACTGGCGCGGGGTGAGGGATTTGAACCCCCGAGTTCTTGCGAACATGGAATTAGCAATCCCACGCCCTACCAGGCTAGGCGAACCCCGCACAAACGTGCTAATTCAAAACTGTAAATAAACTCACTCTTCTTCAAAAATAGTATAATCCTTCACTACGCTTTGTAAAGGCATTCTCTTGCCTCCAACAATTTTAAGATCTATGGAAATCTTCCCATTTTCAATCTTGACAATATTATAACTATTTTCAAAGAATCCTCTTACACGCTCAGAAGAAGTACTACCAGCATTTGCAATAAGTAAATTATTGAAATCCCATAACCATGGTCTATGTTTATGGCCACATAGTACTAAATTTACATTAGAAAATAATGTAGATCTGAGAACATCACCTGCATCAATTATTGTTAATCTATCAGAGCCAGTATCAGGAATTCCAATTAAATGATGATGCATCGCAAGAATTGTAGTTTTGTCTTGATATTTTTTCATTGTACGCTCAAGCCAACGAGTTTGTCTGTAGCCTACTTCACCTTCATCCCTATCTGGCCTGGCAGTTCCTATAGTTAATAAAATTACATCATCACTTAATTCATTAATTGTTTGAAATGGAAAATACTTCTTAAAATGTAAGTAGCCTGTATTCCTATAATCATGATTTCCACTTATTGCAATAATCTTATCAACATTAATTTGTGAAATCAAATTTTTACACTTTTCATACTGCTCCTTTAATCCTTCATTTGTTAAATCACCAGTGATAATTACTGAGTCAGGTTTTAATGAATTAACTTCTTGAATTACTGTTTGAAAAACATCTTCTCGAAATTGTGAACCCACATGTATATCTGATAATTGGACAATCTTCATGTAATTTTATTATATTTTACTAATTTAAGATTTTATCATATAGTTAGCACATCTATTTTCACTATAAGGAATAAATAATTGAAAGTTGTTTTTAATGATTATGAGTAAAAAAGCAGTTATTATCAAAGGAGATGGAATAGGTCCTGAGATAGTAGATTCTATGGTAAGCATACTAAAAGAATGTAATTTGCAATCAGAATTAGTTTTTTGTGAAGCAGGTTCAGAACAATGGGAAAGCAATGGCAACAAAGATGACTCATATATTCCAGAGTCTACTATGAAAACACTAAAAGAAGTCGATGCATGTTTCAAAGGACCAACTACCACAATTCCAAAACCAGGTGCACCAAGAAGTGTTGCAGTTACATTAAGACAAAAATTTGAATTATTTTCAAACATTAGACCAGTAAAAACTTTCAAAAAATTGACTCCTAATAGAGATGTAGATTTTGTATGTTTTAGAGAAGCCACTGAAGGTCTGTATACTGGTGTTGAAACACAATTAACAAATGATACTGCAATTGCAATTAGAAAAATTTCAAGAAATGGATGTACAAGGTTTATGAATTCTGCCTTAGATTGGGCAAATAATTATCAACTAAACAAGATAGTAGCAATTACGAAACGTAATATTCTCAAAAAGACAGATGGTCTATTCTTTGAGGTAGTAGAAGATTCCTTGAAAGATTACCCAAACATGGAATTACAGGAAATTTACATTGACAACATGGCTCAACAACTTGTCATTAACCCAGAACAATTTAACAACTCAATTCTTGTTAGTACAAACTTGTTCATGGATATTATTTCAGAACTTGCTTCAGGTATTGTAGGATCAATTGGATTAATCTACTCATCAAACATGGGAAAAGATTATGCCATGTTTGAGGCAGCTCATGGAAGTGCACCATCATTTAAGGGTCAAAATAAAGTTAATCCAACTGCCACAGTTCTCGCAGGAGCATGGATGGCAGATTATTTAGGTGAGAAAGATATCAGAGACGCAATTTTTTCTGCTACAGAACAAATAATCAATGAGGGGAAGTATGTCACATTTGATATAGGTGGTGATGCAACAACAACTCAGATGTCAGAACATATTACAGAAATTGCAAAAGCTAATCTAAGAAAATAGTCTTTTTACTTTAACTAGAATCAATTCTTCAAAAAATAATTTCTTCTTTGAAATAATTTCTGCTGAAAACTTTTTTGATTTAACATAATCAATTAGTGTCATATAATCAGATAGTGATGAAGTAACAAAAATGAATTTTCCATTTTTTGAAAGACGATTTAATGCAGACGATATTATTTCAGTTGGGAGTTCCAACCCATCTTTACCTCCATCTGTTGCAACATCAATAATTTCATCTGTTGCAAGATATGGTAAATTGCATATAATTAGATCAAAATTTATTCGTAGTGCATCAGCAGAATTACAACATATTACATTTTCAACCTTATAGTTTTGTTCTCGTAATGTATTATAGCTTATATCAGTACCTACAACCAGATTAAATGAATCTTTGAGAATATTAGTAAGATACCCAGATCCACATCCAATATCTAACGCAAAATTTCCTTTCTCTCTATCTATACTATCTTCAAGAAAGAATGTATCTTCTGCAGGTAAATACTGCTTAGAATTTTCTAATTGTTTTTGCAAATTTGATAATTTCATAATTGCTCATCTCTTCTAATCTTAGATCTGATTTTATTGTTATTCCTAATTGTTTACCTATATTTTGTATTTTTTTCCTTCTAAATGAAAAAATTAGATTAACAGTATGGATCAATTCCTTTGAAAAAGATGTTCTTCTTCTAAATGACACAATGGTGGATTTAATTTTTGGTTGTGGGGAGAAGTCTTCTTTCGAAACATTTCTTAAAATTTCCATATTAAAACCTGATTGAGCTAAAACTGATATTGCTTTTCTATTTTGTTTTGTAGCAAATAATTTTTCTGCAAAATCATACTGAATCATAATAATTCCTGCCGTAAATTTTTGCATCAACATCCATTGAATAGCAGTCTTACTTTCAGAATATGGTAAATTAGATACAAAAATATCAAATTTCTTATTTTGTTTGAATCCATCACCTTGAATAATTGTTAAATTTTCAATGTTTGAAAATTTCATAATATCTTCCTCATAAAGTGATTTATCTTTTTCAACAGTGATTACATGTTTAGATTTTTTACAAAGATATGGTAACAAAATTCCTCTTCCAGTTCCAATTTCATAGACAATATCATCTCGTGTAGGATTTAGAGAACTAACAATGAATTTTGCTATATGATCTGATTTTAAGAAATTTTGACCAAATTTTTTTCTTTTTATCATCTTTTCACAAAAAGATGAAACTGTGTTTCCCCAGTTATTTCTTCCATAATTCTTTTGCAAATATGATGAACTGGATCCTTAAGACCTGCACGTTCTTCCATATCTTGATAATTTGAAAACTTATTTCGACTAATTTGTTCTAAGATTAATTTCAAGTAAGTTTTACCAATACCTGGGATTAATTCCAGTGAATGCTTCCTTGGAGTCAATGGTTGTGCATTATTTACATAATCCACAAATCGTTGTTCATTATTTTTCACAATAGATTCAACAACACCTATAACTTCATTTTTGGCAGTACTTGAAATATTGTCATAATCCAATTTACCTAATACAGATTGAACTTTAGTTCTCCCTTCTTTTCCTATGTAGATTTTTTCTCCAATTTCAAATATTGAATTTTCGGAACCTAAAATTTCTAAAAGTGTTAATCTTTCTTCCCCAATTGCAGTAACAATAATTCCTTCCCTTCCTCTAACTGTTTGAGATCTTCCTTTTGAATTAGAATCTAAAACATATGCATATTCTTCATACTTTCGTGATTGGGTATGTCCCCTCTCCAAGAATATCACCTAAAAAAATTAAGAATTCTCCTTGATAATTTTAAGAATTTTTTCTAGTGTCTCAGATAGAATTAATTTTTTCCAACCGAAAGTAAAAGAACGTAATTCTGACATTGTTTTTGGGCATATGTTAATAATTTCTACTGCCTCCTCTTCAGTTAAATTACAATCTTTAATCATCTTCTGTTTCATTTTTTTTGCATTTTCTGGTTCCATTTTTGCAAATTTTGTTACATAATCAAATGTCCATCTTTGAATTTGGTCCATAGTTTCAGGATCCTGCTCTTTTAGAATCGCCTTAACTTCAGAAATTGATACTGATTGTTTCTTTTTTATTTCTTCCATTTTTATACACCGAATGGTTTTATATGATCTAATCTAGTGATTAAGGTTTTTGTTTTTTCCCCTAATTTTACATCCATAGTCACAACTCTTCTGCCTACTTCTGTTATAGTTCCTACTTTACCATGATAACGTCTATGTGGTAATGCTTTATGTTGTGATGGATCTATGATTATTAGTGCTTTATCACCAACGCTATATTCCCTCAATAGAAAACTTACACCCCTAGGTGCACTCTTTGTCATTACAGCTCTTGATTTATGTCTAAATCCATGAGAGCGTCCACCTGGCTTTTTTGTAGTCATAACAAACTAAGGCAAATTTGCCCATATTTTAAGACTTACTCAGAACCAATAGATTCTGAATCTAAAACATCATTTTCTATTTTTTCTGGTGTTTCTTTAGATACTTCAATTTCATTTATTTTTGGTGTTAATTTGGCTGTTTTTTTCTTCTTTGTATCAACGTCTGGATCAGTTACTCCATCTTCACCTAATGCAAATATTACTTCTTGTTCGGGATGATGTGGACTATCTACCATTCTGGCAATTCTTTTCTTTCCAGATTTCTTAAAGTAGATTCTGTATGTACTTGTATGTGCAACAACATTTCCACCAACTGGTTTTGTTGGATCACCAAAAAATTGGTCAGGAGAAGACATTACCTGGTTTGTCATGATAGAAGCAACATTGTATGTTTCAGCCAATCTAACTAACAAATGAACAAACCTGTTGAGTTTTTGTTGACGTGTAGCAAGTGTTCCACGTCCAAGGTATTCAGATCTGAATAATCCAACTGCAGAATCAGATACTATAAGTTTGATATTATTCTCACTGATCATCCTACTTGCTTCTTCAAGTATCAATTGTTGGTGTGAGCTATTATATGCTCTTGCAACTATAATATTATCAAGTGCTTTTTCTGGATCCATTCCATTAGCTTTTGCAATTGATACAATTCTTTCAGGCCTAAATGTATTTTCACTATCCATGTATAATACACCACCTTCAAGTCCACCTTCTTCTTTTGACTTTTGAACTTGAACTGCCATTGTGTGACAAAATTGTGTCTTACCACAACCAAATTCTCCATAAACTTCTGTTAATGCCTGTGTTTCTACTCCACCTTCAAAGAGTGTATCAAGACATTCTGTTCCAGTGGTAATTTTGCCTATACTTAGTCGTTTTTTGTATAATTCAGATGCACTAACAAAATCTTTAGCAATTAGTCCGCCTTCTACAAGACCCTCTCTTGCCTTTTCAACCAATTTTCCTGCTGAATCTATATCCATACCTGTTAGTTCAGCAACTTCCACTGGACCCCTAACAATTAGATCCATTATGGTGTGTACTCCTGCATCGTTTAATTTTCTTGTAGTTACTGGTCCGACACCTGCTAAACTATCTAATCTTATTTCTAATTCATCTGTCATACCGTATAGTACCGTACTCTTGTCTATAAAGGTATTGTTTGATTATTTTTTACAATGAATCATGATTTGGAAGATTAATTTCTTCTTCGTCTCTTAGAACTTGCTTTGTTTTGTCCTGGAAGTTTAGTTAAGATAAATCGTTTTTTGAAGTTACTTTTGTTTCTAAGTTTGGAGTTTGTTCCAACGATCTTCCTTCCCTCTACTTTAGGGGTCTGACCTCGAACTTTTCCTGCTTTAGTAAGCGAGCCGTGTGTTGCCATAACATTATACCAAAAATAGTGAATTTATGTATTTGGAAAATTACCAATATTGGGCTTTAATCTTTTCGAGAACTCTTTCATGTTCCCTACCCTTACGTCTAGCATATTTCTCCATTGCACCTAAAGGAACTCCCCCTAATGATCTAGCAAGACCATTAAAAGCAAGCTTTTTGATACTACCGCCTGCACCATGCTTACCTGTTTTAGTCATAAATTTTTTAATTCCATACTTGAAGTTGTGCTGCCATGTCTTGTACATTACACCTAATTGAGTTGGATCCTGATCTTGACCCATATCATAGAATGCTGATTTTTCTAATAATCCAATTGGAACAAATGTTAATGGTGTAGCAGTAAACATTGAATCTGGTTGCTCTCTTTCAAGTTCGCTGATTAATCGTATAGTTTCCCAACCATCCTCAGGCTGTTCATCGTTATCTAGACCCATAATTAATGTAAATGCTGGAATCCAATAATTTTCATTTAGCGTCTTAACACCTTCTTTAACTACCCAATGCCATTCATCAGGAGTATAAGGTGCTAATTTTCTATCAGCATATTTTTCAATCAATCTGATACTGCCTGTCTCAAGACCACACTGAATTCCAGTGAGATTATCAGGGCCAGCATTTGTTATTTTTGAAAGACTTGGCAAGAGTCTCTCATCTGCTATTGCTCCTGAAAGAGTTCCATGTGTAGGATTTGTATGTACAACACCAGTGGACATTATTGCTTTAAACAAATCTTCTAGTGCATCACGATTTGGTTCCATATTTTTTGAAGTGCCAACATCCATTCCATAAACAAAAATATCATCACTATGAATCCATGCTCTATCCATCCCACCTTTTTTGATATTTACCTCAATTTCTTTTTTCACCTTTTCTGGAGAATAGTATCTTAATGATCTTAATGTTACATCACAAAACTTACATCCACGGCCACAGCCACGCATTACTTCAACCATTCCATGCATACTTGGTTCAATAATTTCTGGAATCTCATCCAAGTCAGGTCTATCCCAAAAGTTTACAAATCTACCATGAAGTGTTTTATTTTCACGTTTGAATTCTTTTATGTCAACTTTGAAGTCTTTTCTTTTTCGGAAAGGATCCATGTTTTCAAATTGACCATCAATAAGATAATTAAAGAAACGACCAGCGTGTCCATCAATCTCTGGTGCTATACCACCAAGCTCACCTTCTAAAATTGCATAAAGACCATATTCTTCAATTTTCTCTGGTGCATAATTATATTGCCAAGTTCCAGATGCGCCTGCAATTACTTTAGCATGACTACCGTTTTTCTTTTTAGCTTCATTGATTCTACGATGTAAATCTGCATTATAAAATTCATCATAAGAAGTTTGTTTGCGACCATAAGTGAATGTCATTGTAACAGGTCCCATTCCAAGTGGATCCATTTCGTATGTTCCTACAACTTCAGTTTCAGGACCAATGAATTTTTCAATATGATTTGGATGTGCTATTACAACGTCACTACGTGCAAATCCATCACGTAATAATCCTGCCTCAACTTTTCTTAATCCATATGGAGCAAATTTTGCTACACCGTTAATATCTGGGGACCAATTACAAATAAAGTCAAAAAGAACTCTTGGAGTTACTTGATTTTTCAGAAGTTTATACCAAATACTATTCTTATCACGATGAGGGTCAATCGCTGGGGCACATCCAAAAAATGTTGCAAGAGATAATCCCCTATATGGTGACATTAGAGTTCTATCAGCAGTTAAGACAATTTTTGGTGTTCCCATTTTTCTATCTAAACGCATGCCTAAAGCATTAATTTTAAACCTTGCTGGTGTTACAAAACTAGATTTTCTCTAGTATTCCAGATTTTGTTCTCTCGAAATGCCCAAATTCAGTGTTTTTGGCCAAGTGCTGTCCATCAAATACAGTACCATCACGGCATACTAGGTCCTCATTCACACAGCAACTGCCACATATGCCAACACCACACTTCATCATGCGTTCTAGGCTTGCTTGGACAAAAATTCCTTTTTCGTTGGCAAGTTTGACTACTTTATACATCATCAATTCAGGGCCGCAGGTATAGATTGCATCGTATGTATTCTTCTCCAAAAGTTTTTCCAAGACATCAGTAACATATCCCTTTTCACCATAACTTCCATCTTCAGTGACAGGAACAATTTCATCAAGATACTTCGTTTTTACCATTTTGTTTGCGGTATCTTCAAAGAATACTTCTTCTTTTGTTTTAGAACCCATTAAAACAGTTATTTGATTAGTAGTCCAATCTGGATTTGAGAATTTTATCAATCTCATTAAAGGAACTAAGCCAGTTCCACCTCCAATTAATAGAATTTTTCCATCTATCCTTTTAAAAGAATTACCATATGGACCTCTAACTCCAATTTTGTCTCCAACTTTAAGATTGTATAATGCAGTAGAAGATTCTCCACGTTTCCTTACTGTAAGTCCAGCCTCATCCCTTTTTTCTGAAATCATAACACTCATCGGTAATTCGTTAACACCTGGAATCCAGACCATTGCAAACTGACCAGGTTCTACATGAGCAAGAACTTTGTCATGAAAATATAATGTTCTCACAGTGGGAGTTTCATCAACAACTCTTTCAATTGTACAAATGTGTGGGTGATTAGGATCTCTTTGCTCTGCCAATCATCTCACCTATTGTTGCATATCCCTTACGTTCCATAAATTTTTCAATACCATTATTAATTTCTGAAAAAACTTCATCCCAATGATCACCCATCACACTACCAAACTGTACTGCAGATGCGCCTGCCAAAATAAATTCAACTGCATCTTCCCATGTTGAAATTCCACCACATCCAAGAATTGGAATATCAAACTTTGATGATATTTCATAGACACATCTTAAGGCAACTGGTTTGATTGGTGTCCCAGATAATCCACCAATTTTGTTACTAAGAATTGGTCGTTCTATTTCTACATCAATTGCCATAGCTCGTATAGTGTTAATTGCAGTTATTGCATCAGCACCTGCAGAAACAGCAGCATCTACCGTTTTAAGATAATCAGTGCTTCCAAGTCCCACTTTGGCAATGACTGGAGCATCAGACATTGATTTCACTTTTTTCACAATTTTTGATACCAAGTCTGTATCATCTCCCACTTCCAAGCCAACTTTTGCCACATGAGGACAAGACAAATTCAACTCATATGCGGCAACTTTACAATTTTCAAACTGTTTTATCATATATTCAAAGTCATCTTCTACAGAGCCTACTAGACTAACAATAATTGGTACATTTTCATTTGGTCTTATCATTTCAGCAAAATTCTCGGCTCCAGGATTGGAAAGCCCTACAGCATTTATCCAGCCTCCTCCTTTTACACTGAAAATTGTTGGATTTGGATATCCATCCCAAGGCTCTTTACTCAGGGATTTGGTAACCACTCCTCCAGCACCTGCCCTGTGCAACCTTTGAAAAACATCTAAAGAAATGCCCAGTATTCCAGAGGCTAAAATGGTTGGTCTCTCTAAAGTTAGGCTGCCAATTGAAGTTGAAAGACTGGGTTTCAATCTGATTAGTAATAATAGAAATGTCTTATAACAGTTGGTTCAACTGTGTTGCTAACTTTTTTAATGAGGCTTAGATTGGATCTTTGATATGTTAAAAGTTATTTTGACAGAGCTAGGTATAGGAGTTTTTGATGGTGATACATGCATGAAAACCATTACATTTTCTCAGCCAGCTGATGATTATATTTTCATAAAAAAAGGTAAATCAAGAATTAGCGAACTATCAAAATTTCTGTTAAATGAACAAAATGATGTCATTGTGAATGATTTAGCGCTACATGACTTGCTAAAGAAGAAAGATATTGAATCACAGATGATGTCAGAGCATGATATTGAAGATATACAATTAACAAAACCCAAAATTCTAATCAATGCAAATCTTGCTACTGATGAAAATGATGCAATGCAAAAATTAAGAGACTTTGCAATTCAATTATCATCTAGTAAGATCACTGAGGTTTCAGGTAGTCCTGATCTTCATGTCATACAATCAATCAATACACTTGATGACACAGATAAAATCATCAATGGTATTAGTTCAAGATTAAGAGAATGGTATGGTCTACATTTTCCTGAGCTAGATAATATAATAGATAGCGTTAATGGTTATGCACAAATTGTTTTAGCAGGAAAAAGAGAAAACATGTCTGACGATGTATTTGTAAATGCAGGATTTCCTGATTCTAAAATCCAAATGCTCTCAGTTGTAAAAGAAAAAAGTCGTGGAGGAGATATCACAGAAGAAAATCTTCTAATGGTTCAAGCATTAGCTAAAAATATTTTAGAATTATTTGACATGAGGAAAAACTTGGAAGCACGAATAGATGCTCAAATGGAAGAAATAGCACCAAACATAACTGCTGTATTAGGAACTACAGTTGGTGCAAGAATTCTAGCAAAAGCTGGAAGTTTAACAAGACTATCATCAATGCCTGCAAGTACAATTCAAGTTTTAGGAGCTGAAAAAGCACTATTTAGAGCATTAAAGACTGGTTCAAACCCACCAAAACATGGATTACTTTTTCAACATGCAGTAGTACATGCAGCCCCAAGATGGCAAAGAGGAAAAATTGCTAGAGCAATAGCTGCAAAAGCTGCTATTGCAGCTAGAGTAGATGTACATGGAGGAGGTTTAAACAACACACTTCTTGAAAAATTAAACATTAGAGTAAAGGAAATCGAAGAAAAATATGAGAAGCCAGTAAAGAAACCTAAACAGGAAAACACGCCTAAATACGGTTCAAATTTTAATAAAAATAGAGACTTTAAACAAAAAAAGAAATCTGATAGATTCAAGAATAGAAAACGAAATAATTTTGGAAGACACAACAGATAACATATTCTGGCTTACAGTTGATGGTGAGAAAAAACTTGCTACAGAAAATTTTGTTCCAAAAAAGCAAGTCTACAAAGAAAAACTAATTCTAAAAAAAGGTATAGAATACAGATTATGGGATCCATTTAGAAGTAAATTAGCTGCATGTTTAATGAATGGATTAATCACATTTCCATTCAAAGAGAAATCAAATATACTATATCTTGGTGTTTCAACTGGAACTACTATTAGTCACATATCAGATATAATTGGATCAAAAGGAACTGTATTTGGAGTAGAACATTCAAGTCGAGTAGCACGAGATTTTCTAGATAGAGTTGCGTGTTATAGAAAAAATATTGTTCCCATAATTCAGGATGCAAGACAGCCAAAACAATATTTTTCAGTTTACAATAAAGTTGATATTGTTTATGTAGATATTGCACAACCAGATCAAACTAATATAGCCATAGAAAATTGTCGCATGTATCTTAAAAAAAATGGATATTTATTTTTAGTAATTAAAGCAAGAAGTATTGATGTTACAAAAGATCCAAAACAAATCTTCGCCAGTGAAATTAAAAAATTAGAAACTAAATTTGAGATAAAACAAGTAATTAATCTTAATCCGTATGATAAAGATCATGCAATGGTAATTGCTACATCACTAACGTAAATTTTTATTAATAATTTTTTGAACAGGTTTCCAACTCATTCTAATAAATGAGTTAGGTTGTTTATTAGATGATAGTAATTTTTTAACACATTTCACAGTTTTTTTATCAGAAGGATATCCACTTCCTAAATTAAAATTTTTTCTCAATCTATGAATTGATTTATCACGACTAATTTTTGCAATAATTGACGCAGCTGCAACAACAACGAATCTACTATCAGCATGATGACGTGATACTATTTTGGAATTAGGTGCTAATAATGAGATCTCTCTTCCAAATCTTTTGTAATTAACATCACATGAATCGACATAGGCAGTTTGTGGATTTAATATTTTGATTACTTTAGCCATATTTTTAGCCTCCAAATGATTCAGTTTGTGTTTGAATACATTTTGATCAATTATTTTCGGTGGTATTCTTACAACGTGATAATCATCAACAATTTGAATTATTTTTTTATAAAGAATTTCACGTGTTTTTGCTGATAATTTTTTTGAATCTTTGACGCCTATGGATTTCAGTTTTTTGATATTTTTTTTATCAATCTTAACCCCAGATATTACCAATGGTCCAATCATTGACCCTCTACCTGCATCATCTACCCCACATATTATCATGGAAAACCTCATAATTAGAACTAAATAATATAGGTGAAAGATTTGTCATAGCTAATTACATAAAATGAGTTCAGATATTATTGAAACTGTAGAGGGTAAAACAAAGATTAGAGTACCAAATCGCTCCTTGACGGATAAAGTTCCACCAATGGAACCTGCTTTTTTTAATCCAAAAGCAAAACTGAACAGGGATTTTTCTATAATTGCTTATTCCGCTTTTTGGAAAAAATTTGATGGGCCAAAAATTTTTCTTGATGGTTTAACTGGTATTGGTGCACGAGCAATAAGAGTTGCAACTGAAATAAACAATGTAGAAAAAGTTATAGTAAATGATGTTAATCCCAATGCATTAGATCTTGCTAGAGAATCATTTAAAATAAATAAATTAAAAAATTTTGAAGTTTCTGAGAACGAAGTGTGCCGATTTTTTAGTCTTCATTCAAAGAAAAATAGCAGAGGCTCAATTGTAGATGTTGATCCATTTGGATCACCATCAAAATACATTGATTGTGCAATTAGGGCTACAATGCATGGTGGATTGATGTCTGTAACTGCAACAGACTTACAGGTATTACATGGTTTATTCAATAAAGCAGCAAGAAGAAGATATCATGGAATACCAATAAAAACTAAATTCAGTAATGAAATTGCAATTAGATTAGTTTTAGGTTGTGTAAATGTTATAGCAAATAGATTAGATATTACTATGACACCACTTTTTGTTGATAATGCTATGCATTACTATAGGGCATATATCAAAATTTTAACTAGACCAGATCAAGATGAAAAATTAGGTTATATCTCATACTGTAAGCACTGTGGTGCTAGAAATGTAGAAAATATGATTGTAAGTCAGTGTGATAATTGTAATGATAAATTACAAGTTGGAGGACCGCTATGGATTGGAAAATTATTTGATAAAGAATTTATTTCAATGATGAAAAATGAAGTAAAAGAACTTCAAGTTGATAAGAAATGTGAAAAAATTTTAGAGAAATGTATTGATGAGGAAGGATTACCACCAACATACTACACCTTAGATGAAATTGCATCTATAACAAAATCTGCACCGTTTGCATTAGATAAAGCAATAAAAAAACTTCAAAATTCAGGTTATAATGCATCTAAAACTTCATTAAATCCAACAGGATTCAGAACTAATGCTAAAATTAACGAAATTTGCAGTATACTAAAAAATTAGAGATACCCCATACATATACAATATAATTCACTACTAGGTTTTCTGCTTGCTTTTGGTTTAGTTCTTTTTGTTTTTAAAAATTTTTGCTTCATAAAATCAAAAAATTCAGCTGAAAATTCTCCATCAAAAACTTTGAACAATGCATTACCTTTTTTATTTAGAACCCGCTCCATGATTTTTACTGCACTATAGTTTAGTGAAATTTGTGCAGCATGATCTACAGACCAATTACCAGATACCTGAGGAGATAAATCACATATTACTGAATCAGCTTTTCTATTAAAATACGATAAAATTTCATCCACAACTTGAATATTTTCAATGTTATCTTGAATTATTTTTACATTAGGAATTTCCTCAACAAAAGAAAGATCAATTCCCATTACCTTACCTTGATTTCCACTGATCTGATGAGATACTTGCAGCCAACCTCCAGGTGAACAGCCAAGATCTAAAACATAAGAACCTGGACCAATGATTCTATATGATTTGTTTATTTCTTTTAGTTTGTAAGATGAACGACTTCGGAAACCCTGCTCATGTGCAAGTTTCCGATATTGATCTTTTTTTGCATCAATTAGTTTCATTTTTTCTTCTTAGATTCTAGAATTACCCACTCTTCAATTAATTCACAGTGTTTTGGACTTGGTTCAGGATACACATTATCAATATTACATTTTTGTTCTACAGGACAAGTTAGACATGGTGCATTTTGAATAGATTCTAAACTTATAGGCATTTGTTCAATGATTAACCTGTAAGTCCATCTACCATTCTGTAATATTTTTTCACGTGTTATCATTCCTCTCCTTTCTAGACGAAGTGAAAGTCGTGAACCATCACGAGTGGAAAGTTTTAATCTTTTCCAAACTTCGCTCTGAAGCATCCCATCGTCAGCATGTTCTGCTAGTATTTCACAAACTCTGTTAGTAAGCTGTTCCATATCCTTTTTCTCAATTCTAAAATTTCTTAATTCTTCATCAGTATACTGATC
>JAOMDA010000012.1 GCA_028345295.1 Candidatus Nitrosopelagicus sp. | reverse complement strand
GCCGCCGCCTTCAGATGATTCTGATTGTTCCTCGATAGGCTGTAATTCTGATTCGTTAGTTGCTGATGCTTGTAAAATGGCGTTTTTAATCTTAAATGAATCTAAAATATCTTTGAATTGGCCTGTTGTGTCGTTATAGTTTTCTGAAACATTAGTAAATTGTAAAGTGAAGATTCTATCATCTGAGGTTTTGATAAAATATATTTCAATTCTAAGTTGAACCATCCCATCAGATACATTCTCTCCTGATTCAGCTTTATCAAAAATTTGGTAAAATGCAATTCTTTGCCCATCAAAGTTACCAAGTTTTATGTTTTCTTTAGAAATAATTTCAATTACGTTAACATCCATTGCAGTTAGTATTGTATTCTCAAAAGCCAAGATAACTTCATCTAGTGATGCGGTAGAATTCTTAACATTCACTGCAAAAGCAGCAGGAATGCCATCTGATCCTACAGGTCCAAGTACAGCAACTTGTGGTGTGTTTATGTTCTGAATTTCTGGATTAGAAACCGACCAACCTATTGGTATATTAAATGAAAAACCTAATTCTTCATCTGCATATTCTCCAGAATTACCTTTATCATAACATAATCCAGTAGATATATTGCCTCTTTTTGGTGGATCTAATTCTAACAAGTTATCAAAAGCAGAGCGATCCAAAACTTGGGTTTCAATTATTTTAGCTGCCTCACGATCTACTGGAATGTCACGTTGACCTGTCTCTAATGATGCAATTTTGTCAAGTGTTTGAAAACTTTCTTGGGTTGCTAATCTACCAAAAACAGTGTATTGCCCATCAAGAAAAGTAGAATCTTTATGGACTATGAAAAACTGTGTTCCTGCACTATTAGGATCTGGGGCTCTGGCCATAGATACAATTCCTCTTTTATGTTTAATGTCATTAAATTCACAGTCAATAAAATAGCCAATATTTCCCTGCCCCCAATTTCTATCATCGTCAAAATTCGCTCTTGTATTAAAATCTCCACCCTGGATCATAAATTCAGGAATTATTCTGTGAAATACCGTCTCCTTGTAGATATTTTGTGGCACTTGAACTTCAGCTAACTTATCCATGATTTTTGGATCAGTGTCTACATTTGATGACAGTTTAAGAAAACTCTCAACATGATTTGGTGCGTCACTTGGAAAAAATTCAATTACTAAATCTCCTGAATTTGTTTTGAGTAGAACTAATGTGTCTTCATACTCAGCAAATGCATAAGGTATAATCGATAATAGAATAATTCCTGAGATAATTACAGGTAATTTACTCATAACTGCAGAAAAAATAGCCTCAATAAAAATGGGTCGAGTATATAATTTACTATAAAATGGAATAATTCTAGACTAAACATTAAATGGCCATCTTAAACTCCTTTTATTCAGGAAATTCAATTTTATGTCTGAAATTAAAAAAATTACAGTAACAGACTTTGAAGAAGTTTTAGGTGAAAAAATTTCAGAATATTTAAAACAAAAAATTGATGAATATGATTTTGCATACTATGAATTTTCAAAAGAAGAAGAAGAAGAAATTATTCAAAAAATAGAACAACATCTTGGAAAAGAAGATTTTGTTAAAGCAGGTAAACATAGAAGAGACCAATGGGAAAAAGGATGGGAAGAAAATCTCAAAAACTTAGATGAAGCAATTCTTTTAGATAAAAATGGATTTCCTAAAACCTTTAGACCTAGTTGGGCAAAATTTTCTCCACAAGAAATTATTCCAAAATATTTTGCAAAACATGACATCTTAAGATGGAAACAGAAATTTGTAAAACCATTAAAAAAAAATTTTGAGTTAAATTCCCTATATGTTATACAAGATTGGCTTTTTGATAAATACATAAGAAATGTAGAAACGATTTATGAATTTGGATGTGGGACAGGACATAATTTGCTACATGCACGTGAAATTAATCAAGATGCAGAAATGTGGGGATTGGATTGGACAAAATCTTCACAAGAAATTATAAAAAAACTTTCTCAAAAAAATTCAAAATATAGATTTAATTCAAAAAATTTTGATTATTTTAATCCAGATTATGATTTTAAGTTAAAAGATGATTCAGTTGTATTTACTGTTGTATCATTAGAGCAAGTTGGTAACGATTTTAAGAAGTTTATAGATTATCTTTTAAAACAAAATGTTGGATTATGTATACACATTGAACCCATAATTGAACACCTAGATGAAAAAAATAAAATAGATAATTTATCAATAGAATATATCAAAAAAAGAAATTATTTGAACGGTTATCTAGAACATTTGAGAAATTTAGAGTCTAAGGGTGAATTGAAAATTCTAAAAGCACAAAGAAGTTACATCGGCAGTATGTTTATTGATGGATATTCAGTCATTGTTTGGTCAAAAAACTAGAATGGATCTTTATATTAGAAAAATTTACTCATAGATGCAGAAAAAATAGCCTCAATAAAAATGGGTCGAGCAAATCAATTATTAACCAAGTTTTTGTTGCTTTTGTTTATGGAATCTGATGAAAAAATTAGAGCGCATATTGTCTCTGTTTGGAGAGAAGGTGGTTCGTTTATGAGTATAGGTGGTAAAGAAGGAATGTTATTTCTAACAGATAAGCATCTAATGTTTGTTAGAAAAACTGAGCGGATGAAAAAGTGGTGGAAAGCCACTGTTACACGGCAGGTTGTAAGATTAATTCAAAATGGGGATGTTATGATCGTTCATGATGGTTATAATGAAGATGATTTGAAAATTGATCTGGAAAATAAAAAAAAGAGTAGTGAAGTAACTTTTAACAACATTTTAAATCTAAAAATTGAGAAAAAGGTTTGGGGTAATGTTTTAAAAATGGAGATAATTGAAGAGGGGAAAAAGAAGGAATATCAATATGCGGTAGTACAAGATTGGGTACAATATCCATTAAAAGACCCAACAAGATTTCTAAAAGTAAATTGGAATTCATTTGTAGATTTCATTAAATCTAGGCAGCAAATTACGGAATAAATTGAATAAAGTTTATGCTGTTGGTGTTGGTCCTGGTTCACCTAATTATGTCACGGGTATAGTCAAGGATATAATTTCTAAGTGTGATGTCGTAATTGGTTATGGTTACACGTTGAAGACAATTGAAGGATTATTGAAAGGTAAACAGGTCATTGAGGTAACTATGAAAAATCAAGAGGAGGCTTATCAGAAAATTTCCAGTGAGGGAAATCATACTATTTTGGTGCCATTTACTGGAGATGTGAATTTTTCCGAATCAGAAGTGGTAGACAGATTGATTGAGATTTTTGATGAGGTTGAAATCATTCCGGGAATAAGCTCAACTCAAGTTGCCGCTTCAATGGCAAAAGTTGCAACCGATAAATCCAAAGTCATCACAATGCATATTTCAACTTCAATTGAGGAAAAGAAATTAGAGCTACAAAAGGCGTTGATTGATGGATATAGTGTAGTTTTAGTTCCACGACCATGGCCAAAAGTTCCAGAGAAGCATTTCATGCCATCTGAGATTGCATTATACTTGAAGAAAAATGGGTTTGACACATCAGAGATGAAAGTCCATGTTTTTGAGGCAGTCACGACAGAAATGGAGAGTAAATTCGAGGGTATGGTGAGTGATTTGAAAGGTAAGGAATTCTCTGATCTCTGTGTAATGGTGTTTAATCAGGCAACACTTGAATCATATGTGAATTTTGATTAGTTATGCGAAAGCCATTATCTAGTCTAGAGTTGAAAAAGATTCTTGAAACTGCCAATGAACGAGATTTGTTCATAGTGGGACATATCTATATTGAAAATACGATTGATAGGATTTTAGAAAAAAAATTCAATATTCCTTCAAAGTCAATTGATAGTACACGATTTACAACAGCCCTCAAAATGGATATACTGTCAGAATCTGGTCTGATCAAGGGAAACATTAAAAAAAATATTGGGCTGATAAACAGCATTAGAACTAGATATGCTCATAAATTAGAGCCAAATGAGCAGCGGATATCAAACTACATCAGAGACTTGGACTTTATTGGATCTGCACCAAAACTGGTTGGTGTTAACAAAAAATTTGAAAAATACAGAATTTGTATAAATAGGACTTTTGTTGGTCTGAAAAAGATTTTGTAGAAATAAAGAATTTAGTGGCTATGACCACAGCCACATGAGTCATGACTCTCAGAACTATGAGATTCAGATGATCTACATTTGGAACATTTGTCTTTTCCATCAGGGGAGAAAAATCCAATTCCACACGATGCACATTTCATACTAGACATGAAAAAACTCCTTTGAATGACTATATTATACTATACTTTGGAATTTTTCTGCTGCATCAATCATATACATTTCAACAATTCCACCAATAACCAATAGGGCAGTCACAATCCCAATCTCAGCTAAAATAATGGTTTTTTGTGCAAAAATTGACTTTCTTTGTAATAGTGTTTTTGCAAGTAGAAAGCTTCTTGACATGGCAATAGAATAGGCTGTCAGTTCCATTAATCCAAATGGTGTTAGTAAAAGTGCCAGTGGATTAACATCTGCAAGTTCTGGTGTTGCCACTTGTATTGCAGCAAAAGCGAATCCTGTAGACCAAGCAGAGAAAAGCCCCCAAAATGCCCCAAATCCTGGAATAAACATTGGTAGGGCAATGGTTAGGTTATGAGTGAAAATTAGTGTAGAATCTACTTTCAAAAGTATCTCCTCGAAATAATCCATGATTTGAGCTACTTCTTCGGGTGTTGGTTCTGCCGTTGTTCCTAGGGCAAAAACCACACAGAATATGCCTGTAAAGATGAAAAATATGATGATTCTAAGATACATTGTAATGTTCTTTTTCTAAGTGATAATTTGAGGTTTTGTGGTGGTTATAGAATGTGCTTTAAGCATATTTGCCACTGCCAATCCTTTTCTTTTTTTGTGGTTTTGAATGTGCTTTAAGCATGTGTCTCATTGTTCTTTGAGGATCAGAAAATTTCATATCACATATTTTACATACTAAACTTTTTGGGGTTTTAGGTTTTTTTTTGAATAAATCCAATTGGTGAAGATATAATTTGATTGTATATAATCTAGCTTTTGGTTTGAGGTTTTAGAGAATGTCTTGTAGGGCTAGCTCGTCTTTGAATGTCTCTTTGATGATGTCAGGAGATATTGTAATTTTGAATTTTTTGGTGTTTCCGTGAGTTCCCTGGTGAACAATTCTACCACTGATTATTCCAGACATTTCAATCTCACTAAGCATCTGAGTTACCCTTCTCTGGGTTAGCTCTTTTTGGCGAATTTCCTTACAAAGTGCCTTGTATGTCATATAGGTCTCTCCCGTAGAAATTTCTGATGATTTCATAACTGCTAAGATTAGAAGTTTCTCATGTAATGGGTATGATTTTAGTGCCACAATTTCTTTATTTTCTTCAATTTTCTGGCTAGCCTTTCTGACATGTTCTTCATTGATTTTGGCACTCTGTGTTCTTTCAGCAATTTCTGCTGCAACCCTAAGGAGGTCAATTGCTCTTCTGGCATCGCCTGATTCTCGGCTTGCCATAGCAGAACATAGGTTGAGTGCTGCATCTTCTACTATTCCCTCAGAGAACGCGACTTGGATTCTAGCGTTGAGAATCTGTTTGATTTGATTAAGATTATAGTTTGTGAAAACAACCTCCTCTTCACTAAGGCTACTAATTACACGTGGATCAAGCCTCTCTTTGAAAGTAAGGTCGTTTGAGACACCTATTAGTGTCAATGAGCCAGTTTCCAGCCTCTCATTTGCCCTGGTAATTTGATAAAGTACGTCTTTGCCTGTTTTTTGTATAAGTTCTGCTAGATAGTCAATTTCATCAATTACAAAGACTGCGTTAGTTTCGTGTTTTGAGATTACATATAAGATTCGGTTGAATACTTCACTGATTGATAGTCCTGTGCTTGGAAGCCACATTTTTTCATCATTGGTCTTCTGACCTGATAGTCCCAGTTGCCTACCAAAGCTTACCAAAAGGCCGTATAGGGTGGTTTCCTGTTTAGCGTTTGTGTACGCTAGTTTAATTGGAAAAGAACCTTCCTCTACCCTCTTTTGAATTTTTGATAGAACCTTCTGTATAACTAGGGTCTTGCCTGTTCCAGTCTTGCCATACACCAATAGGTTTGATGGTCTTGAATTCATAAGAATTGGAATTAGTGATTGGGTTAATTGTTCCTGTTCTGGATCCCTGTGTAAGATTAGATCCGGAATATGGGTGAAATGTAATACATCCCTATTCTTGATTAGGGATTTTCCGCTCTGCGCAGCGTCTAATAGTCGATCAATTGGGTCAGTTACTGTTGTGCTCATTTGAGATCATTTCTTATCTCAAACCATGAGTTCAACTGATCCTTTTGTTATTTTTTACAACATTGATCGTTCTCATTGACTATCTTCAGATCGCTCTGATCGCACTCACACACCTTCATTTCTAGTGATAGATAAGAAAATAGAAGTGGAAAATAGATTAAATTTATTTGTCATAAAAAATTTTTTTAAAGAAAAAAGAGTGGAAAGATAGGTGTGTGGGTAGAAGAAGCCAGGAGAAAAAATAATGAGAAAAAACAATGTTAAGGTTGTGTTAAGAAAAATAAAAAGAAGGAAAAATTGACCCCTTTGTTTCGGGTCTAGGCGTTAAGCAGTACGTTAACACTGTTAATATGTGAAAAATAACCCCTTAATTTCCACTCTAGTCATGAAATCCTAGGCTGGAAAGGGGAGATTGGCCAGAATGGTTGTTAACATAGAAAAACAGACCTAGGCGTGGCTCAGGCGTGTCAAAGTTAACAATGTAATTTGTTAACAAATCTCGGAGGATCAGTTCATGAGTTAACATAGGATCCTTCATGATCTAATATGACAAAGAAGCAAGTAAGAATAGATGTAGAGGACAACGACGGCGTTAAGACCAAAATCTCCATAGAGGGAAACGTCACCAGGGAAAAAGTCCTCAAAATTTTCGAATTAATGGAAATGGTCAATATTGAAGAACATGATAATAACCCAAAAACAGACTCTGTAGGAGGCAAAATATGGTACTTGGTGGACAAGTATTATCCTACAGGCAGATTCACATCATCAGAGGTACTAGAAAGATATGAAGATGAGTACAACGAGCCGATAAAACTTAGTGTAATTTCCACATATTTATCGAGATTTACTACAAAGAACAAGGTCCAAAGGGCCAGAAGAGGCAGGGAGTGGGCTTATCAAACAATAATCTCCCCTAACCCACGCTCATAGTACGGTAAATAGTACCGTATATGATGTAAAATATCAATAATCTCCCTAAAACAACCTTTTTAATCAAAAAACACCACCGCTTTTCATGGGTCTTTTGAAAAAGAGAAAAGAAATCACAATAACTGGCACAGTATGCCAAGCATGTGGAATGAGTTTTGCATCAACAGACAGACTAGTCCGACATATGTTCAAAGCCCACGGCAAACAGAAGAAAAGCTCTCCAGGCTATGGATGCCCAAATTGTTGATTTTAGCTAGTAAAAACGTAATTTTCAACATCTAAAACCCCATTTTAGACATTAAAAACTAAGTTATTCTTACCTTTCGGACAACAAGATGATCTCCTTCAAGACCAATCTTTACGTAATCACCCTTTTGCATCTCCAAATACCTTCGAAACTGCTTCGGAATTGAGATTGTGCCTCCAGAAGTTATCTTTACTAACTCTTCTTCTACCTCACTCATATGATATTTTATAAAATTATAATATTAATTAATTTGTAATTTTATTTCTTAATAATTTAATGTAAAAAAATGAAGCAAAATGCCAAAAAAACAGGAAAATGACTTTGGATAAAATTGAAGGATTATGCTGTCTGTGGGGCCATTTCGGGTGCCGGGTTTTGATCCAAACCAAGTCTTCCACGTCCTTTTTGGGTAATCGAGTAGCTGTATGGCTTGGTTCTCATATTTCTTTCAACATATCCATCTTCAAACAATTTCTTCATTGTCCTGGAAATATGCTCCCTACTTTTGCCTAGTGTGACTTGAATATCACGTGATGTCATGGATCTATCCGTGATTAATCCTAAGACAACCTCGACTGTGTTATCCAAGCTCATATTAGGTGTTCTTCGTGGCTGGGCAGTCGTAGGCATAGATTTTGGTTCTCTAATAGTGGCTGCAGGTACACTTTCATGTATTTTCTGCTCATAACTTGCGAAATTCCTATGTATTTCAGGCGTATTTGAGATATTTTCAATGTCAATTGAGTCCAATCGTATCTTCATATCGATTAATTGTCTTTCATAGAACTCCAATCTCTCCATATCTGCCTTATTTTGGGCATTAGAACCCGAAATTTGCCTTATTTTTAAATATGCAAACAGTGAGAATAATCCTACAAAGATTGGCAAAATCACGCCTAGAATCACATTAGGATCAGGAATTTCTACTAACATGATGCAACATGATAAGATTGTGATTTATCGTGATAGGACAACATTAATTCACATTTTGCATCAATCTAAACATCACATCATAGATGGGCGGATTAGACGCAAGAATACTCATTAAAACACTTCAAGCACACAAAACTAGGCATGAATCACATACCTGTGGTCTGTTTCACTACACGCTCAATTACATTTAGTATCTCATGCTCACGTTCTGGGAAAACATCACCATTTTTTATCACAGAAACCTGCTCAGTGAGCCTAGATATCACATCAATATCATCAGCAAGAAGGATGTCCAGAACCCTCAATACAATGAATGTGTAATACAAACGCGTAAGCTTTTCACGTGATTGTGAAACCTGCCTGTAATACGCACCTTTCGTTATAGTAAATTCACTATCAGACAAATCCTTGTATTTTAGAATAATTTCAATTTGTCGTGGTGTAAACAATGATTTTTTGATTATTTCATTCAAAATATTAGGAAAATTACTCGAATTAATGTCGCTCATAGCTATACAAATCTGTATACCAGTACTAAAATAAAAGATTAAAGCACCCATCTCGATCGTATGGCATGGTTGGGAAAGTAGAAAAACTACTGTTATCTAGGCGCAAAAAGTCTCCAATAGTCTTTGTTTTGATTGATTCTGAGGTCTCAAACATCAAATCATCTGTTAAGCTTGCAAAAGACGCTGAGAAGCTAGGTG
Organism: Candidatus Nitrosopelagicus sp.; assembly: GCA_028345295.1. Classification (GTDB taxonomy): domain Archaea; phylum Thermoproteota; class Nitrososphaeria; order Nitrososphaerales; family Nitrosopumilaceae; genus Nitrosopelagicus. The sequence continues at coordinate 24,590 of JAOMDA010000012.1, read as the reverse complement.
CAGGATCAATTATGGTAGGCGGCTCATCAGCCACAGATCAGATGGAAATGGCCGAAGTAGTAGGTAGTTTGAAGAAAGCAGTCAAAATTCCAATAGTTCTTTTCCCAGGAAACGTTACAGGCGTGGTTCCACAGGCTGACGCTATACTGTTTAGCTCCCTGTTAAACTCGGAAAACCCATACTTTATCTCACAAGCTCAGGCATTGGGAGCCCCAAACGTCCTAAAATTTGGACTAGAGGCACTTCCAACTGCATATTTAGTCATAGGAGAGGGTACATCAGCTTGGTTTGTAGGCTCTGCTAGAGGAATTCCATTTGAGAAGCCAAAAATTGCAGCAGCATATGCCCTAGCAGCACAATACATGGGCATGAGATTTGTATATCTCGAAGCTGGCTCTGGCGCCAAACAAAACGTCACCCCAGAGATGGTAAAAACCGTAAGAAGTGTCTTTAAGGGATTTCTAATTGTTGGTGGCGGAATTAAGGATACGAAAACGGCAAAAGCATTGGCAAAGGCTGGAGCTGATGGTCTAGTAATTGGAACGTTATTAGAGCAGACTGGTGGTCTAAAGAAATTCACCGAAATTATCAAAAGCATTAGAAAGTAACCCTTCTTGGGAACGATTTGGCTCGATGTAAAAGATGTAATTATGAATCTGAAGATCTGATCTGGGACAGATCTTACCATGAAATTTCAGGAAAATGGAGGCTACTTCACAGTTCACAAGGCAGACCTCACGATTGTCAGCCAAAAGCAGTCATAGAAGAACCAGCAGAAGCCCCAAAACCACTCGTAAAATGCCCAAAATGTGATCCACTAAATGATGGCGCTTGGATGAAGCCGGAGAATCTTCAAAATCATATCAAGTTTGAACATTTCGGATTCTGGTAGAATTTTAAAACGGTTTATGAGCATATTGCTAGGCACAAATAAGACATTAGGCATTGATTTTAAAATATGAAAATCCGTAATTTCATACATCTCTTTACATCTCTATGAGAGGCTATCTCAGCTTGATGTATTCATAGGCCCCAACTTTATTGTCAAAACAATACTGGGTTTTCTGAAATTCCTTCCTAAATTCGGCGATTTTAGCCGTCATTTCGCCTGGTTCCTTCTTGTCAATGACGACATCTTTGATCATGGAGGCAATCTCTTTCATCTCAGATTCCTTCATGCCAAGTCGGGTAATCTCTGATGTTCCAAGTCTAATTCCGCCAGGATGCATGTAGTGACGGTTTGCCTTCAAGTCACCAGGAATTAATTGGCGGTTGACAATGATGTTTGCCTTTTCCAAATCAGCTTCGATTGTTCCACCATCACCAAAATCTAAAACGTTGACAACTGCCTGATGGGATTCTGTATATCCCCGTTTTTCTCCCAAAACTTTGAAACCAACATTATTCAATTCTGCAGCCAAAGCCTTGGCATTGTTAATTGTCTGGGCTGCATAGTCTTTACCAAATTCTAATGCTTCAGCAAAAGCAACTGCTTTGCCAGCCATATGATGAATGTGATGGCTACTGGTAAGACCAGGAAACATTGCCTTTTTGATTGACTCTTCATGCCTGTCAAAGCCCAAAACCAAGCCTCCTTGAGGACCAAACAAGGTTTTGTGTGTACTCATAGTCATCGTGTCAGTTCCCTCCCGTAGTGGGTCTTGGAACTTTCCACCAGCAATCAAGCCTGCAACATGAGCTGCATCATAATTGATGTGCATACCATGGCCTTTCAAAAAGTCAGCCAGTTCTTTTACAGGATGAGGAAACAGGAAAACAGAACCACCAAACATTGCAATCTTTGGAAGTCTGTTTTGACTTTTCAAATCTTCAACTTTTGCTTTTGTCTTGTCTACATCAAGTGTCATTTCCTCTGGATCAAAAGCAAAAAATTCAATATCAAGACCATGTACCAAACCCGCAGTTCCAGAGTGTTCCTTTTTTCCGTGTGATATGTGACCTCCAGCTGGAATAGATGAGGCCATCATAACATCGCCGGGATTTGAATATGATGAATAAATTGCCAGATTTGCAACAACTCCAGAAACGGCTCTTACATCTGCAAATTCAGCGTCAAACAGTTTTTGTGCTAATTCCATACATTGAATCTCAACTTCATCAATGTGAGTACATCCTGCATAGACCCGTTCACCAGGCCAGCCCTCTGCATATCTATTACCAAAATCAGACATTACAGCCTCCCTTACAGCTGGGCTTGGAATGTTTTCACTGGCAATCAAAGGAATTGAATTTTCAAACCAACTATGATGCTTTTCGAGACTAGAAAATACCTTATCATAAGATTCCTTTGGTGTTTCGGTCATGTAATTGAGCCTTATTTTCCTAATTTAAGACCAGCGATCTTTTTTAAAATTTCAACAATCTAGAAAAATAAGGTATAAATGATGATAGACCAGTTTTTCGATATATGGCAGCACAAACCCCAAAAGGCAACATGCCAGTTGTTTTACTCAAAGATGGTGCATCAGAACAAAAAGGTAGAGATGCACAAAAAAATAATATTGCAGCTGCTAAAATTATCGCAGAAATAGTCCATACCAGTTTGGGACCAAGAGGTATGGATAAAATGCTAGTTGACACATTAGGCGATGTTACAATTACAAACGATGGTGCTACAATTCTCAAAGAGATAGACGTACAACATCCAGCCGCTAAAATGCTTGTTGAAATTTCAAAAACAACAGACAATGAGGTTGGTGATGGAACAACATCAGCAGTAGTCCTTGCAGGAGCACTACTTGAACATGCAGAGTCATTAATACTTCAAGACGTTCACCCAACAATTATCGTAGACGGCTATAGAAAGGCTGGCAAGAAAGCAAAACAATTCTTGAAAGACATCTCCGAACAAATTTCTCCAAATGATAAATCATACTTGTTAAAAATTGCAAAAACATCAATGCAGACAAAACTTGTTAGAAAAGATTCAGACCAGTTGGCTGATATGGTCGTAAAATCTGTTTTAGCAATAGCAGAAAGAAACGGCGAAAAATATACAGCTGACATTGATGACATTAAAGTCGAAAAGAAAACAGGAGGCTCAATTAAAGACTCTTCAATTATTCAAGGCATTGTACTCGATAAAGAAATTGTTCATTCTGGAATGCCAAAAAAAGTCTCTGAGGGAAAAATTGCCTTGCTTAACACCGCACTTGAAATTAACAAAACTGAGACAGACGCAAAAATCAACATTTCAAACCCACAACAGATGAAATCCTTCTTAGATGAGGAAAATAAAATGTTGAAAACTATGGTTGACAAAGTAATTGGTTCTGGCGCAACCGTTGTTGCATGTCAGAAAGGAATTGATGACATGGCTCAGCATTATCTTGCAAAGGCTGGAATATTGGCTGTAAGACGTGTAAAAGAAAGTGATATGACAAAACTTGCAAAAGCCACTGGCGCAAGAATAGTAACAAATCTTGATGATCTTTTTGAAAAAGATTTAGGCACTGCTCAAACTATTCAAGAAAAGAAAATTGAAGAAGACAGATGGGTGTTCATCGAGGGATGCAGACATCCAAAATCTGTAACCATCCTATTACGTGCCGGCTCACAAAGAGTAGTTGACGAAGTTGAAAGATCAATTCATGATTCTCTTATGGTAGTAAAAGATGTAATGGAGATGCCTTCTATAGTTGCAGGCGGCGGTTCGCCTGAAACATTTGCAGCAACAAAAATCCGTTCTTGGGCTAAATCACTTGAAGGACGTGAGCAATTGGCTGCAGAAAAATTTGCAGACGCATTAGAATCAATTCCATTAGCCTTGGCAGAAAATGCAGGCATGGATCCTATTGACACAATAACAAATTTGCGCTCAAAGCAAGTTAAGGGCGATAAGTGGGTCGGAATTGACGTAATGAAGGGAAAAGTGGGAAATATGAAATCAAGTGATATTATTGAACCATTGGCAGTTAAGGAACAAATTGTATCAGCAGCAACTGAGGCTGCTTGTATGATACTAAGAATTGATGATGTTATTGCAACTGCAAAATCAGCAGGTCCACCACCAGGAGCTGAAGGTGGAATGCCACCAGGAATGGGTGGAATGGGCGGAATGCCACCAGGAATGGGTATGCCTGATATGGGCGGAATGATGTAGAATTTCTAAAAATTAATTTTTTAAACTACTAAACATCGAAGTAAAGATAAAATTCATGAGGATGAGGTCTGATAGCGATTTCTCTCTGATCTCTTCTTTCCAAATCAATTATTTTATCTAAAACAGGAGTACTGAAAATTGGCGATAGGAATTTTCTATCACTTTCTAGTTCATCCAAAGCCCTTCCAAGATTTGCAGGTAACGTATCAATACCACGTTTCCTTCTTTCTGATCTTGACATTTTGTAAATGTCTTCTTGAATTGGTTCACCAGGATCCAGTTTTTTCTTTATTCCATCTAAACCCGCCGCTAAAACTGCAGAGAATACTAGATATGGGTTTGAAGCAGGATCAGGAACACGATACTCCAATCTTTTCATAAACGCATATTTTTCACCTTTAAAGTGTGCAGGGATTCTGATTGTAGCGGATCTGTTACTTGAACTCCATGCAATGTAAACTGGTGCCTCATAACCAGGAACTAATCTATGATAGGAATTTGTTGTTGGGTTTGTAATTGCTGTAAGAGCTTTTGCATGAGACATTATACCACCACAGAAATAACGACCTACTTGACTTAGTTCCATCTCTCCATCTGGATCAAAAAATGCATTTTTGTCATTTTTCCAAAGACTAACATTTGTGTGCATGCCAGAACCGGAATCCATTGATATTGGTTTTGGCATCATGGTTGCAACCTTTCCAAATTTTTGGGCAATATTTCTTACAACATATTTGTAAGACTGTGCACCATCTGCCGAATTTGTCATATAGTCATATTTGATATCAATTTCACACTGACCAGCTGTTGCAACCTCATGGTGATGGTTATCACATAAAATTCCAAAACTATTATTGAGAATATCAACACATTCATTCCTAAATGGAGTTAATGTATCTGATGGAGTGCTAGGATAGTATCCTTCCTGTAATCCCATAGGATAACCAGTTCCTTCTTGGCTCCATGGTGCTTCTACCGATTCAATTGAATATGATTGGCCTTTGTATGGAGTTAATACATCCCAATTCACTTTATCAAAAACAAAAAATTCTACTTCAGGTCCCCAAGTACTAAAATCAAATCCTTGTGTTGTAACATATTTCTCAGCTTTTTGGCAAATTCCTCTGGGGTCATTTTCAAGTCTTCCTCTACCACCTCCCCAGTAAACATCACAAAGAAGCCGTGCAGTTTTTTTATCATCTATCCATGGAATAACAGCAAATGTACTAGGATCCGGCTTTAAGATAAGGTCAGAGTCATGTATACTAGTGAAACCAACAATTGAAGAACCATCCAGTTTCGGTAACCCATCCTCCATTTGCTCGGGTGTAAATGTGTCTGCTGATATTGTGGTATGATGAAATCTTCCTGGCAAACTAGTAAATTGAAGATCAATAAACTTTATTCCTTCATGTTTTATTCGTGAAAATACCTCATCAGATGAATATTTGACGTGTGTTGCTTTTCCCCCAATTACTTTGTACGGCATTTAATTTCGACAAACTAAAAGAATTAAACGTGCCATTTAAGATTAACTAGCATACAAATGTCCATCACTGAAATTCCTGATCTTAATATATTATACAGAATTACTATAACTGAACTAGAAAATAATGATATTCAGAAGATAGATTCAGAATTTTATACAATACTATCACAATTTCTTGGAAAATTAAAAAATGAAGAATATAGTGGAGTAGAAGATAAGATCAAAAGTGGTCTAGTTGAAAAAACGAGTTTATTAACAGAATTGATAATGAAACTTCGTTTAGAAAAAGCAATTGCTTCTTCAGGTGTTAAAAAAGTTGGTTTAATTGACGAAGAAAAATTTGTAATAGAATCAAGTAATGAAATGGAAGAAAGAAATGAAATGGTTTTGTCTAGTACTTTAAATGGAAAAACTAAGGTTTTAGAATCTATTTCAAAAAATAATAAAATCAAACCAATTTCTGTTAGATTTTTAAAAGACGTTGAAGAATTTATGGGTGCTGATTCAGAAAGATATGGTTCCTTTAATCCAGAAGATATTGCAACAATACCTAATGAAAATGCTCAAGAATTGATTATAAAAAAATTAGCAGTAAAAATTCATCCAGAAAAATAAGAAATAAAATGTCCCATGCCGGCTCAGTTGATATAATTGATTTTATTTTATTAACAGTTTATCCTGTTATTGGGTTATTCATTATAGAAATAACTTGCAGAACAATCAAAATTGTTCCATCATGGATAAAGCTTACAATTCAAGGTATTACCATGATTGCATTTGCAATTGCATATATTGGATTTATGCCATATATTGCTACCAGCTCAGATGCAAATATTCATGCAGAACCACATTGGCTTTCAGCTTTTGTTTTGCTTGCACTTGCAGTAACACTATTCTATCAAGCACGACGTTCAAAAATTGATCCAAAAAAATCAGATTATTAAGTTTTGAATTTTCTAAAAAATTTTTTTAATCCCGAATCATTTGGTCCACCATCTCTAATTACTCCGCGCTGACCAAATTTTTTTGCTCTAATCTGTGTTAATTTTACACATCTATGATCTTCTGGTAGCCTATGTTCTGCACAGAAAGGATCTTTGCAGTAATTGCATTCGAAAGGTATGTCAACCATATCGCCACAATATGCACATTTTTCCGGAAGCATAATACATGTATGTTTTTTCATCTAATAAATTTACAACTTCTTCTAAAAGACGAAAACACATTTACATCCAAAAATTTGCTTTAGATCAGTTTTGATACAAGATAAGGTTGTAGTAATCACTGGTGGTTCTAGTGGAATTGGCTATTCAACTGCAAAGGCACTTGCAAAAAAAGGTGCAAAGATAGTTGCTGGTGCAAGAAGATTAGACAGACTAGAAACACTACAAAAAGAAATCACTGGTGATGGTGGAGAAATAACTATCTGTGAAATGGACGTAACCAAAAAAGCCGATTGTGATAATTTGGTAAAACAAGCAATTGACAAGTATGGAACCGTAGATGTTTTGGTAAACAACGCAGGCTTAATGCCTCTTAGTTTTGTAAAATCCCTAAAAATTGATGAATGGGATAGAATGGTGGATGTAAACATCAAAGGTGTGTTGTATTGTACAGGAGCAGTTGTACCTACAATGGTTGAGAAAAAGTCAGGTCATATAATCAACATTTCATCTGTAGCAGGGAGAATTGTCTTTCCAGCTGGAAGTGTTTATTGTGCCACAAAACACGCCGTAACTGCATTCTCAGAAGGTCTAAGGCAAGAACTTAGTGTAAGAAAAAACATTAGAGTTACCAGTATAGAACCTGGAGTTGTACAGACTGAATTAACAAACACCATTACTGAAGAATCTCTACAAGCATTTGTAGAGAAACACAAAGAAATGGAAGGATTACAAGCTGCAGATATCTCAAATGCAATCATCTTTGCAATCGATGCGCCAAATCACATGAACGTAAATGAAATTCTAATCAGACCAACTGCACAAGAAGTTTAAGTTTTAGTTTCTTTTTCTCTGTTTAAATGTCCTAACAATGCTTTGATTTCTTTGCCTATGTTGTTTGGATCTTTATCCAGATCTAATTTCTCAACTAACTTTTCTTTTAATCCACCATCTTCCAATTCAATTCGTCTTTTTTCTAGACAGTCTAAATGATCACTTTCAGTACCAGAGATCTTCTTACAAATTGAACAAATTTTCATATTATAATTTTACGATACCACGATTTAATTATTTCATGGTTAGTAAAATTTTTCAGGGGTCGTCGTCTAGTATGGCTATGATGCCAGCCTGGGGTGCTGGAGGTCGGAGGTTCAAATCCTCCCGATCCCATTAACCAATTGAGTTAATTCTTTGATTCTTCCACATGTACCAACATGCAATACTACGGTTTGGTCTCCATCCATCTGAAAATTTTTCCACGGTTTTTGTAGTAGGCAATTCTTTTAATGAAAACAAATCTCTGATTCCTTTTTTAATTCCTAAATCATCTACCGGCAAAACATCCTTTCGTTGTAAGCAAAACATGAGAAAGATTTGTGCAGTCCAATTTCCAATTCCCTTAATCTTTGTTAACTCTGAAATTATTTCTTCGTCATCTAATTTTGAAATTTTTCTAAAATTAATTTTATTTTGAAGAATTTGTTCTGATAAACCCTTGATGTAATTGATTTTAGTACTAGATATTCCTGTATCTTTTAATTTCTTATTAGATGTATCAAATACTTGCTTTGGTGTAGGAAATTTTCCGTAGATCTCTAGAAATCTCTTAGTAATTGCAGTGGCTGAAGCCTCAGACAACTGTTGGTAAATTATTGCCTCAACTAGAGTTTGATATGGATTTTTTGTAATCCTCATTGTACATGGACCAATCTTTTTCACCAGGTGACCAAGTTTTTTGTCTTTAGATAGAATAGAAACTTCCTTCACAAATTTTCCTTTCTTTTGTAATTTCAACCCAAAAGTAATCTTTTCAAAATTTTCTAGAGTTGGATTTTTCTTATATTTTCGAATTAGGTTGATAATTTTCCTTTTTGTAGGCAATTTTACTTTTTTTTGAACAATTTTAGCTAGCCCAGTTCCAATGAAAATTGCTTGTGTTGCACCTGATACATTGGATGGTTTTCTATTAATGCTTGAACTCTCAAAATCAATGATTGTGTTTTTATTTTTTTGAACAATTACATGTTTGTCAATAGTACTTAATTCTCCATGATCCAATCCTACATTATCTAAAAGAAAACATTCTCTCAAAACATTGTTAATTACAGAACGTAGATCTTTTGATTTTATTTCAGATTTTCTTACCCAATCAATAATTTTTTCACCATCGATAAATTCCATAACCAAAAAATTTTTTGAATTTTCGATAAATCTTGGTCCAACACCAATTTTATTCGCAATTTTTAGTAGTTTAGCTTCATTTAGCATATTTTTTCTTGGTGAATCAATTCGTCTAATCTTTAATGCCACTAAATTCCTATTTTGTTTAGCAAGCACAACCATTCCAACGTACCCTTTTCCAAGAATTTGGCACTTCCCAATTTGTAGCGGTCCTGTAAAAGACACATGGGAAACTCCTAATTTTTTTAATTCAATAATTCGTTTTTTAATTTCTGAATTTTTTGGTGTTGGAAATGCAAGGATTTTCTTGTAAGGATCCTTTGTGAAAACACTAATTGATTGAAAATGCTGTGTCATCGGTAGTTAACAGTCTTGAAATGCTCTTTTTAACAGATATGTTTTGTTTGTCTTTTCCACTTGTAATCTTAAATCCAGTCTTAAATTCTGCCCTAAGACCTTTTGGAATTCCTGATTCACCAATATGATTTTTAATTAAATCATTAAGAAAAGATTTGACGCTTTCATATCGTCTAGTTTGCAATGATTGTAATTTTCCATTTTTATCTGTCCACATTAACTTAGATTTTTTTGAATTAATGTTAATAAATTTACTAGAGAATTCGCTAGAAAATACTTCAGGACCAGTCCTAATCTCATTTTTTGATATTGTGGTTGATTCTAACAAAAATAACAATGCAGCTTTATTCTTGTCATATGCAATTGCATCATTTCTAAGAACATTAAATCCCTCTTTATTCATTTGAGATTCAATTGAGCTTGTTGCTCTTTTTATTTGGCCATAAATTATGTCGTCACTTCTCTTTTTGTATTTGAAATTTATTACTAGTATGTTTTTTGTTAATTCTTTTGGAATTTTAATTCTAGATTTTTCTTTAAAGTATGAAATTGAATTTTTCTTTAAGAAGTTTCTAGTAATTAAAATGAAATTTGTAACATTTTTAATTGATATGGCTGCACCAAGATTCCTATTCCTGTCAATTGGATCAATTATTACTATTGGTGATTCAAATTTTCTTGGAGACTCTCCTATCATTTCATTATTTTCCATTTTAGCTATTTTCTTTAGTACATTTTCAAAGCTTCCTAGGTAGTAGACTAAAACTTCGCAGACATAACCACTAAATCCTTGCTTTGCAATTTCTGCTCCATACATTCCGTTTTTTTCCATAAAACATTTCAAAACTCTGATATCATCCTTCATTAACCCAGTTAGTTTCTCACTCATGAATTCAGTATGAAATGTTGATCTATCTGCTGCACTTTTCCATTCACCTTTTTTGACGTTATAGCAGGGAACTACATTTACTCCCACCCCATCAATATTTGCTTCAACAAACGGATGTTCAGAATATCGCACATATGGTTTGAATTTTTTAAGAGAATCAAATCCAATTTTTTTACCAAGTTTTTCAAAATTTTTTTCAGTTATTGTTGTTTTAAATTTTACAAAGATATCAATATCAACTTTCCCTTGAGTCCAGGTCTCTTTAGCATAAGAACCACCAAAGTGTACTGATACAATGGATTTCTCTTTTTCAGCTTCTCTGTTTACTAAACTAAAAACTTGGTTTGCAATAACGTCAACTTTTTTTCTTTGTTTATTATTTGGAATTGCAATTTCTTTAACTTTTTTTAAAATTTCTTTTTTCATTTTCATTAACCTCCAGTAAATCTGAATACTCATGTCAAATATAGGCAAATCTATATGAATATTCAATTCTCACACGTGTATATGGATGATGAAAACTTTGTGAAAAAATCTTATCTGGATGTACTAGGCAGAGATGTGGATTCAAATAGCCTTACAAGTTTAACTAGCCAACTAAAAGAAAAAATCATTAGTCATGATGACTTGATTGATATTCTTAAAAAATCAGATGAATTAAGAGCATCTTTCCCTCCTTTGAATAGAAATTGGTTATCATCTATAGATTGGACAAAATCTCAATGGAATGAAAGATTGACCGAATCTGAATTTTTTCAGGAAAAAAATTTGGAGTCAGGAGAAATATATTATTCGTTGATAATTAATGAACTCGAATCAAAGCTTGGTAATATCTTTCAAAGAAAAAATTTTCTCGATATGAAGATTTTAGAGATTGGATGTGGAACAGGTCAAGTTCTTGAAAAAATGTCAAAAATTTTTGGGCAAGTTATTGGAGTTGATATTTCGATAGACAGAGTAAGAACATCTAACGAATTAAATAAAAATAGTTTTAACTGCCAAATTTATGAAAACAATGGAATAGATCTATCTATTTTTTCAAATGATCTCTTTGATTTTTGTTATATAGTAGAATCATTTAGATGGATTCCTAGCAAAAAGATTGTTTCTACTTTTATTCAAGAGGTTTCAAGAGTATTGAAAAAAAACTGTTTGTTCAAATTTCAAGTTCGAGGAAAAAAAGATGATAAGTTATTAGATGATAAATGGCAAAGTGTCCGTTTTTCCAGTGAAGAAATTTTTGTTTTAGCTCAAAATAATAATTTTGAAGTAATAGATACAAATGGTGAAAATACAGAAAATTACTGGATAACCCTACAGTTGAATTGATATGGAGTTTTATTATGAGGTTTCGGTGAAACTATGATAATCCTAGGAATTTCTCATCCTATAGCAAGCACAAATGCGGCAGCATTGGTTAGAGATGGAGAAATTCTTTCATCTGTAGAAGAAGAGAGATTCACTCGTATAAAACAGGCACCACGTATGTTTCCATTTAATGCTATAGATTGGTGTTTAAAAAATTCTGGAATTAGTTATGATGACGTTGATATAATTGCCATAGGGTGGGATGGATATAGTTCAAAAAAAGAAATAGAATGTAATCTCACCGAACAACAAAAAGATGAAGCATCATTCTGGTTAGAATGCATAGGAGTTGAAAAAAATATTTTTAAATTTTATTAAAAAAAGATTTAAAAATTCAAGGATAATTAAAGTTCGACATCACATTGCTCATGCTGCAAGTTCTTGCTTAGTGAGCGGCTTCGAAAAATCCTTGTTTTTAACATTAGATGGTAGAGGCGATTTTGAGTCAGGTATTATGGGAATTTATGAGAATGGTGATTTCCAAATTTTAAGGCGTATTAGTCGTTATGAATCATTAGGTGAATTATATTCCAAATTTACTGCAGCGATTGGGTTCAGATCTCACTTTGAAGAAGGGAAAACCATGGGATTAGCACCATATGGAAATCCAATAAAGGCCCTAAGTGATTTAGCCAAGATTGACAAAAGCGGGAAAATTATCATTGATGGGAGAAGACTGATGAATCTTGGACAAAATTCCTTTACAGGAGATGATCCAACAAAAGATGAGAGAAAAGACATAGCTGCTACTGCACAACATCTTTTGGAAAAATGTGCATTATCATTAGTAGAACAACTAAAAGAAGTTTCTAATATTTCAAAAATTTGTATTGCTGGTGGTTCTGCTCTTAATATTGATATGAATAGTAAAATACTCAACAGTGACGGAATTGATGATATATTTATTCAGCCAGCATCAAGTGATGCAGGAACAGCTCTTGGTGCAGCTTTGTATGTACATCATCAATATTCTAGCAAAAAGATCTCTACCATGGAAGATACATATCTAGGTCCAGAGATTATTCATTCTGAAGTTGAAGAATATTTAAAAAACTCAGCCATAGCTTACAAACAATTATCAGATGTCCCTAATGAAATTGCCAAAATATTATCCGAAAATAAAATAGTTGCTTGGATTCAAGGTAGAGCTGAATTTGGACCACGAGCACTTGGCTCTAGAAGCCTCCTAGCAAATCCAACAACTCCGGAAATGTGGAAAAAATTAAACAGAGTTAAAGGAAGAGAGTATTGGCGTCCCTTAGCACCATCTGTTATTGAAGAAAAAACATCGAATTATTTTTCTAGCAAAAAATTAAAATCTCCTTTTATGCTATTAAGTTCTAAAGTTAAAAATGAACAAAAAGAAAAAATTCCAGCAGTTGTTCATGTTGATGGAACTGCAAGGCAGCAAACAGTTTCTAAAAAATCAAATCAACTTTATTGGAATCTTTTAAATGAATTCGAAAAAGTTAATGGAGTTCCAGTTTTAATAAATACTAGTCTAAATCTACCAAGAGAGCCAATGGTTAATAGTCTACAGGACGGTTTAAGGACTTTCTTTTCTTCCGAGATAGATTATTTATGTATAGGAAATATTTTGATTACTAAAGATTGGTTAGGTCATGTAATTTGATAAAAGTAAATGTTATAGTAAGTGAGGCTTGAATTATTCATTTCCATTAACCTCCAATAAATCTGAATACTCTGGTCCTTTTGGACATAAAATGCTTCTTTTTAATTTAATTTTTGTTATAACTTGTGTTCCAAATTCAACTGTCTTATACTCATTTACTCTTAATGAAATATCTTCAATTTTGTGTTTTATTCTGAAAACTGTCAAATGAGGCTTGAATTTTTCATCTTTTTGAAAACCTAATGATGTTAATTTCATTCCTATTTCTTTAGTTATTGCGATTAGCTTTTCAGCTCCCCTTTCATCAGTTCCAATCCAGATAACTCTAGGATTTTTTAAATTTGGAAATACACCCACTCCTTTTAATGATAAATTAAATTGTGAAAATGTAATTTTTTTCAACTGTTGTTTGACCTCTTCACATTTCTCTTCAGAAATCTCACCCAAAAATTGTAAGGTAAAATGAATTTGGTTAATTTTTATCGGTTTTGCATTAATTTGGAATTCTTGTTGAAATTTTTGAATTTTCTCTAGTATTTTTACATCAGTGATTTCAACTGCAACAAACGTTCTCATGGAAAACAAAACATTTCTAATTATTTATCGCTACCTTCATAGACTAGTCATTCAAAAACAATCTGTGTCAAAATTAGTGGTGTGTTTAACTGGAATGCCTGGTGCTGGAAAGTCAACCATTGTTTCAAAATTAAAAGAACAAGGCTATGAGACATTTAATCTTGGTGATGGAGTAAGAGCTGAAGCTAAAAGACAAAACTTGAATCCAACTGGTGAAAATTTAGGAAAGATGATGTTAGAATTACGACAAAAAAATGGACCTGGCGCCGTCGCGGAATTACTCAAGGATTCAATTATGAAGTCTACTCATGAAATCATAATCATTGATGGAATTCGTTCTATTCATGAAATTAATGTTCTAAAAGAAACTGGAACTGTTAAATTATTGGCAGTAAAATCGTTATCTGATACGAGATTTAATTTTTTAAGTAAACGTAGAAGATCAGATGATCCTTTAACAAGAGAAAAATTTGAAGAGCGTGATAACCGTGAGATAGGTGTAGGATTAGAAGAAATAATACAGCTTGCTGACGAATCAATTGAAAATAACAATGTAACAATAGAACAAATGGTTAATTCTGCAATCAAAATTTTTCAAAAATGGACATCATAATGAATCAAAAAATAATGGTTCAAATTTTTTGTGAAATTAATCCTTCTGAGGATCTAGAAAAAATTAAAACCTCAATTTTTAATTTATTTCCAGATTTAAAAATTAAAATTCAAGAAAATCAATTATCTGGTAGTTCTAATGATATTGAATTATTATCAAAAGTTGTAAAATCAATAAAAAATAGAAAAACCATTAATGTCTTATCACGTATTATGAGGTCAAATATGACAGATGATTCAACATGGTTCTATCTGAATAAGCAAGCTGCTTTTGTTGATGTAGTTGCATTATGTAACGAGGCAGATGAATCTGCTTTAGGGCCAATCAAAATTGTTCTAAATTCAAACAATATTGAAGAAATCATAGAAAAACTTGCTTTTGATTAATTCACGCCTAATCAGATCAAAAAATCCATCTAATTTGATAAATTTTTTTAAGTTTTGATATAAAATTCAAATTTTTCGAAAATTTTTTATGAAAATACAACTTGCAATTGTTGGTATTGTACTTATAGCAGGAGGAATTTTGTTCTTTCCACAAACTGTGGAACAACTTCCTGAAGGCACTAATGTTTTTAGTGCAATAATAGAGGATATTATGAGTATAAAACAATACAATTCCAATACCGAGCAAGTAGGTGACACTCTTTATGATGTTGGAATTGAGGTTGGTGATAAGCTAACTGATGTCGCTATAACAGTAGAAGATTCAATTAGTGACATGGAACTTTCTCCAAACAAAATATTGAACATTGAAGGATAGTTTATTTCAAAATATTAATTTCTAACAAATCTTTAGCAGCAATTGTTTTGTCATGAATTTTCTTGGCTTCTTCTAACAAAATAGATTCATCATTATATCTTGCAGAAAAGTGTGTTAAAATTAATGTTGAAACATTAGCTTTTTCAGCTAATTCTGCTGCTTCCTTTGCTGTTGAATGATTAGCTTCCATGGCTTTCACCTTCAATTCATCAGCAAATGTTGAATCAAAAGTAAGATAATCACAGTTGTTGAAGAACTCTATCAGGTTATCAGTCGGCCTTGTATCTCCAGAAATACCAATTTTCCTTCCAGGTCTTTTATCTCCAGTTACTTGTGATGATTGAATTTCCTTATCATCTAGTTCTATTGAATTACCCATTTGTAGCTCATGCCACAATTCTCCTTCTGGTATTTCTAATGCTTTTGCTTTTTCTGGATAAAATTCACCAGGTCTATCTTTTTCATCAAAACGAAATGAAAATGCTGGAATTCCATGTTTAGCATTATTTGCAAAAACAGAATAATCTTTTTCATCAACAATTAAACCCTCCTTAATTATTGAAATAAGAACTGGAAAAGATAAACCAAAGTTTAAAATCTTAATGTTAGCTGCAATAAACTCGTCTATTCCATCAGGCCCAAAGATTTCAACAGATTCTGTTCTGTTTTGTAAATTCATTGTTTGTAATAGACCAAGAATTCCAATACAATGATCACCGTGAAGGTGTGTAACAAAAATTTTCATTTTTTTATTCCATGGCAAACCTGATTTTAGATATGAAATTTGTGCACCTTCTCCTGCATCAAACATTAAAACTTCATTATCTTTTATCAAGCAAATACAACTTAATCCTCTTCTAACCGTTGGCATAGCACCAGATGTTCCCAAAAAGACTAATTTCATAATATCACATTCACAAAAGAGACTCTGCTATTATCTTAGATATATCAACTTTTGATGAATTTGTGGGTATACTATTTGTACTAATAATCCGTGTAACTCCTGCCTGTTTAATTTTCTTTTCTGCACCATTTACAAATAATCCATGTGTACATGCAATATAGATTCGTCCGCATTTCTGTTTTTTAAGAAATTGTGTTGCTTTGATGATACTTCCTCCAGTACTTATCATATCATCAACTAGAATCAAATCTCGGTCTTTAACAGAAACCTTTGATGTAATTATATTAATTTTACCGGTTCTTCGATCTCTATGTTTTTTTAATGCTATAAAATTGGTTTTTAATGCATTTGCAAATTCACCAGCTCTTTCTTTTCCACCCTGATCAGGAGATACTACAAGTGGATCTTTTAATTTTAGCCTTTTAATGTAATTTGCTAAATTAGATACTGCACTAATATTTTCAGATGAAATTCCAAGTTGTTTTAAAGCTAATTTACTATGTATGTCAACAACAATGAGTTTTTTTGTACCTACAGATTTTAGCATTTTACCCACTACTGAGACTGTAACTACTTCACCATCCAAAAATTCTCTATCTTGTCTTGCGTATCCCAAATATGGAATCACTGCATAAATTTTCGAGGAATATTTTCTTGCTTGTGAAATAATAGAAAGTAAGTGTAAAAGATTTGAATCAACAGGAGGAGGCGTTGATTGAACCACAACAATGATTTTTTTCTTAGGAATTTTCTTTATTGTAATTTTACTTTCACCATCAGGAAAAGTACGAGTTGAAGTATTCACATAACCACATTTCAGTTTTTTTGCTATTTTTCGGCCCAAATCTTGAGAAGAATTACCTCCAATTACCACATATTTTGACAATGAATCAACGAGCCAGAACGGATTCTTAAGTTTTCGTAGATGTCAAAAAGACTCGAAAAAACTATTCATCGCCTTCACCTCTACCTAGGTCTCCAACTCCATATTCTTCTACAACATCATTTCGTTCAGCCTCAAGCGTTCCAATCTCTTGTGCCTCTTTCTTTTCATCACCCTGGTAAACAGTACGAATTGGCCATGGAATTCTAATATCATACTTTTGGAATTCTTCATACATTATTACTCGCATGTCACTTTTTGTTTTGAATTGTGCACCATAATCTCTAACATAGACCCACATTGAGAAATCCAAAGAAGAATCATTGAATTTATCAAATCTTACTACTGGTTGTGTTACATCAACATGAATGTCTTTATCACAGCCACAGCTTGGTTGATTTACATCAAGATATGGGCATCTGTTTTGTCTTACCAGGTGTCGTCCTTTAGCATCAACTGTTTCGGTCATTGCGCGTTTTCCAACTTTAACCAGAATGGAAGCAACTTGACGTGGATTATTTAGATATGAAACTCCTACATTAACTATGGCAGGAACAAGTTTGATCTCTTTTGTGTAGTTTACTATCTGAGCAGTTACTAATTGTCTTGTAGGAATAATTGCAACTGATTCATTTAATGCATCTCTGATGTATGTAACTCTTGGTGCAATCTTATGTACAACACCATTGTATCCACTTTCTAGCTGTATTCTATCTCCTTCTTTTACAATCTTATCTTTGCGAATTAGTATATACGAGAAATAGTTCTCCAAAGTTTCTTTTAATGCAAGACCAACACCAAATGCAATTCCTCCTGTTGCAGTGGCTAATACAATTAAATCTACTCCCCACCATGAAACAATTCCAATTATAACTCCAACAAAAATTAAAACAGGTAAAACTTGTTTTGCAGATTTTGGCACACCCTCTTTTTGTTTTCTATAAAATCCAGGTGGTTTTGATGCTGGAACTATTGGATCAAATCCTGTAACTCTTTTTTGTTCTCTCCAAATATCAATTGGAAAAATTTCTTCAGGAACTGAACCAGGAAAAAGTTTTCTTCCAGATGTATTATTACCACTAACACATTCATTATAGTAATTTTCATATTTTATTCGTTCAGATTTTTTCCATTCCTCAAATGGGTTTGACATTCTTTTTTCAAAACTTCCAACTGGAATACCTTTTGAAGTTCTAAATCCTTCTAGGAATCTCATTCCTTCATCTGTTTGTATATAATTTTGAAATTCTTCTTCTGTTAGGTCATCAGGTTTTTGTTTTGGCGGTACCCATTTGTACAATTTATGAAACAGATCATCTTTATCATCAACAAAACCCCTCATCTCTCTCCAAGCCTCAAAGTCAGCACGTTCAGAATTTGAGCTTTCACGTTTTGTTAATGCAATAGGTACAAGTTGTGAAATTGTATATCCAATAACCAAAATATTCATAGTGTTTAACATCTTTGCAAAAACTTCACTAGGTGCCATCTCACCATCTATTGAAATCTGATTGATTTCTTCATCAAATAACTCAAAAACTTGGATGTACGTGTTAACTGAAGTAATTAATGCTATAGCCAAAAACGGTAAAATTATCTTTCTTGCAAATCTTGAAACATGTGGTTTTGAGTGATTCATTTTTTGGGATTTTATCCATTTTGAAAATTTTGTATAAACTATACCGATTACAATTATTCCAATTATCAGACCTGCTACTGCTAGTTGAAGGGACAGTGATGATGCTATTAGCTGGGACACTGTATCAAACTGCCCAACAGAAATTTCAGTAAGTTCTTCTTCCATCTATTCCACTAATCTCGATAATTTGCCCGATCTACTGAAGTTATGTTAATTTGTCGCCTAGTTTACGAATAACAGTCAAACTTTTTTAAAGAATTTTCATTCTTTTTAAAGCAAATTCTCCCCAGATCCTAAGGTTTAACAAACATAGAGTGTTAATAACCAAATGGCACAATCAGCACAAAATCAAGAATCTATTTGGTCAGTTAATGAATCTCCTAGCATAAAATCATACACATTAGCTAATCTTAGAAAACTTCCTCAAATCGAAAAATTTTCTGAAGAACAGATTTTTGAAATGGAGGTTGTTGGAAATGTTTTACCATTTAAGGCAAATAACTACGTAGTTGAACAGCTAATTGATTGGAATAATACTCAAAATGATTCTATTTTTGCATTAACATTTCCACAAAAAGGCATGCTCAAATCTGAACATTTTGATCAAATGGCAGAAGTATTGAAAAGAGGAGATAGAAAAGAGATTCAAGAAACAGCAAATACAATTAGACTACAGTTAAATCCTCACCCCGCAGGTCAAATGGAGCTAAATGTTCCAACTCTAAAAGATGGAACAAAACTATACGGAATGCAACACAAATATAATGAAACCGTATTATTTTTCCCAAGTCAGGGGCAGACATGTCATGCATATTGCACTTTTTGTTTCAGATGGCCACAATTCGTAGGAATGGATGAAATGAAATTTGCAATGCAAGAAGGCGAATCTCTTGCACAGTATGTAGGAGAACATCCAGAAGTAAGCGACATACTATTCACAGGCGGAGATCCTATGATAATGAAGGCAAGCCTCTTTGCTGCATATATTGATAAATTACTTGATGCAGATCTTCCAAATCTAAAGACAATCAGAATTGGAACAAAGGCTCTGTCATATTGGCCATACAAAGTTTTGACAGATAAAGACGCAGAAGAAACACTAGAGACATTTAGAAGAATTATCTCAAAAGGAATCCATCTATCCATAATGGCTCACTTTAATCATCTTGTAGAATTAAAGACAGGTTCAGTCAAACAAGCAATTAAAAAAATGAGAGAGACTGGGGCACAAATTAGGACTCAATCACCACTTCTAACTCATATTAATGATGACGCAAATATGTGGGCTCAGATGTGGCAAAAACAAGTTGAACTCGGCTGTATTCCATATTACATGTTTGTTGTAAGAGATACTGGGGCACAAGATTATTTTGGGGTTCCTCTAGTTAGAGCACATCAAATTTTCAAAACTGCTATTGAACAAGTTAGTGGGTTAGCTAGAACTGTTCGAGGTCCTAGTATGTCAGCAACTCCTGGTAAAGTCCAGATGGACGGTGTAGGTCAGATAAATGGTCAAAAAGTCATGGTTTTACGCATGCTTCAGGGCAGAGATCCAAAATGGGTGAATCAGCCATTCTTTGCAAAATATGACGAAAATGCAATTTGGTTGGATGATCTAAAGCCAGCATTTGATGAAAAATTCTTTTTTGAAGATGGACTAAAGGCAATAAAAGAGAAAAAGCATACACAAATGACAGATTAAAATATAGATTTCTTTGGAATAATTCATGCGAAAAGAGTTTGTTGTAATGCGAATTGATGCAGCACCAGATGGTGCTCCATATGTTCTAGTTTCATTATCTTTGGCAAAAGACATGAAAGAAGGAAATCAACCACCATCTCAACTTGGATCAAATGTAATGGGATTTACCAACATGGACGACATGATGAAGAATCTTAACAAAATGATGGCAGGTGGAATGGGTGGCATGGGAGGCGGTCCTGGAAATACCAGCATTAAACTAGAAATGCATGAATACAAAGAGCTAAACCTCTCAGTTGGAGATAAGGTCTTTTTGGATTTATCAAAACCAGAGACTTTAGGTGTATAATCTATCTAGAAATCTGTGCACGTAATTTTTCATATGCTCTAGGAGCATCTTCTTCTTTTAGAACTATCACAAGTCCATCTTGTGTGAATAGTGCATCTGCCATGTCAATTCCATTAAAATGCAGAATTTCAGTCACAAAAGCCATTACATCTGATCTGCTATGATTAGGTGGAACTGAGACCTTGATCTTTGCCAGCCCTGCATTGTATTCATTCTCTTTTGGTAATGATTGGAACATTCGTCTAACTCTGTCACTGTCTTCTGTAAGAATTCTAAAGGAATCTCCAAGCCTGAAAAATTCAGAATCTGAAAATTCTTTATGAAACTCGTTTAGCATTTTAGCCATCTCATCACCTGCATCAACCATGTTCCACTGAATACCCATTATTCCATCAGTCAGGGAAAGCCTGGCATTTTTTAGAATGGGCTCATCTGAAATCCCTTCTTTGTCATCAAACGAATCAGCATATCGCTTTATTGCAACTACAATGGTATTCAGGTTTGCAGGGTTCCCAATTGCCTTTTCAACATCTGGCTGAATTTTCACGGCTAGGGCCGTATAGTTGATGACATCCATCTTCATACACTCGTAAATTGAGCGGTTCCTTGTGATGATTTCACGTACAACGTCAGGTACAGAAACTCCAGCAGTTCTCATATTATTATAATACCTATGACATATATAATAAGATTATGTAATTAAACATGAAATATGTAAGTTTAATCATAAGTACAAAATAAAGTATATATAATGTCATAGATATTACATAATAGAGGTAAATATGACAATGTTCAACGACGACTTCGATAGAATCTTCAAGCAGATGTCTAGTTCCTTTGGGAATCTAGATGATGTCTTTGAGATGCTAAAAAATTCAAACGGACTATCTGAACCAATCTATTTCGGTTATACCATGACCGTTGGACCAGATGGAAAACCCGTTATCCAAGAGTACGGAAACGTCAAGCCAGACGTATTACCTACCGCAGATTCTTGTGGATGTGCCAACCACTCCCAAGAATCTATTGCAGAAAAAAGAGAGCCTCTGATAGACACCTTGGTTGACGACAAGGAACAAACTCTCAAGATTGTTGCCGAGATGCCAGGTGTTGAAAAGACCGATGTAAAAGTCATTGTGGATGAGGATATCATTCACATCGATGCTGAACATGGAGAAAAGAAATACCATGTAAACGTCCCAATTCAGCACAAGGTCGAATCAGACTCTCCAAAGGCCACTTACACAAATGGCATCCTTGAACTAACCTTCAATTTGGATACCAAACCAAAGGGCAAATCTGTAAACGTACTCTAATCCCTTTTTTTCTAATTTTAAAATATTAATTGGTAACTAAATCACTAATGATAGAATGTTAAAAGATCTGCTTTCTGATATTGTTAGAGTTGATGATGTTCTGATGATAGTCAAAAGTAATGGTGTCACAAGCGAAATTAGGAGTAATTCGCTTTCAATTAGACAAAAGGAACAATGGATTACCATAGGAGAAAATGATGGACCCTGTCACATGCATGTTAATAATGATATGATTAAAAATGCAGAATTTGTTGTGGAAGAAAAGCCTGAGAGAACCAGTTACAGCATACGATTTTTTGACGAAAATGGAGCGCGTGTTCTTGGATGTTTTTTTACAAAAATGTATGATGAATCTAAAAAGATCAAGCCAGACAGGAAAAAACTATACGATAATCTACAAGAAAAATATGGGCAGAAAATACAATATTAGTTGCGAATTATTTCAAGTTTAATAATTAATCAATTTTTGAAAATATTACGGATTTAGTTTTAAAATCAATCTTTTCAACTTTGTAACCTGCTTTGAATACTGCTGAATCGCTTGGAACCGGGAGTTTTTCTCCAATTATTTCATTAATTTCTACAAATGTCAAAGTAATATTTTCAGTCTTATCCATTAAGAATTTTTCCAAAGCCACATATTTTGTTCCACTTCCCATAGATGATGTGAGTGTAAGTCGTTAATATTCCATATCCTAGTTTATACCAGTCATAAAACACTGGATTCTATTAACCCAGTGAAGCTTCCTTGACTCGGAATATTAAGATAATTTTCTATTAAACTAGCCAGAATTTATGAACACAGTAGAATTAGACACCGAAATCATCTCAATCATTTTAATTGGAATACTTTCTCTTTCTGATGCCTCTAGCATCTCATCATGATGCACATCATTCAGATGCTTTAGGAACTCTTCTTCTTCAATGTCATTTTTTTTAAAATCACAAGATGGATAAACACAATTGAAATTCAATAATATCTAGCTGGGATTATTTGTATAAAAACGACTAATTATCGTCTTTCTGGTTTATGGTTCTGGAAACAATCATTACAATAGACTGGTCTAGCATCTTTTGGCTCAAAAGGTACCTCACATTCGTTACCACAATCTCCACATGTTGCTTTATGCATTTCTCGTGGTCTTCTTTCGTAAGGCATTATACTTTGTATTTTTAAGACCTTACTTATACTTAGGGAATAGATTCATAATACAATCATGGGCTTATTTGGAAAATCTAAAGAGGAAAAAATTGCCAAACTTAAAAAAAACCAATCAATTATGAATGGAAAGGAACTGAAAAAACTCCTAAAGATCTTTAAAGAAAATAGAGACAAAATTGAAAAGCAGACAGGCAAAAGGCCAGAGATAGATGACAGTACAAAAATGTTTATGCAAAAAGTCCTTAATGTTTGGATGTCAGAAGGACGTGAAATTGATGATGAAAAATTCTGGAATGCAGTTGATTACAACAAGCAGTTTGATTATCCAGTTGAATATTACGAGAGATGATTATCAAAAAAGAGAAGGATCTATGGGTTTACCATTGCTAGCTTTTCATAGATTCTGTCATAGTAACCATTTTGCTCACTAGCAGGTGCGTAGTATTTTGCTGATATGATATCACCTACCCTGGCTGAACACTCGCTTACTACTATTGATTGGCCCGTCTGAGATTCACCAACGCAGCCATAGTCAGTTACAGCGATTACGATAATCTCGTCGCTGTATACAGTTGGCATCCAATTCCAAGGTGCAATCAGTAGTGTCATGATGATGGCTGCTCCAGCAATCATCAATACCAGCATTGCTGCACGTGTGATGCCTTTTTCATTTTGTGATATTTTTTGCATTTTCTTACCTTACTTATGCATATAGAAAATATAACCAAGTGGAGAAAATTTTGACTAGTGCCAACTTTTTACTTTTAGGTTAGTCAACAAACCCAAGAGCTCTAATAGGCGATCCAGTAGCATTTTTCAATTTTAGTGGTGCAGTGATTAAATGGAATTTATTAGAATTAATTTTTTCTAGATTTGCTAAATTTTCAACAATTAGAATATTATTTTTAGCTAGAATATGATGAACTAAAAATTTTGAATCTGAGCCTAAATCAATACTTGGTGAGTCAATTCCAACAAGATTGATCTTTTTTGAAACCAAATAGTTTGCAGCAGAAGAATTTAATCCGGGATTTTTGGAAAAGTAAAATTCCTTTTCTAGATTCTTTTGCCATCCAGTCCAAAAAACTATTGCTGTTCCAGATTTAATTTGTCCGTGTTCTTTTTCAAATTTTTGTATGTCAGCCTTTACTATTGCCTGATTTGCTTTTTTTCTAATTTTGATTAAAATAGCCTCGTTCACCAATCTTTCCGGTAAAATTTCATGAATTTTTTTCCCATTTTTTATAAAATGAAATGGAGCATCAATATGGGTACCAGTATGGGAACTAAGAAATAGTAATTCTAAATTATATCCATCTTTTGCTATTGTTTCCCACTCTATGAAATGTGGTTTTGGAGAACCAGGGAAGGTTGGAATTTTACCCGAAACAGTTAGTGTATGATCAATTATTTTCATATTGAAACTCAAATATTCTGATTAATCAGTTTTCGTTTATGAATAGTTAAATATTATCTGCGAA
>JAOMDA010000011.1 GCA_028345295.1 Candidatus Nitrosopelagicus sp. | reverse complement strand
GCTGCATTGAAAGGTGTAATTGATGCTGGTTTAGACGTACCTGCTGGCAGTGAAACTTTTCCGCCAGAAGAACGAATTAATGGTGAACACCTAAAAATAAAAAACGATGTTTCAAGCTTTAAAATAAAAATAGATTCAAAAGGAAAAACAGAATGAGTCAAACTACACAACAAAATAGAGGCGGACCACCTGGTAGAGGCGGACCACCTGGTAGAGGCGGACCACCTGGTAGAGGCGGTAGACAAGGTGATAGACCTCGACGTCCTAGAAGAGAGCATGTAGAACCTGAATGGATTCCAAAAACTGTACTAGGAAAAAAAGTTGCTGCAGGAGAAATAACTAAAATGGAGGAAATTTATGAAAGAGGTTTACATATTCAAGAGGCAGGAATTATTAAAAAACTATTACCTGATCTAAAAACTGAAGTTATTGATGTAGGTTTAATTCAAAAAATGACACCAAATGGTCAATCAACACGATTTAAAGCACTTGTAGCTGCAGGAAATGAAAACGGTTGGTTAGGAATTGGTTTAGGTAAATCAAAACAAATGAGAATTGCAATTGAAAAAGCAAATAATGCTGCATTCCTAAATGTCAGTCCAGTAAAACTTGGCTGTGGAAGCTGGGAATGTAGATGTGATCAAAAACATTCTGTTCCTTACAAAGTGAAAGGTAAAGGTGGAAGTGTAACTATTGAATTATTACCAGGTCCTAGAGGATTAGGTCTTGTAGCTGGAGGAAAAATTAGAAACTTATTACGATTAGCTGGTATAAAGGATGCTTGGACTTATACTAAAGGTTCTACTGCAACAATGAATTCAACATCAAAAGCATTATTGGAATGTCTTAGGCAGACATTTAGTCAAGGTTGATTGGTATGGCAAAAGCATTTTTGGTTGTAAGAATTAGTGGGCAAGCTGATGTACCTTATTGGGCAGTGACAACTATGAATTTATTAAAATTAGAAAAAAAATATCGGGCAACTATTATTCCTGAAAAAGACAACACATTAGGAATGCTACGAAAAATACAACATTACATATCTTGGCAAGAAATTGATACCGAAACTGTTAAAGAATTATTAGATAAAAAAGCCAGAAAATCTGGCTATAAAAAAATCACACCTGAGGATATTACTTCTATTGGATTTGCTTCAATCGATGAATTAGCAACATCACTATCTGAGGGAAAAACAGCATTATCAAAATTAAAACCACTAAAACCATGGTTTGCCTTGGATCCACCAAGACACGGATTTAAGCGTAGTACCAAAAAATTGTATGGCCAAAAAGGTGTTTTAGGATATAACAAAGAACTTACTGTAATTGTAAAAAGGATGATGTAAAATGGCAACAAGATTAAGAAAAACAAGAAAACTTAGAGGTGGAAGGCATATGGGATGGGGTCAAGTTGGTCAGCATAGATCATTTGGACATAAAGGTGGTCTTGGACGTTCTGGACATCTCAAACATTTAGCCAGTACTGTAATTAAAGAGGATCAAGATCATTTTGGTCATGAATCTACACATCGTCCTTTATCAGTTTCAATAATTACAAAAAAATGGATTAACGTACGTGATCTTGATGATCTATTTTCCAAAGCAGGTAAATCTGAGAATTCAAAAAATGTTTTAGATCTGACAAGCCTAGAAATTGATAAGCTTCTAGGTGGTGGAAAAATAACAAATGCATATACAATTAAAGTAAAATATGCATCAAATTCTGCTCAGGAAAAAGTAGCCAAAGCTGGTGGAGAAGTAACCTTACCTGTTCAAAAAATTAACAAAAATACTGAAGTACCACTTGAAGAGAAAAAAACTGAAGACGTAGAAAATAACGATGACTGATGGCAACATTAACTGATCATATACGAAAAATTGTAGCTAAGGCTGAACCTTATGTACCACAAGTACCAAAACCAAAGAAAAAACTTTCATTACAAACAAAACTAACTTGGACAACGGGATGCTTTGTAATTTATCTCGTAATGGGTCAAACTCCACTTTTTGGTGCAACTGCTCCAGAATTTGACTTTTTAGCATTTGCGAGAGTAATTTTTGCATCACAACAAGGTTCTCTAGTTGAATTAGGTATTGGACCAATTGTAACTGGTGGATTATTAATGCAATTGTTACGTGGTTCAGATATTCTAAAGTTTGATTTTAAGAACCCAGCTGAAAGAGGTGTATTTCAAACTGCAACAAAACTTGTAACTTACATTGTGATTGTTGCAGAATCTATTGTATATGGTGTTGCTGTATATGGTCCAAATATTAGTGAGCCTACTGTAATGTATATTCTGATAGGGCAGCTTATGGGTGCATCTGTTATTGTTATGTTCCTAGACGAATTAATCCAGAAAGGTTGGGGATTAGGTAGTGGAATTAGTATATTCATTGCTGGTGGTGTTGCACAACAAATTCTTTGGAGTGTATTTAGCCCGCTTCCAGCAGGTGATGGAGGAGCTATAGGTATTTTTCCATACATAGGTCAAATGGTTCAATATGGTGATGTTGCTGAATCTCTGTTCAGATCAAATCAGCTGCCGAGTATATTTGGGTTAGCCCTGACTGCTGGAATACTCTTGATTTTAGTTTATACACAAGGAATGAAAGTAGAGATTCCAATTGTTTCAACAAAGTATCGTGGATTTGCTGCAACATATCCAATTAAGATGATGTATGTATCAAACATCCCAGTAATTTTGGCATCTGCACTAACTGCAAATGCAGTTTTCATGGGACAAATGTTTTGGGCGCAGTTTAACCCGCGGAATGCTAATGAATTTCTTAACATACTGGGGCAGTTTGACCCGACAAGTCCGTCTTCACCAATTGGTGGATTAATTTACTATATTACTCCACCAAGAGGATTAGATGCACTTGCCTTAGATCCAACACGTGGAGTTTTGTATGTTTTATTTATGATTGGTATAGTAGTTGTATTTGGAAAACTTTGGGTCGAATTAGGCGGATTATCATCAAAGAAAGCTGCCCAAAATCTACTTGATGCAGATGTTCAAGTTCCAGGATTTAGAAGATCAAACAAACCAATTGAATCGTTACTTAATCGGTATATTCCATCTGTAACATTACTAGGCTCAATGATTCTTGGTTTGATCGCTGGTGTTTCTGATGTTTTGGGTGTATTTGGCACTGGTATTGGAGTACTGTTAACAGTTGATATCTTGATTAACTATTATAACCAACTAGTGAAAGAACAAGTAGAGGTCGTAATGCCGCGTCTTGGTGCTTTGCTTGGTAGAAAATAAACGAGTTGTAATAGTTGGAATTCCTGGTGTAGGAAAAACCACACTTGTTACTACAGTAGTCGATAAATTGAATGGTGATAAAAAACATGCAAGTGTAAAAAGTTATGGAACTGTAATGTTCGAACAGGCTAAAAAATTGGGTGTAAATGATAGGGATGAACTAAGGAAATTACCTGTAGAAAAACAGAAAGAATTACAAAAAATGGCTGCAGAGGAAATATCAAATTTGAAAGATGATGTTGTATTTGTAGACACTCATGCGTTCATAGCTTCAAAATCTGGATTTTATCCTGGTTTACCTAATCATGTATTACAGATACTACAACCTACACATTTTATAATAATCTCTGCACATCCTGCTGAAATCCTGAATAGACGAATGAAGGATGAAACCAGAAATAGGGACAAAATCTCAATAGGCGGTATTAAAAATGAGCTTGCTATCCAAGAATCAATGCTATCTAGCTGTTCTGTACTTACAGGTTCACCGATTAAGGTTATTCTCAATAATGAGGGAAAGGTTGAAGAGGCGGCAGATAAGGTAATAAAAACAATAGGTGTTTAAATGGAATTCAATATCATTCTAAATTTTATCGATATACTATTTCTCCAGATGGATATGTTTGGAATGAGAGAGGGCCCTCTAGGAAGTGCTGATCCAATGGTAAAGGGAATGATTCCATCATTCTTTGGAATGGTAGGATTTGCAATTTTACTAAACTTGTTTAACTCTGGAATCAGACGAAAGATGGTTGATCAAGTAAAATGGAGAAGAATTACAAAAGAAGTAAGAGGATGGCAAAAGGAACGAATGGCTGCATTTAGATCAAAAGACCAAGAAAGAATTGCGAAAGCCAACAAAAAATCGTCTTACATGAATAAAATGAATATGGAAATGATGCAAATGAATATTCGTCCAATGATGATTACAATTATACCATTACTGTTAATTTTCTACTTTGTTCTACCACAACTATTTTCATACACAGTTGGTATAGCACCAATTCCATTAAATGTAATTCCTGGAGACTGGTTTGAGTTGACATGTACTGCCGCTAAAGTAGCAGAAGGACAGTATTGTGGTCAGGAAAATGAAATCTACTTGTGGGCCATGTATTTCTTAGCTTCCATTGCATTCAGTGGAATCATAATGAAAGTAACTAAGACTCAAATGGATTTAGGATAACTTGTTAAGATCTGTAATAATTTCTGGTCCTCCTGCTATTGGAAAAACTACAGTGGCAGAAGGTTTAGCCGAAGAATTTAATTTAAAACATCTTAGTGGTGGAGATATACTAAAAGAAATGGCAGAAGAGGAAGGATTTTCATCAAAAGGTGATGATTGGTGGGATACACAAGACGGAATGAACTTTTTGGACAAACGAAAAGCCAATCCTGAATTTGATAAAAAGGTTGATCAGAAATTACAGGAGTATTTTCATCAAGGTAATGTAGTTATTACAAGTTATACTCTTCCATGGTTAGTTAATGATGGTATCAAGTTATGGCTTTCAGGGAGTTTTGAAAATAGTGCAAAAAGGATGAAAACACGTGATAATGTTACTGAATTGGATGCATTAAAAGTGGTAAAAAAAAGATTTGATGAAAATAAGGAAATTTACAAATCACTTTATAATTTTGAATTTGGTGAGGACCTTTCAGTATTTAATAAGATTATCAACACAGACGATCTTAATGCTGAAGCGGTACTTGATATTGCAAAATCAACTGTGAGAGAACTACTTTGACTTTAAAACAATTGGAAAATCTAGTAACAATTGATGAAGATATTACAAACCCAGAATATGGTGTAAAATATGATCAAAGAGCAATTGAACAACTTTTAGACTATGGTCTAATTCTAGTTGATAAACCGCCAGGACCTACAAGTCATGAAGTTGTTGCCTGGGCAAAAAGAATTCTAGAAATTCCTAAAATTGGTCATAGTGGTACATTAGATCCGCAAGTTTCTGGTGTACTTCCACTAGGTTTAGGAGAAGGAACTAAAGCATTAGGTGTCTTATTACTAGGACCAAAAGAATACATTGGTTTAGGTCGTTTACACTCACTACCATCAAAAGAGAAACTACTTCAAACTCTTGATTTATTCAGAGGAGAAATTTATCAAAAACCACCTCAACGTTCATCTGTTGTTCGTCAAACAAGAACAAGAACTATTTATGAATTAGAACTACTTGAGCAGAAAGAACGATTAGTTCTATTACGTGTTTTGTGCGAAGCTGGCACATACATTAGAAAACTGTATTATGACATAGGAGAAATTTTAGGTTTTGGTGGCTCAATGATCGAACTACGACGCTCAAGAGTTCATCAATTTTCTGAGGAACAGTTAGTAACAATGCATCAAGTTGCAGATGCATATTATACATGGAAAGAAACTGGAGATGGAACAAAACTTAACAAAATTATTTTACCGATAGAGCATACACTAAGTGAAATTAAATCAGTAGTTATTCGAGATTCAGCAATTGATTCTTTATGTCATGGTGCACAGCTTGCTATCCCAGGTATACTACAAATATCTCCAAATCTTTTACAAGGTGATTTAGTTGGTATATACTCCCAAAAAGGAGAGATAATTGCACTTGCAGAAGCATTGCTATCAGAATCAGAAATTAAAGAAAATAACAAAGGTTATGCATTTCAAACAAAAAGAATTATTATGAAACCAAACACATATCCTAAAAGTTGGAGAACCAGCTCACCTCCAAAAGAATAAGGAGAAAAAAGAAATGTTTCCAAGGGGATTAATTTTAGCTATTTTATTAGGTGTAATATCTGGTCCATTATTTGGTATCTTTTTGTATGAATTTGTAATTGAGGAACAATTAGTATATGTTGATGGTACATCGCTATCAGTAGTTACAGAAAAAACTAATTTCAAACTAAGTGAACCAATTACAATAAAGATTGTTAATTCTGGAACTGATGTATTAAAATTTCCTGATACTTCTTATGGTTTAGTTATTAAGCAATTAGACAGTATACCTGTTTATTCCCCTATCTCATCTCAGATTATTTCAAAACTTGAGTCTCATCAAGAAGTTGAATTTGTTTGGAATCATCTAAAAAATGATGGAACCCAGGTTCTAGAGGGAGCGTACAAAATTTCAGTTAAAGCAATTACCATTGAGGAAGAAATTATAGAGAAAATTGTTGCAATCAATATTTTGAAATAATTCATTTCTAGTGCATTTTTATAATGATATTCTAGTTGTAATTTGGCGAAAGCTAATGCCGGGGTCGCCTAGCCTGGTAGGGCGCGCGCCTGGAAATTACCAAACCATAAAGCGCGTTCTCGCAAGGGATCGAGAGTTCAAATCTCTCTCCCGGCGCCATCTTTAATTTAAAATTCATGCAAGTATGATTAATCTCATTGAAAAATTTTGATATTGCTATTATTGGTGGTGGAATTTTAGGTACTACAATCTCATATTGGATTTCAAATCTTTATGATTCAAGTGTATGTGTGATTGACAAAGAATCTGATGTTGCAAAACATACTAGTGGTCGAAATACAGGCATAGTTCACACTCCTTTCTATCTTGATCCTGAAAAGAAAAAAATTTTTGCAAAATCTGCATATATTTCTCACAACTTGTGGAAAATACTTGCAATGCAAACTAAATCTCCATGGATGGAGATTGGAACTATAGAAGTTGCAGTAGATGAATTACAACATAAAACATTGGAAAAATATCAAAAATGGGGAATAGAAAATGGTGTAAATGAGGATAGTTTGTTAATACTTGATTCAAATGAATTAAAACAAAAAGAAAAAAATCTTGAATGTTATTCTGGGTTATTTTGTAAAAACGATGTATCAACCGATTATTCAAGGCTAACTCACGAAATTAAGAATATTTCAACACAAAATTCTACAGAATTTATTTTTCAAAAAACTGTAAAATCGTTTCAACAGAAAAATGATTCTGTTCAAATCAATTTCACAGACAATTCATCCATTGAGTGTAAATATCTTATTAACTGCTCTGGTGGAAATTCACTTGATATTGCAAAGCAATTTGGTTTATTTGAATCATATTCCGATCTTCATTTCAGAGGTGAATATTGGATAGCTGATAGTAATTATGCTGATATTGTAAAAACAAACATCTATTCCGTTGCAAGACACCCTGAGTTTCCATTTCTTGATCCTCATTGGATTAAACGTGTAAATGGAACTACTGAAATTGGTCCTAACGCTGTGCCTGTTCCCACGCCTGAAACTTATGATGGATTTGTAACTGATATACAAACTACAATATCGAAATTAGGTGACATCTTAACTGGTGGTGCAAAAAAATTATTCCTAAATCCTGATTTCTTATCTTTAATTACACATGAATTTAGAAGCTCAATCTCAAAAGATGCAATGGTTCAGCGTGTAATGAATTTCATCCCTTCACTTGAACCTAATTATTTCACCAAAAAAGGAACTGCAGGAATACGTACTCCTGTTATTTCTCCTGAAGGAAATTTTATACCTGATGTTATTGAGCGTGAAGGCCAAAATTCATTTCATATTGTAAATTATAACTCACCAGGTGCAACTGGAGCACCTGCATATTCTGCTTTGGTTATTGAAAAATTACAGAATAAAGGAATCTTGAATAATCCTAAATCTCAAAAAAATTCATTATGGGATTTTAATTTGATAATAGAACAAATTTAATATTCCCTAAAACTGGTACTCTTATGCTACCTGACAGATGTTCTGTAAAACAAAATGATCGTGATTGTGTAAATCCTCCTGAATATGTTGTAGAAATAGTTCATAATGATGATTCTTACATGGTTGGAATTACATGTGAAAAACACAAGGATGTTGTATCTGTAAAAATTAGTGAACTTCAAAAAATAGGAAAAATCCCTGATGGAACACTAGAATTTCAGAAGCTAAAAGCAGTAGGAACTGATTGTGTTAAGGGTAATCCTGATGATATACTTATCCAGTTAGATTAAACTGAATAAAGTAATCTTTTTCCTTCTAATCCTAAAATTAGATTTTTTGCTGTAATATCTGACATTTTTTGCCTTGTTTCTTTAGTTGAACTCCCAACATGTGGTGCTAAAACAACATTTTCTAATTTTAATAATGGGCTATCTTTCTTAATTGGTTCTACTTCGTATACATCCATTCCTACACCTTGAATCTGTTTTGTTTTCAATGCAGTAACTAGATGTTTTTCATTTACAATTTTTCCTCTAGATGTATTTATCAAAAAAGAAGTTTTTTTCATCTTTTTAAAAATTTTTGAATTCATTAAATGATGTGTATTCTTGTTGTAAGGAACATGAAGTGAGATTATATCACTATTTTTGTATAGGACATTTTCTGAAACATACTTTGCTTTCAACATTCTTTCTAATCTCTTTGACACTGATTTTCTATTATGATAAATCACTTTCATGCCCAAACCATTTGCCTTCTTTGCAACCTCTCTACCAATTCTTCCCATTCCTATAATTCCGATAATTTTACCTGAAATTTCTGTTCCTGTATAATCATAGGCACCAAAAATCTGATTCCATTTTTTATTGCGAATAATTCTATCTCCTTCTGAAATTCTTCTTAATATGTCTAAAATTAATCCGATTGTTAACTCGGCTGTTGCATTTGTTAAAACTTCTGGCGTATAGCCAATTTTGATCTTCCGAGATTTTGCAATTTTTATATCAATATGATCATAACCTACACTGAAAGTACTGATCACTTTGAGATTCTCTGCATTACTGATTACTTCTTCATCTACTATATCATAAGGGTGACAAATCAGACCTTCCATATCTTTAATTTTATTTATTAGATTTTTTTTTGCAATTGGAATTTCTCCTGAATGCAAGTGAACATTGCATTTCTTCTCTAACTCTTCTAGTGCAGATCTATGTAGGCGTCTTGTAACTAATACACTAAAACGTTTTTTCATTGAATATATGGTCAAACCATTTATAATATTTAATACTACTAGAAATATTGTCTTCATCTGATAAACTTCTAAATTGTTCCGAATGTGAAAAACCAATTGAAGAATGTATTTGTGTTTGCCCATATTGTGGTGAACGTGACAAATGTGAATGTGCATTATTTGATGCGGCAACTGGTGGATAGAATGGCTACTGATTTTACATGGATGATTGGCGGACCACAAGGTAGTGGTGTTGAGACTGCAGCAAACATATTCTCTCAAGTTTTCTCAAAAATGGGATATCAAATATTTGGAAAACGTGAATATTATTCAAACATTAAAGGTGAACATAGCTATTTTGCAGTTCGTATATCTGATGAAAAAATCCGTTCTAGTGTAAAAGGAACAAATATGCTAATTGCATTTGATGCAGAAACTATCTTCCGTCATGCTGATGATGTTTTAGAAAATGGAATTGTTATCTATGACTCAACTTTAGAAAATATGAGAGTTTCAGATGTCATTACATTTGAAAATGATTTTAAAAATAGACTGGAAAATCTTCTAAAATCCAAAAATAAAGAAGTGACTGTTAAAGGAATGTTAGATTTAGCATCTGAAAATGGTGTGAAAGTTCATTCAGTCTCCTTCCGTAGTCTTTTAACTGAATTATCTGAAAAATTGGAAAATCCACGAATTAAAAACATGAATCGTATGTTCAATGTTCTTGGAGTTTCACTATCTCTTGGACTATTAATGATCCCTTTTGAAAAACTAACAGAATCCATCAATTCAATTTTTTCAAAGAAAAAATCAATAGCTGAGATTAATGTGTCTGCTGCAAATTTTGCTTACAATTATGCTGCTGCAAAATTTGAACATAATAATCTCAAATTTGAGACAAAAGATGTTCAAGATAATACAATTCTTGTTCAAGGATACTATGGAACTTCAATTGGAAAAATTATTGCTGGATGTAGATTTCAATCATACTATCCAATAACTCCTGCAACTGATGAAAGTAATTTTCTTGAAACTAATGAAATACTTGAAATTAATGAAGATCGTCCTGGTTCCACTCTTGTAGTACAAACCGAAGATGAAATATCTGCAATAGGTATGGCAATTGGATCTTCTTTAACTGGTGTACGTTCTGCAACATGTACTTCTGGACCTGGATTTGCATTGATGACTGAATGTTTGAGTTGGGCAGGAATTAATGAAGTTCCAGTTGTTATTACATTTTATCAAAGAAGTGGACCATCAACTGGTTTGCCTACACGTCATGGTCAAGATGATTTACTATGTGCAATAAATTCAGGTGTTGGAGAATTTCCTAGAATTGTTTATGCGTCTGGTAATGTTTCAGATAGTTTCTATGATACAACTCAGGTGTTTAATTATGCTGATATTTTTCAAGTCCCTGTTATACACATGCTAGACAAATTTATTGCTAGTTCTGTTACTACTTGTGAGAGATTTGATGAAACCAAAGTCAATATTGATAGAGGAAAATTATTAGTAGAAATTCCTTCAGATAATTATAACAGATTTGCATATACAGAAGATGGAATATCCCCGAGATCAAAATTAGGTTTAGAAAATGGAATATTTTGGAATACTGGTGATGAAAGTGACGTACAAGGTCACATATCTGAGGATCCAGTAAACCGTGTGGAAAAGATGGATAAAAGACAATCACGTTTAGATTACATTCTTGAAAAAATTCCTGAATATGAACAAATAGTACAACATTCTGAAGGTGATTTTTGTATTGTTTCATGGGGGTCAACCCAAGGTCCAATTCTTGATGCAGTTGATATGTTAAAAAACGATGGGATAGATATTGGTTTTATTGAAATTAAACTGTTACATCCATTCCCAAAAGAAGTATTAAAAAAATCTCTTTCTAATTCTAAAACTATTATCAATGTTGAAGCAAATTACAATGGTCAACTTGGCTCATTAATTAGGCAAAATTTAGAAAAAGATCCTGATTATTATATTCTAAAATTCACAGGAAGACCAATGACTTGTACTGAATTATATGATACATTAAAAAAAATTGTTAACAACAATGCACAAAAAAGAGAGGTTTTAACATATGGTGCTTAAAGTAGGAGATTTTAAAACTGATGTACATAATGACTGGTGTCCTGGTTGTGGAGACTTTGGAATTGTTAATGCTATTCAAATGGCATTAGCAGAAATGAAAATTCCTCGACATCAATCTGCAATATTTTCAGGTATTGGATGCTCTGGAAAGACATCTCATTTCATTAATGTTTTTGGAATACACACTTTGCACGGACGAGTTCTAACTTTTGCGCAAGGTGCTAAAATTGCAAATCCCAATTTAGAAATTATTGCTGTAGGGGGAGATGGTGATGGTCTTGGAATTGGTGCAGGACATTTTGTTGCAGCAGGTAGACGTAACGTGGATATGACATACATAATATTTGATAATGCTGTTTATGGATTAACCAAAGGTCAAGCATCCCCTACTCTAAAACTAGGTGAAAAAACTAAATCCCTTCCTACACCTAACACTAATTATAATGTCAATCCAATTGGATTAGCTATTGCTAGTGGATTTACATTTGCTGCTAGAGGTTACTCATATGACGTTCGTCAATTAAAAGATCTAATTGTTGCGGCAGTAAATCACAAAGGTCTAGCGTTTTTAGATGTTTTACAACCTTGTCCTACGTATAATGATATCAATACACGAGATTGGTTTAGCGGAGAAGATAGAATTGATGAGACCACCAAAAAACCAATGCCTCGTATTTACAAACTAGAGGATACTGACTATGATCCAGTTGTACACTTTAGTGATGAAACTGAATTAAATCAGAAAAAAACACAGGCAATTGTGAAATCGTTAGAATGGGATTCAAAAATTCCAACGGGAATATTTTATAAAAATGAGTTAATTACACCATTTACTAGAAGATTAACTGATAAAATTCCAAATTATTTAGAAAATCCGTCAGCTTTACAAAAAATTTCGCGTGATGGAAAATCTATTACAAATATAGATAAAATTTTAGATTCATTAGATGTTTAATTAAAAATGAATAATGATTATTAGATAGTTTCTATCATATTACAATACAATTGAATATAGTAGAGGCAAACAAAATATTTCGCAAGTCAATTATCAAGGGCTTTTTTGAAATAGAATTAATGAAATTAGATTTTAAAAAATCTAATGTAAATCATCCAACAATTAGAGATGATGGATTAATGAAATCCAATTTATTACATATTTTTTTTGACATTGAAACTGGTTCTGATTATCCTGATGGTGATGAGTGGTTTGTTGTAGAATTTCTTTTTCCATATTCTATGAAGTTACCTGATACAATAAAGGGAGCAGATTATTTTACCACAATTACAGTTGAGGAAGGTAAGAACTTTTGGCATCATCGTGAGTTAATTCGTTACAAATATGGAAAATCCAAAAAACTAGAAGAAGCAATCAAGTTTATTGAAACAAAATATGGTGTACTACATGAAATGGTTGAGCCATTAGAAAAGGATATCAAGTAATTATCTTCCAGCCATCTTTAGAATTCTGGAATTTTTTTCCATTTGATATTACAGTATTCATTCGCCATCTAACAGCATCTATATCAAAATTATATTCTATTTCTGTTACATTATCAGGGAGTTTTTTTGGATCTAAATGATATTGTAGTAATTCCAAAATAAAATCAATCTTTTCTACCGATACACGAAACCATTGCCCTTCATTTGCATCAATTATAAATCTGATTGATGGGTCACCAGCAAAACTAAGATCAATTTTAATTGCTTTTCCATCACCTCTTCTTCTCTTCATTTCTTTAAAAATTCCTTTTACCTTTTCCCATTCTTTATACTCAAACCATTTGAAAAATTCTTGGTTAAATGAATAAGGAATTGGAATCTCAACCACACTTACATATTTATCATCATAATCTCGTTCAATTTCTTCATCTGTTGTAAAAATTTTTTTTTGGAAAAGACTTGTCATTACATTAATTTCCCATGGAGATACACCATAATGTTTCAAACTAAGTTTTTCTGATTCGTTTGACAATATTAGCAAGAATTAGAAATTATAATTAAAGTTTCAAATTGTATCAAGATATTTCCATAGATACATGAGTCCAACCGTACTTATCATAAACAACATTGGCTTCCAAGCAAACACTGGAATGTCAGGCGTAGAAATTTTTATCTTATAATTTTCAAAAATAGTATGAATATACTTGCTTATTCTACCATTCCATACCCTATATTCTATTTTATGTTTTTTTAAAATGGATTCTATTTCATAAATTACAGCTGTTCTCTGGCTAAATAGATGCTGTAGGTAATCTCGCGAAATTTCTACTTCTGCCTGTATTGATACCATATCTTTCTCAATATCAAATAATCTTACATGCATTTCCCATGGTTTTTTTAATTTAATTGACAGACCATTACCAATTTGAGATGGTTGCTTATGTTCAAATTTGACTTTAGTAGCACCTTCTTGTGCAAATATTTTTTGAATTTTTTCTACACTTTCTTTTACAACAACATGAAGTTCTTCAACACCAGTTTTTTTATGAACAAAAATCTTTTCCTTCATTCCATCCATTAATGTTACAGTCTTAGGATATTTTGTTATGTATTGCATTAATTCAATTTTTAAAAACCTTCTATTTAAAACAATTAATTTAGTTTGTTTGAGAAGCCTCTAACATATACACACTGCTCATGGGAAATTGTCATTTCAGTATGTGAAATTTTTCTACTTGTTAATTCACATTGTGAATCTCTTACTATAGAAATTGGCTGTGATTCTGAACCTTCACCCATTTTATGATTTGCAATTGATGCTAAGTTATCAGCAGTTGCTTGAAATGTAACTTTTAGTGGATTACCATCAAGATCTTTTTGTCCACGTAAATCTTTTACAGGTTCTAATCCTGAGCAGGCAATTGCAATACCAATTGTCCCAACTCGAGCTGGCATTAGTCTACTATCAACAATAACTACACCAACATTAACTGAATAGTTAAAGAAGATTTTTCTTTTTATATTTTCAGCAACTTGATATGGATTCTCAGGATATAAAATTAATTTTGTACCATTAGAATTTGATTTATCAATTCCAGCATTTGGGGCAAGAATATTATCAGATGATGTAATTAAGAATCCTGAGATACCACCAAATATTTCATCTGATTCTCTTAATACAATTTCTACAAATTCTGATTTCATTTTAAATTTTTTAGAAAGAGTATTGGCATAATCTGAAACAATTACTGAATTTGTATCTAAAATTCTACCTTGTGAGTTTGCAACGTATTTACTTGAAATGACTATTACATCACCATTTTGTGGCAAAACCCTGTTATTAGAAAAAGTATTAGAAATTTCATCAAATAAATCAAATTTTGATTTTTGATGCTTTGCTTTAAGTGGAATTACTGTTAATGTCATACTATGATTACTAATTATTCTCTAATTATTGTTCTGAAAAGCTTTTAATCTCAAGAATTGGCATTGTCGTTCATGAATATAACTGAAAAAATACTTGCCCGTGCCTCAGGTAGAAGCAATGTAGCACCTGATGATGTGATATTTGTAAACGTTGATAAAATAATGCTACATGATGTTTCTGGACCAGGTGTTATCAAGGTATTTGATAAATTAGCCAATCAAGGAATTGACACATCAAAATTACATGATGCATCAAAAGTATGGGTTGCTGAAGATCATTTTGTTCCTACAGCAGAGAAAATTTCTGCTGAAAATATAGTAAAATTATCTGAGTTTACAAAAAAATATGGAATAAAGAAGCATTTCAAATATGGTTTAGGACAATATGGAATATGTCATACATTATCACATGAAGAAGCACTAGTTTCACCAGGGGAAGTATATGTTGGTGGTGATTCACATACAAATACTACTGGAGCTTTAGGTGCATTTGCTTGTGGTTTAGGTCATACTGATATTGCTTATGTATTACTTAATGGGGAAATTTGGTTTAAAGTACCAGAGACTTTGTATTTCAAACTAAATGGTAAACTCCCTGAACATGTTATGGCTAAAGACTTTATCCTGAAAATTATTGGTGATATAGGAACTGATGGAGGATCTTACAATACTATGCAATTCGGTGGAAGTGGTATAGATCAGATGTCAATTGAAAGTAGATTAACACTAACTAATATGACTACTGAAGCTGGTGCTAAGAATGGAATAATTGAGGCAGATAAAAAGACGATTGATTACCTAGAACAACGTGGTGCAACCGACTTACATGAAATAAAATCTGATGATGATGCTGAATATTCAAAGATTTTTGAGTATGAAGCATCTGAGATTGAACCAATTGTCGCAAAACCATTTTCACCAGAAAATATTACTTCTGTTAGAGAAGTTTCTTCGATTGAATTAGATAAAGCTTACATTGGTTCTTGTACTGGAGCAAAATATGAAGATCTTTTAGCTGCTGCCAAAATATTAAAGGGTAGGAAAGTTAAGATTAGAACTGAAGTATTACCTGCTGCAATATCTATCTACAAAAAAGCAATTCAAAATGGGTTATTACAAATATTCATTGATGCTGGTGCAATGGTTGGACCACCTACGTGTGGTGCATGTTGTGGTGCACATATGGGGGTTCTTGCAAAAGACGAGATTTGTATTAGTACAACAAATAGAAATTTTCCAGGACGAATGGGCCATGTTGATTCACAAACATATCTTGCATCACCATTAGTTGCTGCAGCATCTGCTGTTACAGGAAAAATTACTGATCCGAGGGATTTGAATTGAGTGGTAATGTAATAAAATATGAAATGGACAATATTGACACTGATGTAATTATTCCCGGAACATATCTAAAAATTCATGATTATAATGAATTAGCAAAGCATGCAATGGAAGGATTAGATCCTGACTTTCCTTCAAAAGTAAAAGAAGGTGATTTTATGGTTGCTGGAAAAAATTTTGGATGTGGGTCATCAAGAGAGCATGCACCAATAGCACTTTCTACATGTGGTATTAAAGCGGTATTAGCAGTTTCATTTGCAAGAATTTTTTATAGAAATTCTGTTGACGGTGCATTTCTTTTACCTATAGAAATTGATGAAAAAACCTATAAGAGTATTTCAAATAATGATGAACTAAAAATAAACATAGATAAGAATGAAATAATAAATATTTCAAAAAATGAGACATATTCAATGAAACCATTCTCAGAAATAATTTCAAAAATAATTTCTGCAGGTGGTTTGTTCAAATATAAAAAGTGATTATTTACAATGTCTGAAACATTATTTGAAAAAATCTGGAATTCACATGTTGTTAAGGAAAAAGAAAATGAGCCATCATTAATCTATATCGATAGGCACTTAATTCATGAAGTTACATCACCACAGGCATTTACAGGATTACGTACCACTAATAGAAAAGTAAGAAGACCTGATCTTACAATTGCCACGGTTGATCATAATATACCAACTACAGACAGATCATTACCAATATTAGACGAAACTTCATCAATTCAAATTCAAACATTAGAAAATAACTGTAAAGATTTTGGAATTCGACTTTTTGGTAAGAATAGTAAGAATCAAGGAATTGTTCATGTAATTGGACCCCAACTTGGTATTACTTTACCTGGTGCAACAATTGTTTGTGGCGATAGTCATACATCAACACAAGGTGCATTTGGTGCATTTGCATTTGGAATTGGAACTAGCGAAGTAGAACATGTATTAGCAACACAGACATTATGGCTTGAAAAACCAAAATCTTTTGAAATAATTGCTACCGGAAAGCGAAAGAATTCGTTTACAATCACTTCAAAAGATATCATCCTTAGTATAATTCGTCATATAGGAACTGCTGGTGGAACAGGACATGTATTGGAGTATAGTGGAGATGCAATATCTGATCTTTCAATGGAACAAAGAATGACAATTTGCAATATGTCAATTGAAGCAGGCTCACGAGCAGGGCTTATTGCTCCTGATGAAAAAACATTTGATTATTTGGATAATCGTGAATTCACGCCAAGTAATTATGATGAATTAGTTTCTAATTGGAAAGAGAATTTACACACTGATCCAAATACAAAGTTTGACAAAAGTTTTACAATTAATGTTAATCAGATTGCTCCACAAGTAAGTTGGGGAACAAATCCTGCAATGGTTTGTGATGTGACAGATAATATTCCCTCACCAGAAGAATTTGGTAAAGGTGATTCCATCAAAACACAAAATGCAGAAAAAGCATTATCATACATGGATTTAGAACCAGGCACTCCTATAACAGAAATTCAGTTAGATAGAATATTCATAGGCTCGTGTACAAATTCTAGAATTGAAGATTTAATTGATGCAGCACAAGTTGTTAAGGGAAAACATGTTTCTCCAAATTTGCATGCAATGATAGTACCAGGTTCACAGATGGTGAAACATGAAGCAGAACAAATGGGTCTTGACAAAATTTTCAAAGATGCAAATTTTGAGTGGAGAGAATCTGGATGTAGTATGTGCTTAGGAATGAATCCAGATATTTTAAATCCAGGTGAACGTTGTGCAAGTACTTCTAACAGAAATTTTGAGGGAAGACAGGGTACAGGAGGTCGTACACATCTAGTTAGTCCTGTAATGGCTGCAGCTGCTGCAATCGAAGGACATTTTGTTGACATTAGAGAGTGGTACTAAAAATTGGAAAAATTTAAAAAAATTATTAGTGTTATTACACCTTTTGATAAGGCAAATGTTGACACCGATCAGATTGTTCCAAAGCAATTTCTAAAACTTATTCAGAAGGTTGGTTTTGGGAAATATCTTTTTTATAACTGGAGATTTGAAAGTGATGGAAGCCCAAAAAAAGATTTCATTTTAAACCAATCAAACTATTCAAATTCAAAAATTCTGGTTACCAATGAAAATTTTGGATGTGGATCCTCGCGTGAACATGCAGTTTGGGCTCTAAAAGATTATGGCTTTTCAGTAATTATTGCACCCTCATTTGCAGATATTTTTTATAGCAATTGTTTCAAAAATGGTGTACTTCCAATAGAAATAAGTAGAAATATAGTTGAACGTATTTTTGCCGATATAACTGAATTAGAGATTGATCTTGAAAATCAAACTATAACTGGAAATAATATTCAAGAACATTTTGACATACAATCTGATAAAAAACGAAGATTACTTGAAGGATTAGATGATATTGCACTTACTATGCAATCAAAAAATGCCATAGATGTATTTGAAAAAAATTCTAACACACCATCAATTTTTAACTAAAAACAAAACAACTTTCTATCGGTATGATTTTTGTTTTCTTCTTCTAGCACCTGGACCACCAAATTTCTTTGGTTCTTTACGTCTAGCATCGCCGCTTATTAGATATTGGTCAAATTCCCCAATTCTTTTTTTAAGATCTTCACGTTTTGATTTATTGAATGGATGATCCTTTGGTTCCTTTTTACTTTTAGTTAATCCAATTAATGCTCTAGATATTGCAGTAGCTACTGCATATGCTTGCCCCATAAAACCACCACCATTGACTCTAACTGAAATATTTATTTTGTCTCTAAGTTCTTCACCCATAATTTCTAATGGCATTAAAACTACTTCTCGTGCAGTTTCAGGTTCAATCATCTCAACTGGAATATTATTGATTCTTACTTTTCCTACTCCTTTAGTGATGTAAACATGTGCACTAGCAGTTTTTCTTGATGCAAAATAAATTTCTGTTTTTGGAATCAAAAGTCTGTACCACCAATATATCTACTAAGTTCTGCTAGGCTTGTATAATTTGATGGAGATTTCTTTATCTTTGATTTTTCAAATTGAATTTTTTCATGACCTTTAGCTTCCTTAGGGACACCAATGTATGTTCTCAGTCTTGCAAGATCAGTTTTTTTTGATGGTTTCTCTTTTGGTAACATTCCTCTAACCATTCGCTTGATAATTGTATCTGGTCTTCGTGGATGGTATGGACCATGTTTTGGATGAATAATACTATGAATTTTTAGAAAATCTTCATATTCACTTATAATGCTTGATTTTTTTCCACTCATCATTATTTTTTCACAGTTAATAATAAAGACTCTATTTCCATTTCGTAAAAGTTTAGCAACATTTGAACATAGTCTACCTGCAATTAAATTTGTACCATCTACTACTGTAGGTTTACTGTTGTCAATTATTTGTTCTTGTTGTTTAGCCAATAATTTTAACACCATTACCTGTTGGAAATCTTTCAATCATTTCTGAAAATTTCAGAACCTCGCCACCTGACTCTTTAATTTTTTTAGCTGCAGAATTTGATATTGAAAATGATGATAGAATAATTTTATGAGAAATTGTACCTGTTGCTAACACTTTACCTGCAATAACAACAGCATTTCCATCATCAGAATTTTCATCAATTTTTTTAAGATTGATAGTTTTTTGATTTGAATTTGATTTTAAAGCCGATTTAGCAAGTTTTAACCATATAGGTGCATCATTCTTTTTTGAAGCATTTTTTAGATCTTTCATCATTTGAATAGTCATTTGATTTACCATAAATGAAATCACTTAAGAACCCAAATATAATGTGTATGTCTGTTATTTCAGATTTGACATAGTTTCTTTAAAGTTGGTTAGTCTATATGATAATTCATTGATACTAGCAAGAACAATATGCTTTGGTTCTAATGCACCTGTTGTTTCAACAGTTAGAATATGCTCATCATTTTTGTCAGTTTCAGTTAATGTTGCAATATTTGATGAATTCCATTTTGCATGTTCAGTTCCTCTTCCTAATCTTGCATGTGCTTCAAATTTTATTCTTTGATTTGGTGC
Organism: Candidatus Nitrosopelagicus sp.; assembly: GCA_028345295.1. Classification (GTDB taxonomy): domain Archaea; phylum Thermoproteota; class Nitrososphaeria; order Nitrososphaerales; family Nitrosopumilaceae; genus Nitrosopelagicus. The sequence continues at coordinate 24,203 of JAOMDA010000011.1, read as the reverse complement.
AAGTGTAACAATCGGAATTTTTTCGGATATTGGTTTAATAATATCATCTTGAGATTTTATTTCACCAGAAAATATTGTTCTAGTTTCTGTTGTATCACCAGAATCTAACGTTAGCATGATTTTATCTGATTCAATATTGGATTCAATTGATGACAACTCGGTTTTTAATGGGATTAGTCCTAATCTATGTGCAATTCCTTCATCAGCCAAAATTGAAGAATTTTCTAATATATCAACAGTATCAATGGCAAAAATTGGAACCCCATTTAAGCAAATTCTTCTTATTGCATTAGCATATTGCAGAGGCATTCCTTGTAATTTGACAGAAATTTTCTGTTCATCTTGATTAATAACTTGTAATGACAAATCTTATTAAAAATTCATTTAGTCCAAATAAATAGCTAACTAGATTTTCATCAGAAATAAATAGATTAGATACCAGTAAACTCACTATGGTTGACAAAGTTTCTGTTGTCAGATATACATATGCTAATGAAAAATTTGAATTACTGGTAAAACCTGATCCTGCATTTGATTATAAACTTGGAAAAATATCTGAAATCTCAAAAATTCTCGTATCTGATGAGATCTATACTGACTCTAGTAAAGGCAATCGTGCAACAAATGAAAAACTCACACAAGTTTTCAAAACTCAAGATTCTATGGAAATTGCCAAAATTATAATGAAGAAGGGTGAACTAAATCTAACTACAGAACAAAGAAAAAAAATGACTGCAGAAAAGAAAAAACAGATTGTTACATACGTGTCAAAAACGTACGTTGATCCTAAAACACATCTCCCACATCCACCATTACGAATTGAACAAGCAATGATTGACGCAAGAGTTTCAATTGACCCATTCAAAAATGCTGATGATCAGATTAATGATATTGTAGAAAAATTACGTTCCATAATTCCTCTTAAAAGTGAAAATCTAACTTTACAAATTTCTGTACCAGCACAATTTGTTGCTCAATCATACACTGTCTTAAAATCTACTGGAACTCTTAAAAAAGAGGATTGGCAGTCAAATGGTTCATTAAAAGCAATACTAGAAATACCAGCTGCCGCAAGACCAAACGTGATTGATAGATTGGGTGCAATTACTAAAGGTACAGCATTTGTTGAGGTCTTACAATGAATAGTGAAAAGAACCGTCATGTAATTCCAGGTGAAGTAATTGTTTCTGGTAATTATCGCTCAGAACAAAATACGTTTATGATTGGCGAAAAAATTATTTCAAGTATTATTGGTTTATCAGATATTCGTGATGGTGGTGTACGTGTTATACCATTGACTGGTGGTTATATTCCAAAAGATGATGATTTAGTAATCGGGAAAATTACTTCACATTCCGCTATGTCTTGGCAAGTTAACATAAATTCATGTTATGATGGAATGCTTCCAGCATCTGATGTTTTTGGTAGAGACTTTTCCTCACATTCAGATGATCTTGCATCAAAACTTGCTAATGGTGATCTTATTGTTGCAAGAATTGTAAATGCAGATATGACACGTGATCCATTACTTACTATTTCAGGACGTGAATTAGGAAAAATTGATTCAGGAGAGTTAATACAAATTTCTCCAAGTAAAGTCCCTAGATTAATCGGTAAACGTGGTTCTATGATACAAATGATTGAGCATGCAACAAATGCAAATGTGACAATAGGCCAAAATGGATTATTAGTTATTTCATGTGAAGATTCAAATGGATTAATAAAGGCAATAAATGCTGTAGAATTAATTGAAGAACAAGCACATGTTGCAAATTTGACAGATAAAGTAAATGAGATGTTAGAATCAAAAAGTGATTAAAATGGGTGGAAGAGATACAGATATTGTTTTACTAGACGAAAATGGAATTCGTTCTGATGGTAGAAAGGTAAATGAAACCAGGAAAGTATCAATCAAGGCTGGAGTTTTAAAGAATGCAAATGGCTCAGCATACATCGAATTTGGTGATAACAAAATTTTAGTAGGTGTTTATGGACCACGTGATGTTCATCCAAAACATATGTCAGATACAAATACAGGAATTATACGTTGTAGGTATCATATGACACCATTTTCTGTTGGTGAAAGAAAAAATCCCGCACCATCAAGAAGAGAGATTGAAATTAGTAAAGTCATCAAAGAAGCACTTGAACCTGCTGTAATGTTGAAACAATTTCCTAGAACCGCAGTTGATGTTTACATGGAAGTTTTACAAGCTGATGGTGGTACGCGCTGTGCAGCGCTTACAGGTGCATCAGTTGCATTAGCTGACGCTGGAATACCAATGCGTGACTTGGTTGCTGGTTGTGCTGCTGGAAAAGCTGCCGATACTATAATTTTGGATGTGAATAATGAAGAAGATCAAGCTGGTCAAGCTGATCTACCAATAGGCTACATGCCAAATCTTGAAAAAATTACTTTATTACAATTAGATGGCATATTGACATCTGATGAATATAAAAAATGTCTTGAAATTGGAATAGATGGCTGTAAACAGGTTTATGAAATTCAGAAAAAAGCCTTACAAGACAAATACTTTACAACTGGAGGCAATAACAATGACTAGCCACACTACAATTGACACATTAAAGAAAACTCATATTATTGAATTGTTAAAAGATGGAAAAAGATTAGATGGTCGTTCTTTGGAACAGCCTAGGGAATTATCTATTGACATTGGTGTTATTCCTAAAGCAGAAGGTTCTGCTAGAGCAAGATTAGGTGACACTGAAGTTGTGGCTGGTGTAAAAGTTCAACCTGAAAGACCATTTCCAGATACTGGTGATCAAGGTATGTTAATGTGTACTGCTGAAATTTTACCAATTGCTCATCCTACAGCTGAAACTGGTCCCCCTACACCAGATGTTGTAGAGCTAGCTAGAGTAACTGATAGAGGAATCAGAGAAAGTAAGATGTTAGATATGAAGGAATTAGTTCTTGAAAAGAATAAATCTGTAATTGGAGTATTTTGTGATAATGCTGTAACAGACCACGATGGAAATCTTTTTGATGTTTGTTCATATGCTACTACTGCAGCAATAAACTCCTGTAAAATTCCGAAATATGAGATGAAAGATGATGCACCTGTAAAAATTGAAGATGAATTTATTGAACCACCAATTTCCACACTTCCAGTTTCCGTTACAATGATTAGAATTGGTGATTATATTCTGGTTGATCCAAACATGGATGAATGGTCTTGTTTAGACGCTAGAATCACCATTACAACAAATTCTGATGGTAATGTTGTAGCATTACAAAAAGGTGGTTCAGATGGATTTACCTATGAACAATTAACCAAATGTGCTGAAATATCAATAGCAGTTGGTACAAAAATACGAGAAATTATAAAAGATGCTAGTAAAGCAAGTGAATAGAAATGGCAAAAAAACAATCACCTTTGAAAGGTCTTGGAGCTAGATATGGAATTAAACCAAGAAAACAATACTCACAGGTTCATAGAATTCTTAAAGCAAAAAGAAAATGCCCAGAATGTGGTGCCTCCTTTACTAGGGATGCAGTTGGAATTTGGTCATGTCAGAAATGTGGTTTTAAAATAGCTGGAACAGCTTATGACATTAAACTTTAATGCTAAGATAGAGTTAAGCGCAAAAGAAAAGACTAAAGCAATTTTTGATTCAATTGTAATAGATAACAAATTTTATCCAGAAAACCCAACAAGTACAAAAATATCATTTAATGAAAATATATTGATTGAGATTGATTCAAAACAAATCCCACAATTACGTGCAAATTTGAATTCCACATTAAGATTAATTCAGGCATCAATCAATTCAATTAACTCTGTAAACACATAATAAAACACAATAACAAAAAACTTTATGTCCTCAGGTCAGCAGATGCCACCATGGCTGCAAGAGCAAATTGGAAAATTACAACAATCGCAACAAAATCTTCAGTCAATTATGACACAAAAACAGCATATTGAGATGGATTCAACAGAAGCTGATAAAGCTTTAGAAGAATTAAAAAAGGCAGGGGATGATGATCAAGTCTTCAAGCATGCTGGTTCTATTTTGATTAAATCAACAAAAAAGGAATTAATTGATGAATTAGAGGAGAAAAAAGAATTAGCAAAAACACAAATTATTGTTCTAAGTAAACAAGAAGAGAGAATTAAGGCTAGTCTTCAGGAGCAAGAAAAAAAAATTCAAGAAATGCTCAAGAATCCAACACAGCCAGGTTCGAATAATACACAAAAATAACTAAAATTCCAAATAAGATATTAACAATTTAATTTTATTTTATATATGAAAGTAAGTGATCTTCGAATAATTATTGATGAAAGAGAAAAAAAGAGTGGAATTCCAAAATTACTTACTGCAATTGGAATAAAAACTGAAATCAAAACATTACAAATTGGTGATTATATTGTTGGACCTGAAACTGTTATTGAAAGAAAAAGTGTTCAAGATTTGATGTCATCAGTTTTTGATGGAAGATTATTTGATCAATGTAGTCGTTTAAAAGAACATTTTCAATATCCAATACTTTTGATGGAGGGAAATTTAGATGAAATTGAATCAATTACTGAAAACCCGTTAATTTTTTATGGTGCATTATCAACAGTTGCAATTGATTTTAAAATTCCAATTATTCCTACACCAAATGCAAGTCATACAGCAAAATTACTTGTATCAATGTGTTCTAAAAAAGAACCAATTAAAGGTCCATTTCTTAAAAAAATTAAAAAATCCAATGATATTCAAAAACAACAGTTGTCTGTTCTATGCAGTCTTCCTGGTATAGGAGAAAAAACTGCTATTAGGATACTTGAGAAATATGGTTCCCCTATTCTGGCATTAAGTGCAACATCAAAAGAATTAGCAAAAATTCCTGGTTTGGGAGAAACTCGTGCAAAAAAAATCAAGAAAATGCTTGAACATAAAAGTAAACATAAAAAAATATCTAATCAAAAAACCTTACATGATTAAATGGAATAATTAAAATCTATTATTTCGTTTTAACAAGTTTCTTCTTTAATTTATTACCACATAACAAACAATTTTTTTCATCTGAAAAATCTTTTTTGCATGCAGGGCAATAAAATATCCATTTACCAATAACCTTGATTCCATTTGTCATTAATGGAATAGTATTAATTCCAAGTTTATTAGAAACATTTGTTACAGCAAAATCATCAGAAATCAATTCCGAGTTTAATTCTAGTGATAGTGCAATGCATGATATGTCTTCTTCAGATAAACTGTGAATATCACCTGTCTTTTTTGCACATATTTTAACACGCTTCTCAAATTCTGCTTGTGGTTGTTTTACAAGTAATCGATTTGTATTAATGAGAATTTGCAGTGCACCATGATTTTTTTTAATATGCTTGATTTCATCATAAACTGATGTAGTTACATAATGTGTTGACTGTGAGGTAAATGGAATTCCAGCATAGAATGCAGTTGCATCTAAAACTCTAGAAACCAAGTTTATTCATCTGTCTTAACCCTTTTTTTCTCAATCTAACAAAAACTGCTGGTTTTTTAAATTTCTTGATTGTAATTGTTTGTCCTACCCCAGCCGATCTAATCATTTGTGCATCCATTACAATATTGCAATCATGTGAACAATTAATTTCAACTTTTTGATCTGGTACAACAATTGATGGTAATCTATGAACAGGTGCAACCGGTGTAATTATCAAAACATCTAGACTTTCATGCAATAATGGACCTCCAATAGAAAATGAATGTCCAGTAGAACCACTTGGTGTTGAAATAATTACACCGTCCATCTTCTGTTTCACAGTATCATTCTGAAATTTTATTTCAAATTCTGCAGTTTTTGTTAGATTCTTTCTATTTACATAAATTTCATTTAATGCAGGTGCAAATTCTTCACCATCACATGATGCAGTTACTCTGGTTCTTTTATCCAACCAAATCTTATTTTTGTTTATACTTTCCAATGCCTTATCAAATTCATCTAGTGTTATTTCAGACAAAATTCCTCTATTGCCTCCAACATTTATTGTTAAAATTGGTGTTTCATTTTGTAAGTTTCTAAAAGCTCTTAATGTTGTTCCGTCTCCACCTAGTGTAATTACTAGATCTAATTTGATTTTGTGTAATTCTTCTAATGATTCAACTTGTTTTGCCCCAGCAACTTTTACTGGTGAAATAGTAGTAACTATTGATTTTTTCGCAAGTAGTTTTTTTGAAATAACCTTTGCAGCATCCTCTGATATTCTTGATCCAAACTTACTTACTATAGCCACATTCTTGAGTTTCACGGAGATCTCTTCAAAGTTTATTACATAAAAATTATAGAGCTATAGTCGTAGTTGAAGTCATTTTTGAAAGGTTTTTAACTAAATTCTACTATATTATGTTAAATGTCTCTCTTACTCAAGGAACGTGTCTATACAATGGAATCTCCTACTGCTAAACGAGGAGTATACCCTTTGCATGGTTACAAGTTAGGCCTCTATAGATTACCAATTAAACTAGATGATCCTGCAGAAATGAAGTCAATTCATGATGGTCTTAAAAAAACTTTTGAGATGGATATGTACGCTGATAGAATTTTTGCGACATACACATGGACTGAAGAAAATATGCCTGATAAATTTTCAAAGGATTATGAAAAAGTAGATCTCAGTATTACAGTTGAAATTGTTTCAGGTGAAGTTGTTGATATTATATATCAAATTTTTCCATTGGATAAATTTGGTGATCCACAGTGGATCACAGATTATAGAAAAAAAGCAGATCATTTTGCAAAGATGATTATAGATACTATACTAAGAAACACAATATTATCTGACAAAATGATTGAATCACTTATCAAAACGGAAAAAATTTCTGAAGATCAAGCATGGATTAAACTAGAAGAGCTAACTCCACTTGCACAAATTGTACCTGATGCAAAACCAAAACCAGTTGAGGAAAAATTAGAAGTGCCAACTGCAGGTGCAATCAAGAATGAGATAAAACGTACTGGAGATGAGCCTGTTGCTGGACCAATTGATGTTGATTATAAATCGAAGATGCAATCATCCTCACCTTTTACAGCCCCATCTCAATATGAAATTAAAACTTGGGGACGTGTTGGAACTGATAATAAAGTAATGGGTGTATGGGGAGAATTTGTTTCAGTTGACTATGATATTTGTGTAGGTGATGGTGCATGTATTGATGCATGTCCAGTTGGTGTTTATGAATGGGCAGAATTTCCTGGAAATGCAGGTTCTGCAAAGAAACCCCTAATGCAGGGAGAACCAGATTGCATATTTTGCTTAGCATGTGAAGGAGTTTGTCCTCCAGAGGCAATTAAAATATTTGAGCAGAAATAACATCAATTTCAAATATAAATAGCCAGAAAAGTTCACAAGTGTTAGACTATGGAAGGTAATCCATTCACACAGTTTGTATTTCAAATTTTCCTATTTTGTGCAATTGTGATAATTGGATATACTTGCAATTTCTATTACTTAGCTTTCTTGTCTAGTAGAAGAAAAGATGAGAATTCTGTATCTGAAATAGGTGAGCCAACCATAACAATACAACTTCCTATTTACAATGAAAAATATGTTGCAACTAGGCTAGTTGATGCAGTTTGTGCACAGGATTATCCTAAAGAAAAATTACGAATTATGGTTTTAGATGATTCTGATGATGATACAGTAAATATGATGCATCAGACTGTTCTTAAATATCAAAGTCAAGGATTTGATATTTCACATGTAAGAAGAGGAACTAGAGCGGGATACAAGGCTGGAGCACTAAAACATGCAATGAAATCTACAACAAGTGATTTTGTTGCAATATTTGATGCTGATTTTATCCCACCAAAATGGTACTTGAAAAAAGCGATCCCACATTTTACAAACTCAAAGATTGGTTTAGTTCAATGTAGGTGGGGGCATGTAAACCAGAATTATTCTGCACTTACACAAGCACAAGCTTTGAATCTAGATTTTCATTTTCTAGTTGAACAAAAAGCAAAAAGTAATTCCCACTTATTTATGAATTTTAATGGAACTGCTGGAATTTGGAGAAAAGAATGTATTGATGATGCTGGTGGTTGGCACACTGCTACTCTTGTTGAAGATTTGGATCTAAGTTATAGAGCACAGATGAAAGGTTGGAGGTGCTTATTCTTACCAGATATAGTGGTTGATGCAGAATTACCTGTACAAATGAACGGTGCAAAAAGGCAACAATTTCGTTGGGCTAAAGGATCAATACAATGTGCAATAAAACTTCTAGGTGACATTCTTCTAAAAAGAAAGATTGCATTTGATGCAAAATTGCAAGCATTCATCCAGCTTACAAGACATATTGTTTTTCCATTAATGCTTATACAATTTATTACATTACCCATATTACTTGCATCCGAAATAAATCTCTACATTGTTAGCTTTTTACCAGCATTAACACTAGCAACATATCTTGCCATGGGTCCAGGTGCATATCTCCTTGTTATTAATAAAATGTACAAAAATAACTGGAAGTCTCATGCAAAGGCATTGCCATATCTTCTTGTTTATTCAATTGGAATGTCTGTGAATAACACTGTAGCAGTTTTTGATGGTGCAATAGGTAAGAAAAACGAGTTTCTAAGAACTCCAAAATATGGAATAATCAAAAATGATGATGATTGGAGAGGTAAAGCATATAATCTTCCATTTACAAAAACCACACTTTTGGAATTATTTTTTGCTGTATATGGTATACTAGGAATTTTCATTGCAATATTTTCTAATAATCCAATTTTTGCACCTATAATTGGCTTACAAGCAGTAGGCTTCTTCTACATAGCCTGGCTTAGCTTTTCACATACAAGATATAAAAGACCAAAGTTTAGTGACCATACAATAACAAAGGATGAAAAGATGGCAAATCACTTTTACAAATTAGCACTTGGCGGAATTTTTGCAATAATTGTTATTGGTGCATACATGGCATTTGTAGGTTATAGTACTGATGTTTACCCACTTGACATGTCAGTTGGATTATTGGATAGAACAATGGCATCAGCTGATCCCCAATCAATTCTAGTTGATCTTCAAGCAATCAAGGGACATCTACCAGTAAATGGGAATCCAGTTTGGATATTTCCAACAGATACTACAAACTTTGCAAGGATACAAACTGATCTAAATGTTATGATAGTTAGTGCAGAGAAGATTACTGCTGTACCTACTGATAGTGCTGCATATCATACTGGAATTACAGATATTCGTGAAAGGGCAAATGTTTTACAAGAAAATCTAGCTGATGCAATTCCTTACATGTATGTTAGTTTTTCAAACATAATTTTTAGTTCAATTTGGATTGCAGCACTACTTGCTATATTTGCCGTACTAAACAAAAAGAAGCAACAAATGAAAGAATACGATTTTTCAAAAGACGTCTAAGAAATATTCAACTCATTTCTTATTTCATCAACTGCTCTAATTCCAAAAATATCCCTGACTTGCTTTATCCGTATTGTCTCCTTCAATAGCTCATTACCTAAATTATCTTTTAGAACATTAAAAATTTCAGAAAATCTTAATTCCCATTTATCAGCACAGTCAAAAATTTTACTAACTGCCCACCTTCTTACCTCAGATGGTAATGGAATTTTATCTTCAGTTTCAATTGATAATCGATCAAATAGATTAATGATTTCTGTTGTTTGAATTGTCATTTTTTCTATATCTTTGATATCACCATATTTTGATTCTGCCTGCATTCTTATACTTGATTGGTATTCGTTTAGTTTCAAAATAGCCATTACTTCTTTGGAATTATCATCTGATGACTTGTTTGTGACTCCTTTGATTCCTTGCATTTCATGTATAACTTTATCCGTTTTTTTATGAAATTCTGATGCCATTTCATCTGAGCGATTAATCATATTGGAAATATTGGATATCTTTTCTTCAATTTCTGATTTGAATGTCTTCATTCCGTCACCTATGATTGTTGAAATTTTTGGATTCGAGATTATTCCTCCTATCTCATTTTTTAGATTTGACATGTCATTTCCAATATCACCAGTTCGATTTGTTATTGATTTTATATTTTCACGTAATTCATCTATCTGTGATTTAATTTCAGATGTACCTCCCTTCTTTGATACTTCATCAATTTTCTCTTTTACATCATCCACTCTATTTGCTATAGTCATAATCATTTTAGAATTGTTTCTTATTGAATTAATACTCTCATTTACTGTACTCATAACATCCTGTGTTTTTGACTTGTCATCAATCTTTGATATTTTTCTGTCCAAATCATCAGTTTGCTTGTTCAGTTTTGTAATAAATTTCTCATGAACCTTAACTTGATTCAATCCTGAAAATAGTCTTTGTGTGTCTTCTTCAATTATACCAATTTGTTTAGACTGTTTTTGCATTTGTGCCATTGTAGTATTTAGTGATTCCATCATATCACTCATAGCAACAAGAATTCTTTGATTCTCTTTGAATATTTTGCCCATTCCTTTAATCTCTTTAGATAATGCTTTTGTTGATTCTGAAACTGATGTAACTTTATTGAATAATTGTGCAGGAGTTGGGTCTCTTTTTGATTTTGTAGGCATTTTTTTTGTTTTTTTCTTTTCTACCATATGGTCTCAAATCACAAGTGTGGTTTAAAAAGTTCAGTAAAAAAGAAAAACGGTAGAGATCAATTATTGATAATCTCTGGATCGTGTAGTATCTCATGAAATGTTTTTTCAGCTAATCCATTTCTACTCTCAATAAAATGTTGATTGCAGTATTCACATTCTAACATATATTACCGTATGGTACGGTACTATTAATAAGATAGGTTCTGACAAAATTACCAAGTCTGGTCAGATACCCCAGAGCTTATTTCCTCATAAATCAGTCACTCTGATCATCATCCCAGTTTACTAGTCATAGGAAATATGGCAATAAATCCATTATCTTCTAAATCGTTTTAAGGAAATTAGATCTAATGAAGAAGTGCAGAATCTTTTTCTTCAAATTGAATCAGAAGGTAATCTTCAATCATCTCTTAGTGGTGGTATATGGAATCTTGTAGATAAAATCAATCCCCTACAAATGCCTCATGATACATTTGTAACTGATTTGGCAATAATTATGATTCTTGCAGGAATTGTCACATTAGCATTCTTTAAAATTCGTCAACCGTTAATCATAGGATATCTATTTGCAGGAATGTTAATTGGGCCACTTTCGCCTTTATGGGCACCATTTCTGTCAGAAAGTGGAAATAATTCAGGCACAGAAGGAATTGGAATTTTATCTGATATTGCGGCATTAAATGTATTTGCAGAAATTGGTGTCATATTACTACTTTTTGTAATTGGTATTGAATTTCCGTTCGCAAAAATACGGTCTATTGGTAAGGTAGCAATTGGAGTAGGAACATTGGGCCTATTCATGACATTAGGATTAGTATTTTATGTTTGTACCAGTATGGGGTTGGCCTTCATGGATTCATTGTTCTTGGCAGCTGCATTATCAATAAGTAGTACTGCAATAATTGTCAAGGTTTTAGAGGAAACAGGGAAGATAAAAAAGGAATCTTCAATTCTTGTTTTAGGAATTCTCATTGTAGAAGATGTAATAGCAGTTATTCTAATAGCATCACTTGAATCAATTGCATTAGTAGGTAATGTATCAATAGAAGGCATTATTGCAGTGGTTATTGTCGCTGGTATCTTAATTGTTGGTACTTTTACAGTAGGAATTAGGACTATACCAAAACTGGTTGACAGAGTTGCTAGTGCTGAAAATAGAGAAATTCTACTTTTGGCGATTTTGGGCGTTTGTTTTGGTTACTCATTACTAGCTAATGTTGTAGGATTATCCGTTGCTATAGGTGCATTCCTTGCGGGAGTCCTTATTGCAGAATCAAAATCAGCGGAAGTCTCAAAGATACTTTCTAGTCCAATTAAAGACATGTTTGTAGCCATATTTTTTGTGTCTGTTGGTGCATTAATGGACATAAGACATCTTGAAAATTATATTTTTGTGGCAATTGCTCTGATTGCTGTTGCATTAGCAATGAAATTTGGTGGAAATCTGTTAGGCAATTTTATTTTCAGACAGGAACGTGGAAAATCACTGAGATCAGCATTTACCTTAGCAGCCCCGCGTGGAGAGTTCTCAATTGTAATAATTAAAGTTGGTGTAGATGCAGGTGTTGTTAGTGCATTTTTGTTCCCATTAATTGGTATAATTACAATTATCACAGCAATCATAACTCCATTTTTAGTCAAAGCAGGAGATAGAATAATCCCAAAATTATTGAGAAAGTAATTGTCAGACCCTGAATTAAAAAATCTTACAGAAAAATCTCATAAGGATTTATCAATTCAAGATTTTGAAGGAAGAAGCGTTCCTTGTATTGAGTTTAATGGAAGAAAATTTGATGATATATTAACAAAGGTTGCAGGAAAACCATTAGTAGTTGATACAAATCTTAACATACTTCAGGATGGTCTTGGACACGTTTTTGTTGAAATGTCACTTACATTCTCACATGAAGGAATAAAGGAAAATGTTTTGATCAATGCAAATGAAAATATGGAATTTTTTGAGGCACTAGCTGAAAATACAATGATTTCAATCGCATCAAAAGAATCTCCAGAGAAAATTTTCATGATTCAACTTCCAAAACCTGAACGAGCAATAGAAGCATTAGATATAATAGAAAATGGATTAAAGATCAATAAAACCTAGAATGCAGTCGCCGGGATTCGAACCCGGGTCACTAACTTGGCAAGCTAGAATAATAACCAAACTATACGACGACTGCTCAATCGTTAAATTAAAAATAGGATATTAAAGCGTAATGATTTTTCCAATATTGTTTTTAATCATAAAGTTATACTATACGCATGGATGAAAAAATTCGTAATATAATATCTGATAAATTAGATGAAATTTTTGTAAAAAATGATGAAATTATAAAAATCATCTCTTCAATTGATTCTCTGGATTCTCAATCATTAAGCTATGGCATTCTCATTGGACGTCTTTATAATTCATTTTACTATCAGCATAGAAGAATATTAGGTAGAGATCCAACAACGGATGAATTTTTAGAATTCCTTGAATTTGTTAAATCAAATCAAAAGAATTTTCAGGAAAAATTAGGCTTTTGAGATTACTAATTTTTTAAATCAATTACCTTAATTGTTGGTGTGCCTGGAAGTTTTACACATGCTCCTTTCAATGCTTTCTTAGCAGCTTCTAGGTGTTGGCGTTTTACATTCATTTCCATTATGACTTGTCCTCGTTTTACTCTTGCTGCTAGACTAGTTGCTTTTCCAAATGCTCTTCTCATTCCCTCCTGAAGTCTGTCTGCACCTGCAGCGGCAATCATCTTATTTTCTCTTAGTAGTATGTGTGGAAAAATTCTGAGTCTTGATGAATATCCACTTTCCCCAGTTGTTTTTTCAAGTGATTTATTTGCTGCCAATCTGGTTGCTTCTATTGCCATATGACGAATTTGAACTTTTTCATTAATCAATAATTGTACACAAACATCAAATTCACCCTTGGCATTTCCACTATTAAATTTGGCAATTTTTGATTGTGGTTTTCCTTTGATGTATTCTTTTCTTGCATATGGCTGTCCATTACTTCTACGATAGCATTGACCGTGCATATTAAAAAAACATTAACTGCCCTATTTTAACGGTTAGTAGACTATCTCCATTTTGCAAATTTACACATAAACTATCTTTATTATATATTGGAAATCCCATCTAGTAACCATGTCATCTGATTTAGACATTAAAGTATACGGAAATCTACTAAAAAATAAGACACTGATAACAAACCAAAAAATGCAAAATGAATTAGAGCAAAAAGGGTATGGAGAAATTGATACTGGTACCTATTTTCTAAATATGATCGAGACCTTATTTTTATTATATTCTAAAAAGTTGAGACTCACTAAGGGTAAACGTGTAATTGATTTCGATGATTTAATGCAAATTTGTATTAAAACAGATGAAGATATACTTACCAAGTTTCTAGTTTTTCGAGATCTAAGAACTCGTGGATATGTAATTAAAGATGGATTTGGATTTGGTTCTGATTTTCGAGTTTATGATCGTGGTAGTTTTGGAATTAAGCCTGCAAAATACCTTGTATTTGCATTAAATGAGGGTACACAAGAAAAAATTGGTCAGATTCAAAAAAATATTTATGAAATTACACAAATGGGAAAGGAACCTATTATTGCTGTTATAGAACGTAGAGGTGAGGTAATCTATTATAAAATTTCCAAAATAAATTTTCTGGAAAATAAATCAGATTTAGAAATGAAAGACTTCAAATTTTAACTTTAATTCAGATTAACAGCCCATTCAGATGAATATTTAAGAAGATTATGTTTTTCTGCATATTCAAAATCATACACTGAAACAGATGTTGTTTCATTTGACCAGAGATTTTCAAAATCCTCCTTTTTAATATCAACCCTTGTTTTGTCATTCCATGATGTAAACACATCAATTGTTTCAAAATTCTTAGTATGTCTATCAAATGAAACATTTGAGCTTCCAGAAAATGCTACCGAATCTCCATTGGCATCTTGAAAAATTCCCATTTTTTCAGCAAATGTTCCATCAATGTTTTCAGAACTAGGAATTCCAATTTTGAGCATCAGATTTCCCGATGTAAACAATTTTCTTATCACTTCTAGTTTAACATCTCTAATTAATTCAGGATTAAAATTAATTCGACTATTTCCATTTTTGAGAAAGATTTTTGACATTGTATTTAAATCACTAATCTTGAATTGATGACCTGTGATCATCCTTATTCTGGCATTTGGTGTTGAATTATGAAAACCTAATGAAAGTGTCGATAACCCTTGTAGTGTAAGATATTCAATTGCTCGGTCATATTGAATACAATTACTTAAACATGGAATAAAAAAATCTGAAATAATATTATCTCTATCTGATCTATATTGTTCTTTTAATTTCAAATTTCTGAGTTGCATAAAATCTAATAGATTATCCCATAAATGAAGTATGCTCCCATCGGGATTTGAACCCGAGTCACTGCCTTGAGAGGGCAGTATGCTTGGCCGGACTACACTATAGGAGCTGACACAAATCAGTGTAATCACAATTTAAAGCAAGTGTTTTGGGTTAATTGTTTGGTAAAAATTACTAAGTTAGTTAATTTATAGAAATATCATTCTCCAAATAATTATGAATTACAAAATTTTGTTAGAAAAACTTCCTTCAACAGAATACCCTGTTGCATTAGGGGGGTGTAGGGCAGAAAAAATAAGTCATAATTGTTGTGATTTTAATCTTATTGTTTTTGATAAAAAGGATATCGCTGATTCAATAATTCAGATTGATGATGAGTTTGTAAGATTACATCATGCAGATCTTAACGAATCAAGAATAGAAATTCTTAGTCAATACCATAATCTAGAGATAATATCAGATCCAACATGGGAATTGAAGATATTTTTATCAAAAATTAAGCAAAAAAAAGAATCAATGTTACAAACGTATTCAAAAAAATGTATTATTGAATCACAGGTATGCTTAACTAAAGCCAAAGATGGTTTGACAACATCTACTCCACTTGCTTCTTGTTGGATTAAATGTGCAGCATATTTTCTTATTGATGCAATATTAGTCCTAAATGGAAAACAAAATTTTCCTGTTCATACACTAGATACAATTAGAAATCTAAAACCAAATAAATTGAATGATTCATTATCTTTAATCACTGAGTGTATAGGTCTTGAAAGATCTACCCATTCACTTTTGTCTCGAATGCTAAAATCTACTCAAGGGTTTTCTGACATGGTTGAAAAAAATAATCATTCATTGATTATTAAAAATAAAGCTGATTATTTGATTGAGAACTCACTTCTATCTGACTGTTATTTCTATTTGGGAAATGTTAATAGAAATAATTTCTTTAAAATATCAAATTCACCAAAAGAGTTATCAGAATTTACTCATGTCCTGAAAACCGGATTTGATCTAGAAAATGACAGTGTTAAACACGAATCTTATGTCAATACATTGAATGAAATTGCAAACAATTTACTCAAAGACTAATGAATGTAGCATAACGCTGTTAGAAAATATCGAAAACTCTTAAAACCAAGTCTGATCTATTCTTCCTATGACAGATCAAGCATGCGGCTGTGAAGCAGATTCAGGCGATCCAGATTATTCATGTGATTGTGCAATGCAGGGTCATTGTATATGTAGCCATGACTGTTCTTGTACTACTGACGTCTGTAAAGAAGCAGTAAGCCAACTATCATAGAAACTTTATCTTTTTCCTTTTTTTCTTTATTTGTCTAGTTAATTCTATGAAACATTTATCTTACTAAATTTAGGTTTGATTTTGTGGATCTAAGAAAAATAATTCCAATTTTTACATTATTACTAATAATTCCTTTTGCGTATCAACAAGCACATGCACAATATTCAGCAGGTGGTGTTAATCTTGATGGAGATTGGTATGTGGGTGAAAGTCTTGAGATTGGTGACTATTTTAAATATAAAATGTGTCATACTGACTACAAAGATTGTACTACTTTTGTCATGTCGATGTGGGTTAGTGATAAGAGAACATTTGGAACTGAAGAAAAATATATTATTCAAGTAATGGTGCAAGATGGAAATAAAATCATTAAAGGTGAAATGCATGTAGGTGATGTTGCTCCAGAACCAACTGGGGGTTCTGATAATATTTCACCATATCGTGGTGCTTACAAATCATCAATTGCTTGGTTATCGGCTTATGCAACAAAAGTAATAGTTAACACAGAAGGAGATGTCTTAACAGGTAAAGGACCAAAAGAATTTTCTGCAGCATCATGGGGAAAGATTGCTAACATTGGTGGGGAACAAATACTTCCAACTGCAATTGAAACTATTACCACACCAGCTGATACTTTTGAAACAGTTTTAATACAATGGAAGACAGGTGGTGTAAAAAGTCAGGTTTGGGTTGTAGATGAATTTCCATTTCCTGTTAAAGCTAAGACACATGTCCATGTAAGTTCAGGTGTTCCACCAGTTGAATATGAATTTGAATTATTAGAGTATGATTATTATGTTACCTCAGATCCATTCGCAGAAATTCAATCAACTGAATCAAAACAAGCTGCAATTGGATGTCCAACTGATTATGATAAAGTATCAGTTAACGAAACAACCAATTCTTATTCAGTCATTCTTGATCTCAAATACGGGCCTCCAAGTCCTCTTCCTGGCTGTGATATAGAATGGTTCATAAATTTCATGAGAACTGTAAACCCAACTGAATTTGTTAATGAAGTTCATTATGATATTTGGATTGTTGATGATAATGGTGATTTAATCCGTTCCATAGCACAAGATGAGGGTAGACAAAAGCTTTTCACAACATCAGGGCAAGTTTATCGAACTACTGTTGTTGAAGAAGATCCAGGTATAGCAAAATTTGTAATAATGGTATACGGTTTTGGTCCTGAAATGATTGCTCCTAGTGGTGAGGATACAGGTTACATAATGTTTGATGTGAATATTGCTGGTGAAAAACCAAAAGTAACTCAAACATTTGGTGATTCCAAAATACAAATTCCTGATTGGGTAAAAAATAATGCAGGGTGGTGGGCTGATGGTCAAATCGATGATGAAGCATTTGTTACAAGTATTCAATATCTGATCAATTCAGGAATAATGGAAATTCCAGAAACGACTCAGGGTAGTAGTAGCGGAGGAAATTCAATACCTGGATGGATTAAAAATAATGCAGGGTGGTGGGCCGATGGTCAAATCGATGATAAAGCATTTGTTACCGGAATACAGTGGTTAATATCTAATGGAATAATGAAATTATCCTAAAACTAATTGTTAAAATCTAGTATGATAGTAAATTAATTTAAGAAATGACCGGCTTGTTTAATCATCCCAAACGAAAACTAAGAAAATTTATAGAGAATGGTGAATATGAAGAAGCTATTCATTTTGCAAATACTTTAGAAGAAAAGTTTGCAAAAGATCCAGATTTTCTTTTCATTATGGGTAGTATGTATTATATTCTACGAGATGAAAATAAAACACTTCATTATATTGAAAAAGTTCTAAATATTGATGAATATGATATAGAAGCACTTTCTCTAAAACTGAGGGTTTATCAATTTCTAAAAGATGATGACACGGTAATAGATTGCTGTAAAAAAATACTTAGTGTAGATTCTGAAAACCATGAAGTGAAAGACATTCTAGATCAGTTAGAACAAGTCTAACTTTGTTTTTCTTTCATCAAATAGACATTTTCTAAAAGCCAATTACAAAATTCAGCTACTGGTTCTGTGAATTCATACCAAACATGAAGTGAATGCGGCAAAATGTCAATTCTATCCTCTTTTCTTCCAGCCTCATTTTCTGGACCAAGAAATACCTTTACACCCTCTTTACCTTCATACATGTAAGCATCCTCTGTTTCCACATTACCAAAAATCTCTTTTGCTTTTTCTTTGATTATACTACGCTTGATGGGAAAGTTTGTCTTTTCCATATTCACAATAAAACTTAAGTCCTGTTTTCCATACATATCAAAATTTTCTATTTTTCCCCTGTGTGGAAAATTTACGAGTAGCTCAATATTGTATTTCTTTCCAACATCTTTACCGATTTCACCAATTGTTTTGTATGCAATTGCTGGATTTTTTTTTAATAGAAATCTAATCTGAGCAAGATTTTTTTTTAATTCTTTTTGTAAATCTTCAGTAATAGTAGTGAATATCATATACCTACTTGAAAAATATGCCATATTTAGATTAGTTTTTTAGAACAAGAATCTTTAGAAAATCATGGCTATGCCAATGGATTATGACGGTATGAGAACTGATGATGCTTCTGAAAGAACAGATAATGTTACAGATTACAAACGAACATGTATTGATTTTATAGAAGATATTTCTGGAAGTTATCTTGAATGGGTTGATTTGTACTCTAATAGAAATGAAATTCCTCTAAATGAAGATAAAAAAAGAAGAAAAGAAATTGCATCTATTATTGAAAAAACTAATAATTGGCTTGCAAAAGTTCCTCAATCTATCAAAGCAGTTGATGTTGTAATGAATGATGGAATACAGAAAATGGCAGAGGCAACTGCAGGAAAACCATTTCAAATAGGTGTTTTTGTCAATCAAAAATCTGAATATACTATGGCTAAACCTGGAATAATTGACGTTCATGTAAAGGCTGCTGGTCGTGAAGGTAGAAAAACAAAATTAGGTATTCATCAAAAAGATCAAATATTCAGGATTGAAACTACAGGAAAAGCATTTTTTGATGAGACAAGTATTTCTGATACAGAGTATGATCTAATGGATATTCATCTAAAACTAAATGCAGAAGAGTGTAATCAACGTGATGTAATCTCATTTACTGTAATTGTGAGTGAAATGAAAGATGGTGTAGAATTAGATCGTAGAGGCTTGTCTACAGTAATTCATCTTGTATGAAATTACACACTAGATATTTCAACCTCTAAAACAATTCTTGGTTCTTCTTGTCTATTCTTTTTGGTATATTTTATTGAGGAAATTTTTCTAGCAAGCTCTTCATTTTTAACTAATCTAGCATTTCCAGAAAATTCTTTTCCATCAAACTTAACTTTAACTCTAGGATTTACAATTGCATTTTTTAGCCAGTCACTATTAGGATTTCTTCTAGAAAAATAAATCATGTTGTTATAAGTTACTGCCTTAGCCCATACAGAGTGCTCTTTTCCGGTTTTTCTTCCTTTGGTTGTTAAAATTGCTTTGAATGTAAGATTATTTGTAACAGACAAAGTTTCACCCGAATGCCATAATTGCACCAAACATAGCAATAAGTATGGAACCACCAACTCCAATAAAATACATAATTGTATTTCCCTGCATGAAATTTCTTAGATTCTTACAATATTTATAATATAATTCGCAATGGTGTTATAATCTAAATTCTATCATTAATTATGCATGCAATTAAAGTAGACTTGCTTTCAAAACGATTTCAAAAATTCAAGGCATTAGACAATATTTCATTTCAAATTGAAGAAGGTGAAATCTTTGGATTTTTAGGCCCAAATGGAGCAGGTAAAAGCACAACAATGATGATCCTTACAACATTGTTAAAACCTACTTCTGGAAATGCGTCGGTTCAAGGATTTGATGTCGTTACACAAGCAAAAAAAGTTCGAGAAAATATAGGCTTTGTTCAACAAGAGATTGGTGTTGATGAGTATCTTACTGGTCGGGAAAACTTGATTTTTCAATCTAGAATCAGTCAGATGCCAAAGGATAAAGTACAATCTAGAATTGATGAAGTGATATCTTTAGTTGAGCTTGAGGAAAAACAGAATGAAGCCGCGATTACTTATTCTGGTGGTATGAGAAAAAGACTTGACATTGCATGTGGACTTTTACATAGACCAAAGGTGCTTTTTCTAGATGAGCCTACAGTGGGCCTTGACATACAAACAAGAAGAAAGATCTGGGAATACATTAGAAAAATACACAAAGAATTTGATATGACACTTTTTGTTTCTACTCACTATATGGAAGAGGCTGACAAGCTTTGTGATCGTGTAGGGATAATTGATTATGGAAAAATTCAGGTTATTGACACGCCTGAAATTATGAAAAATGCAATGGGAAGTGATATGATTTCATTTTCATTAATTAATGGAATTGGAAAGCAAGATGAATTAATTAATAGAATTAAGCAAATAGAATTTGTAAATCAAGTAACTAGAAAGCAGGGCGAAATTATAATAAAGTCATCTCAGTGCTCAGAAGTAATACCTAAAATTTTTCAAACTACATCTGAAATGAATATTGAAATTGATTCTTTATCATTAAATAAACCAACTTTAGATGATGTTTTCATATCATATACAGGACATAACTTACGAGATGATACAACTCAAAAATTAAACAAACGAAAAGAATTCAATCTAAACAGGAGAAGAGGACTTTGATTATATCAGACACATATGCAATTTTCTGGCGTGAAATGAAACGTTACAGAAAATCAAAGAGTGGTGTCATTATTAGATTGATTCAACCTGCAATATGGATAATCGTAATGGGAAATATTTTTGCAGGTACACAGCCACTTATTCAATCAGTTGGTTTTGATGGAGAATACATTGAATTTATGGCACCAGGAGTTATCATTCTAACTGCAATTTTTACAAGCATATTTGGTGGAGTAAACACACTTTGGGATAGACGATATGGATTTATGAATAAGGCATTAACATCACCAATATCAAGATCGTCAATCGCACTTGGTAAAATGCTTGCAATTTCTTTGATTGCTGCATTCCAAGCAAGTTTGATTTTGGGAATTGCACTTGCTATAGGAGTCAGTATGCCGCATTTATGGATGATAGGACCAATAATGGCAATTGTAATTTTATTTTCAATTGGATTTTCTGGAATTTCAGTTATGGTCGCAGCTGCGGCAAAATCTCAAGAAACTTTCTGGGGAATAATTAATTTTCTTGGTATGCCATTGTTTTTACTTAGTCCAGCACTTTTCCCATTAGCTTTAATGCCAGATTGGCTTTCATCAATTGCAGCATTTAATCCTGTAAGTTATACTGTAATATTAGTACGGGAAATGATGTCTGGGTATGTAGAAGGATGGTCTGCATTACTAAGTGTCACAATTTTGGTCGGTTTTAGCATCATAATGATTGGTCTTGCAAGCTATGTTTTCACGAGAGATGTGAATAAACCATTTTAATTTCATGCCTAAATGGTGTAATTCACATAATTTGGACTGATTTTGACAAAAATAATAAAAATTCCTAACTTTCTTGATCTATTTCAAATTTTTAGAGTAAATTCTAATGCAAATAGGAATATCTCCAGTTATACTTTTCTCAGTATTACTTCTAGGAATATCATTTTCTCAATCATCGGCTGCATTTGGAAATCATGCTTTTGAACTAGAATGGGGTGAATCTGGAAAAACCGACCCAGGTAATTTTCTTTTCCCACAACGTTTAGCAGAAGATAATGATGGCAGGGTTTATGTAACAGATCTTGGTAATTCAAGAATTCAGGTTTTTGATGATTCAGGAAATTTTATTAAAACATGGGGAACAAATGGTTCTGGTGCGGGTGAATTTAATTCATCACAAGGAATAGTGGTTTCAGAAAACTTTGTTTTTGTATCAGATAACAAATTAAATAAAATTCAGAAGTTTGATCTTGATGGAAATTTTCTGTTACAATGGGGTGAGTACGGAAACGATAATGGTCAGTTAAATTCTCCAGTTGGTCTTTTTATTAGTAATGATAGTCTGTTTGTTGCTGATTCAGGAAATAATAGAATTCAAGAATTTACTTTGGATGGTGAATATATTTCAGAATTTGGTAAGAAGGGAGTACAATCATCTAATTTGTATAGACCTGTAGATTTAGCTGTGGATATTAGTGGAAATATCTTTGTTGTAGATCAAAAATTAAAAAAAATTGTAATGTATGATTCTGACCACAAATTTATTACAAGTTTCGGTGGAAATTATGGTGGATTTCCAATTACTCCTTCAGGCATAGATGTTGATAGAGATGGTAATCTATACGTTGTAGATTCTGTAAACTATAGAATTGTTCAATTAGATCCAAATGGGTTAACCCTTACACAATTTGGACAATTCGGTATGCAAAATGGTCAATTTAACATTCCAAAGGATGTTTTAGTTACAAATAATGGTTATCTACTTGTAGTAGATACTAACTCACACAGAATTCAAAAATTTGAGACACCACTTGTAATACCTAATCAGCCCGAAGTTATAGTTAAACCAGAAGTTACAGTTGAGCCAGAAGTTACAGTTGAGCCAGAAGTTACAGTTGAGCCAGAAGTTACAGTTGAACCTGAATTGATACTACCACCACCAATTTCTATTCCAAATGATTTTGTAAAACCAGTAATTTCTGTGCCTGAGAATATTATAGCCGAAGCAACTGGTGGGCTAACCAGTGTGAAAATTGGCAGTGCCACTGCTGATGATGAAAGTGGCATTCTATCATTATCAAATAATGCACCAAAAAAATTCCCACTTGGAATTTCTACAATAATTTGGACTGCAATTGATGGTTCAGGAAATATGGCAATTGCATCACAAACTATTACTGTTCAGGACACAACACCACCTCAGATATCACCATTACCAAAAATCATGGGAGAAGCCAGATCATTCAATCAGAACACAATTGAACTTGACCAACCAAGTGTTTCTGATGCTGTTGGCATAGTAGCAATTGAAAACAATGCTCCTGATGCATATTCACTTGGCGAAACCATAGTAACATGGACTGTCACCGATGTTATGGGTAATGTTTCTACAATGGAACAAATTATTCAATTAAACGACACACATAATCCAACAATCACTCAACCAGAGGATATAATATTTGAAGCCACAAACATTACTGAAAATCAGGTTATTTTGTTTGAACCAACCGCATTTGACAACATTGCTATTGATGTATTATCAAACGATGCACCTGAATTCTTCCCACTTGGCGAGACAACAGTAACATGGACTGTCACTGACACATCAGGAAACACTACAAGTGTAGAACAATTGGTTAGTGTTGTAGATACTACAGCACCAATTATTACAATTAATGATGTAACTTTGGAAGCAATAACATCTGATGGTGTATCTGCAACACTTGGGTTCCCTGAAATTGATGATGTACAAGAAGTCAATATTATGAATGACCAACCATCAAATTTTGCCTTTGGTGAAACAAAAGTAGAATGGACTGCCATTGATGGATCGGGAAATTCTACTACACAATCTCAAACTATTACTGTAGTTGATACTACACATCCAACTATTACTATTCCTGATGATATAATATTTGAGGCTACAGGTGTTACTACTAGTGTAGAGAATCTAGGGGAATTACTTTATGAAGATATTTCTGGCATTTCATCCATCACTAATAATGCCCCTGAAGTATTTCCTTTAGGTAATACTATAGTTACATGGTTAGTAGTTGATAATTATAATAATTCTATAGATGATTCACAAATGATTACAGTTGTAGACACAATAAACCCTAAAATTTTTCCACCTAGAACTATAATTACTGAAGCCACACATAATTCTGAGAATACTATTGAATTAGAAAATCCACGTGTATATGATCATGTAGAGATTGCATCACTTGAGAATAATGCACCT
>JAOMDA010000010.1 GCA_028345295.1 Candidatus Nitrosopelagicus sp. | reverse complement strand
AGATCATTTCATTTACTACATCAAAACCAATCAGGAATATTAAATTAAATTCTGCCGAATTAAAAATCAAAAAATGTTACATAATTAAGAATGGAAAAACAATATATGCAAAGTTCACCACTGACGAAAAAAAAGAAGAATTAAGTATTACTTCAGAAAAAATAATCAATGGTAAAGTAAAACTATGCATAGAGTTTACTGGAATTTTAAATGATCGACTTTTAGGTTTTTACAGAAGTCAGTACAAGGACAAATCTGGTAAGAAAAAATATCTTGCTACTACACAATTTGAGGCTGCTGATGCAAGACGAGCTTTTCCATGTTGGGATGAACCTGCTGTAAAAGCAACATTTGATGTATCACTAATTATCGATAAGGAACTTTCTGCTATTTCTAATATGCCACAAAAAACTACAAAGAAGTCTGGTACTAAAACATTAGTTGAATTTGAGAGAACCCCAGTAATGTCTACATATCTACTTTATCTTGGAGTAGGCGACTTTGAATTTCTTGAAACGAAGTTACGAAACATTAAGATCAGAGTTGTTACAACTAGAGGAAAAAAAAGTAAGGCTAAATTGTCTTTAGATCTTACAAAGAAATTTCTTGCAGAGTATGAGAAATATTTTGGAATTAAATACCCATTACCAAAATTGGATATGCTTGCAATACCAGATTTTGCAGCAGGTGCAATGGAAAATTGGGGGGCAATAACATTTCGTGAGACAATCTTACTCTATGATCCAAAAACATCTTCCACTAGAACGAAACAGTACATTGCAGAAGTTATATCACATGAATTAGCACATCAATGGTTTGGGAATTTGGTTACAATGAAATGGTGGAATGATTTGTGGCTAAACGAGAGTTTTGCAACATTTATGGCAACAAAAATAGTTGATAGGTTCTATCCTGAGTGGGATTACTGGGATCAATTTCTTGATGATGCAATGAACACCGCAATGAGCTTGGATGCATTAAAAACATCGCACCCTATTGATGTCAAGGTTAATCATCCATCAGAGATTCGTGAGATTTTTGATTCTATTTCTTATGACAAGGGTGGATGTATACTTAGAATGCTTGAGCATTTTGTAGGGGAGAAAAATTTCCAAAAAGGACTTCAAAAATATCTAACAAAGCACCAATATGACAATGCACAAGGAAGTGACTTATGGAATGCAGTAGGACAAGTATCTAAGCAACCAATTGATAAAATGATGAAGACCTGGATTAATCAAGTAGGTTTCCCATTATTACAGGTTAAAAGGAATAATTCAACACTAACTTTGAAACAATCTAGATTCTTACTTGAAGATAGTAAAAATTTACCCAACAAAACTTGGTTCATTCCATTGGTAATTGAAGAGGGTAGTCAAAGAATGAAGAAACTTATGACGAAAAAATCTGAGAAAATTCAACTAAAAAATAAAGATAGGAATTTCATCATAAATTCTGGTAGAACTGGTTTTTACCGAATTCAATATGACAAGGAAACACTTGAAAATCTTTCATTATTAATTGATGAGAAAATCCTAAATTATGTTGATCGTTGGAGCCTTCAAAATGATTATTTTGTTCAAACTGTTTCTGGAAAAAAGAGTGTTCAAGAATATCTAGATTTTACCAGTGCATACTATGATGAGGATAATTATATTTCATCATTAAGCTTAGCCCATAATTTGTATTCACTTTACATATTATCACACAAAGAAAAATTTGCTGATGAGTTACGACAGTATGCTATTAACTTCTTGGGAATAATATTTGATCGACTTGGTTGGGATAAGAAGAAGAATGAACCACACACAGATTCATTGTTGAGAAGTTTTGCAATTGTTGGAATGGGTAAACTTGGTGATAGACAGATTAACTCAGAAGCACAAATACGTTTTAAGAAATATTTGAAGGATAAAAACAGTTTATCCGCGGATCTTCAGGAAGCAGTATTTAGCCTAGTTGCATGGAATGGAGATGAGAAATTACACACAAAATTAATCACACTTTTCAAAAAGGCAAGTTCACAGGAAGAAAAACTCCGATTTCTTGGGGCAATGTGTAGTTTTAGACAGAAAAAGCTGTTACTGAAGACACTACAATTTACATTAGGACCTGATGTACGTTCACAAAATATTCAACTTCCTATAATGAGAATTAATTCAAATATATATGGTAAAGAATTCATGTGGCCCTGGTTAAAAAACAATTGGAAAAAAATTCTCAAAAAAGCAGGTAAAGGAAATCCATTATTAAAAAGAGTAGTTGAAAGTATTGGAAACATTCTGGATTCAAGTCAAGAAAAAGAAGTTAGAAAATTCTTCAAAGGTAATCCAGTACAGGGAACAGAAATGGCATTAGATCAAATGCTTGAACGAGTTAGAATACACTCAAATTTTCTTAAATCATTGAAAAAAGAATTTGCATAATGCAATATAAAAAAAAATACCTCAGTATTACAATCATAATACTAATAATCGGCGTGATTTTCTTTTCTATGAATAACTTTTTTGAATCTAAGGATAACTTAATCATTTTAGATCAAATTGAATTTGATGCAGTTTATCTAGAAAATGAACATATGGTTAAAATATCATTCAAAGATAAAACTAACAATACCAAATTTGCTATATTAGAAATTTTAGGAATGGATGTTACATATCATCAAGAATACACATTTGATTATGATTCAAGTTTTATTGAAGAAGTGAGTTTACAAGAAATACCAAAGTATGGATGGAAAACAACACCAGTCATATTAGAAATTCAACATTCAGAATTTGGAAAAATTAGTTTAAAAATTGAAATACATGATCCTAGTGAGTCTAAACCTAAAATTATTGTTGAGCAAAAATAGTTATTTCTCTAGGCTGTGCTTAAGGTTATTCAACGATTCGATGTAGAAATTTGTTAATAGTTTAACAAAATCAGCAAACTCATTTTTTTTCATTGATTCACTTGAAAAGAATGATTCCCATTCAACCTTAATCTTATTATTTTTTGTTTGAATTATAGAAATAGTGGCATGGTATCCTCTAAGTGGAAGTCCTGAAATTGCAATATATGAAAAGTATTTTTTTGGTCGCCATCCAACAATTATTTCTTTAACAACTGTTCCATCTAGAAAGGAAATACTCCGAATTGCCCCAACACCTCTTTTTTTATTTGATAAATACTTGGAAGATTTAATTCCATCTAACCACTGTAATTCTCCAATTTTACTTATCATGTTCCATGCATTATCAGTAGTAGTAGAAATTCTGATTGATTTTTTTAGTGTGTTAGAGTAGAATGCTTTTTCCATAGCATAAATTGAAGTATCATGTTATTATATTTGATAGAAATGATTCTAAAACATTTAATCATGTAAAATTAAAAATATTATTATGGTATTTGGATGGGGAAAGAAAAATCAAACATCAGATGATCAAATTGAAGTTGTCACATCTACTAATTCAGAAATTACACTTTCAGAAATTCCAAATATATTAAATGATATTGAGCAGTTAAGACAAAAAACATTAATTGCTGAAATCAAGACATTTAGAAATAAAATCGACACTGACAGAAAAAACCTACTTTCTATTGCAAATCAACTAAAAAATGATAATTTAAAGACTGATGATATGGATAATCATTTAAAAATTATTTTGAGTAGAGCTATATCAGACGTAAGTTCAACAATACAAAAAGAATTTCAAACATCCTATGCCGAAATTAAATCACTTAATGATGTTCTTGAATTTGAAAAAAAGGCAACGAAGGCAATTAAAAAGGTTGTTGATGTATTACGTAAGCATAAAACAGGGATTGCCCTTTTTGCAAAAAAATATGCAAGAAAATTTAAAGATGCATTGGAAATTCTTGACAGTTATCTTCAAGAAATAAAAAATCTAACTGCTAATTACAAATCAAATCAAGAATTTTTATCCATAATCAGGGAAAATTTGGAGAAAGTTTCTACTACACGAAGCATGATATCTAAACAAAATAAGCGAAAAACTGAATTAGAGAACTTATTGCAACATGAATCCTCAAAACTGGAAGAATTATCCAGTAAAGAATCTAAAATTACATCATCGCCAGATTATAATGAGTATATTACGACTAAATCAAAATTAGACAGTTTAGATTCAGAAGAGAAACAACTTCGTTATAGTATAGATGAACATTTTGTAAAAATTTCAAGACCATTAAACAAGTATGTCCATATTTCATCACTTGATAAACCATTAAAAATTTTAAATGAAAAATTATTGGTATCACCATATGATGTACTTTCTGAAGTTAAAAGTTCTGATATAATCACAATTTTAAATTCAGTCCAAGCATCTGTATCATCAGGTGCCATATCTGTAAAGGACACTGAAAAATCTGTTCAACAAATTAAAGATGTAAAAGATATTCTATCTAACCTAATTAAAGAAAAAAATGATTTTTACCAGAACAAGTTAACATACATAGATGAACTGAAAAAATTTGATTTTGATAGTTTCAAGTTATGTAGGGATGGAATACAAAAATCTAAAGATGAAATTGCTAATATTACAACAAAACACACTGGTCTCTTGCAGCAAATCAAGGAAAATGTTGATTCACTTTCTAACATTTTCTCTACACTAGAAACTAGCTTAAAGAGTGCATCATCAATTTCATACAAAATTATCTCAGATTGACATGCTCTTTAAACACAATAAATCAGAGCGGAAGGTAATAATAAAAAATGATAGTAAAGATGGAATTATTTCATATTGCAAAATTAATCACCCAAATGAGATGGTTTTGATCCTAAAAGGAAAATCAAAAAACTCAATTATTAATATTGACGGTCTTGTAATTCCTCCATTTAATCATACCAGTCCAACATTTGCAGGATTTCCTTCATCATTTCTTCCATTGGATCTTAGTTATATTGGAATTGTGCACTCACATCCAACAGGCTCAGAAAAACCTTCTATTGATGAATTAAATAATTTTTTTGGCCTTATTTCATTAACTGTTAAATCACCATATAATGATGATGATATTTTTGCTTGGGACAGTAATGGAAATTCAATCCCTCTCACTTTTTCTGATTAGATCAAGTCTGACGAGAGAATTTTTGAATAAACCTTATATTCTTTTTAAAATAAATTTACGTATCTTGATTAACTACAAATCTTATTTAATATTCCTTTTTGCATCATTAGCTGTAAGCATAGGATTGCAAATGGTTTTACCTTTTCCATATGGTCTAGGTGCAGCATTAGCATTATTTATTGCATTTCCACTGATTCTTAGACGCCGAATGATGAATAGAATGCGTGGAGGATATGGCGGTGGCACTGGTTCAGGCTCTGGTGGTAGATTCGGTGGCTTATTTGGTCAAAACTCAGAAAATTCATCGAAGATCAAGTATGAATGTTTAGTGTGTCACAAAGTTTACAATGCACGAGAATGTCCACGTTGTGGTTCATCAATGAAGCGTGCAATGTTTTAGTAATAAAATGTCAAATACAGAATTAGCATTAGATACAATTCGTAAAAAAGTTTTTTTCCATAACTCAATTGATGTCTGGATTTCAGCATGCGAAGAAAAGAATATGGATTGGTTTAACATAGATAATTATAAAAAATTTATTTCTTATTTACTTGAGAATAATTTACATTTAAAGGCATTTAATTTATGTGCACATGAGGCAGGTGCTGTTGAAGAACAGAAAACAAAATTTGCTGAAATGTTAAACAATGAAAAAGATTCTGATCCAAATGCTGCAACATATACAATTAAACTAAATGATAATACTATTGGTGTTATACGAAAATTTAGTACTGAAAACTGACTAACGTTTTAATTTTGGGTTAACAATTGTGTCAAGTGCATTTCCTATAAAGACAAAAGCTAGACCTGTTACTGCTATTAGTAGTCCAGGTGGAATAATCCACCACCAAAAGCCTTGTGCTGCAGCACCATATGTATTAGCATCATGTAGAATTTGACCCCATGTTGGAAATGATGGATCACCAAGTCCAAGAAAGCTTAATCCTGCTTCAGTGGTTATTGCAGCAGGTACAGAAATAGCAACACTTGCAAAGACATAAGGTAACATCTGAGGTATAATATGCCTGAAGATAATCTTTGAGTCCTTTTGACCCATGATTTTTGCTGCCTCTACATACTGTCTAGTTTTAATTTGTAGTGACATACTTCTAGAAACTTTTGCAATACCAACCCAACTAAAAATCATCAAAAATCCTATCATGAGGAATATGCTGTTACTTATTGTTACTGCTAGAATAATCAAAAAAGGTAATGCTGGTAATGCGTAAATAACATCATTAAATCGCATCATCACCTCATCTGTTTTTTTCCCTTTGTATCCTGAATAAACTCCATAAACTAGTCCAACAACAACAGAACCTATTGAGACAGAAATTCCAATGAACAGTGCTAATGGAGTTCCCCATAAGAGGCCTATTGCTAGATCTCTTCGTAGTTCATCGGTACCCATTGCACCAAATGCTTTTCCACCAATAATTAGTTGTGAGTCAAGAAATTTATTTTGAGATTCAAGATCATATACATTTATCATAAATACATAATCACCATTGAGAACTTCGCGTTCTATTTTATTTGAAAAAATTAGATCGGTTGAGTTTAATTTATTAATTTCAAATTCATATAATTGAGATTGCATGGTAAGATTTTTTCTTATTAAACTATCACTAGAAAAAATTCGTTGTTCATATACGGTTAATTCTTTTGTATGTGGTAGTGATGTCTGAAGTAATTCCAACATTAGTCCATCTGGTCTTATAACATTAATCTCTACTAACGGTGAACCAATATATTCTAAATTAAATTTATACATAAAATCACTAGGAAAATCATTAAACTCGTAATTGAATCTAAATTGTTGTGATGTTACAAAAATTCCATCATGTCTATCAGTAATATTTTCTGGTTCAAGTATTTTATGTTCTGGAATTTTTTCAAACATAAACATGTTAATCCAGTTTGGAACTGAAGTTTTTGGGTATGAAACCCATTTTTCAGGATTATTCCAATCTTGAAATGTTTCTGAAGGAATTGTAATTATAGTAAAAATTGAGACTACAATTAACGTTAATAGGATAAATATACCTGTAATTCCTATCTTACTTCTCATAAATTCATTTTTAATATCCACTGAAGAATTTAGACTCAATTTCCTTTTCTCACTCTGGGATCAAAGTATCCATATAGTAAATCTGCAATAAAAATACTCACAAGAAATAGAACTGTCAGTATGTATGTTGATCCAATTATTATAGGTAAATCCATTACTCCAATAGCATCAAAATATAATCGTCCCATACCAGGCCAATCAAATACTGCCTCAGTAATTATAGCACCACCTAATGAACCAGATAAACTTAATGCAAGTACTGTTACAATTGGTGGGGCAGCATTTTTTAATGCATGTTTGTATATTATTTTCTTTTTACTTATTCCCATAATTTTTTTTGCAGTTATGTAATCCTCTTGTAGTATTCCTACCATGAAGTTTCTTACTAAATATGCCCATGAACCAAACCCTATTAATGAAATTGTGATTAGTGGTAGTGTCATATGATATAGTAGTGAGAAAATATAACCAGGATCACTTGAATCTATAGTTGGTGTTGCTCTTGCAGGAAAAATTTGATATACAAATGCAAAAAGAAAGATCATCAACATTCCTATCCACCATACTGGGAAGCTACTGCTTACAATTGCAAATGTTGAAGTTATTCTATCAGTAATGGAACCAATTTTATTACTTGATGCAGCACCTAAGAATATTCCAATAATTGAGATAATTATAGTTGCAGTTGTAAATAGTAAAATAGTACGTGGAATTTTTTCCAAGAGAATGTCACCTACATTTGATGAACCTGAATCACTGGTTAGAAATGTGGCATTACCAAAATCTAAAATTAAAATCTTATACATTGTTAATCCAACACGTTCTGGCGAATACCATGGTTTGTCTAGTCCAAGAATTTTAATCCTCTCATCAATTTCATTCTGAACAAATATCTCAAACTCTTCTGGACTTGCAAAACTTTCTGCTATTGAGGGATTTTCAATAATTTCTGCTCTTACTTGAAACATTACTCCCTGTTTGAGAATTATATCCATATTGGAACCAACTAATAAAATTGTCAAAAGTAATGTGATCATTAACACACCAAACATTGTGGCTGCTCTTGTAGCTAGGTATCTTTTAAGACTCAATACCCTAAAAATAATAATTTAGTTTATAACTTATTTTCATGCTAAGAAAATAACTTAAAAACAACCTATTTGATCCGATCCTAATGCAAGAATTTGCAAATTACCATTCACTCAGAAATGGAATATTTGATCTTTTATCATCAATTAACCTTGCAACTGATGATACTATCAAATTGCTTGATTATACTACTGAATTATTCAACAAAAATGGGTTATCAAGTGATTATTATGGATACCATAACATTGATCATGAACTAGAGGTAACTTATGTTACATTACTATCAGCAACAAATTTACTCGTACAAAAGAAAATTTCCCTAGATGATGTAAAGTATCTATTTGCATCTGCACTATTACATGATTTTGATCCTTCCAAATCTGCCGATAAACCTCACGAGAAAAATGTTATTCAATTTATCACAAAAGATGAAACCATACAACTACTTTTAAAAAATGTAAAACTTGATCCTTCTATTATTTGTGCATTAATTTCAAGAACTGTTTATCCATGGTCTGGCGATACGAAAATTATAACTGAAAAACAAATGAAAAATTATTTTAACACATCATCTGTAACAAAAAATAAACCTGAATTACATGATCATTTTAAAATGCTTGGACATTTTCTCTCAGTCGGTGATCGTGTTGGCGGTTACTCACTTGGTGATTTTGGAAAGGCAATGGAGATGGCAAAGATGAATGCACATGCATCTGGATGGCATCCTGCATTGATTGTTAGAAGATCTGTTTCATTTTTTGAAGATATGCTTAACAATGATGCAGAAATGTGTGAATTACTTTTAAACGGTTTACCAAAACACATGCGAAAAAATTTTCTTGATAATATTACTAGTTTTATGAAATTACGTCAAGAAGAAATTCAAATTTATAATAAATTTACTTATGAAGGACTTGCTTTGATTCCATGTATTGAAAAAACCACTAATGAGGAATTGATTGATTCATTATTGGAAATTTATAGGGAGTTGCCAAAACCACTCCAATTTACTAGAGAAGATTTTGTTGATTCAGTTCATGATGAAGAGACAATTCTAAATACATTACGTGTTGGAAATTCTAAAGGATCAGTTATTGGGTTTGCAAAGGGTGGTCCATTGGAATCATATAATTTCCAATCTGAAATAAATGATAAAAATTATGGTAAGAATAATACAATATTTTTAGAACCAATTGCAATAAAGAATGGCTATTGGGGATTTCATGGTGGTCGTGAAATTCGTCAATTATTCATGTTGCAGGTTCATTCTAAGGGTTACAAATACATGACTAGTTTTGCTATGCGTGATGTAATACAACATAGAACAAAATATGAAAAGACTATTGAATTTGTAAAGAAGTTTGATCCTGAGAAATGGGATTACTATAGAGTTTCAACTTAGACGAAGATTATCTATTAGTTAGTTGTATACTAAGACATGCGATCAATCAATGAATTAGTTAAATCTGGAAAAAAGTATCTTGTAGAAGGTAAATTCACTGATGCATTAGGCTGTTTTGAGCAATCATTGCTTTTAGATCCTAAAAATCCAAATTTATTAAATCTTAAAGGTGCTGCATTACGGAGTCTTGGTAGATATGATGAGGCATTAGATTGTTATAATAAATCACTTGAGTTAGATCCACGAGATAAAGCATCTTCCTAATTGATAGCAAAAATTACTAATGCATATACTTTAGTTAAAATGATAAAGTGTATTGAAAAAATATTTTAATGAAATGTTAGAGAATGCAGCAGAATTATGTGATAATCAGGAATTTTCTGAAGCAATAAAAATTTATGATAGAGTATTAAATAATGATTCAAAAAATATAGGAGCACTGATTGATAAAGCTACTACATTACAAAGGATTGGGGAGAATAAGAAATCAATAGAATTTTTTGACTCTGCACTGGAAATTGATCCAAAAAATGTTAATGCATTAATTGGGAAAGGCTCAGTTTTACATGCTTTAAAAAAATATGATGATGCAATTACTCTTTACGATTTAGCACTTAAAATAAATAAAAAATTTGCATTAACATATGCATACAAAGGCTTGACATTAGGTGAACAAGGAAAAATAAATGATGCACTGAGATACTTCAAAAAAGCATTATCAATTGATAAGGATCTTGAATTAGCAAGCATTAGCAAAGAAACTGCCTTAAAGCTATTAGACTCAAAAAAAATTAAAAAATAGAAACGTCGCCAGGTGCGGGCTCTCTTTTTTGTTCATTTTCATGGAATTCAAAAAAATCTTTATGATCTGTTTTTTGGTGATTTTTTAGTTCTTTTATGCTTTCAAACATAATATGGCATAAAAAGCACTTTGGCTTATCTTCATCAACTAAAGGCAGAACCATGTAACCAGTAAATTGTCATGTTTTATATTTTGATCAAAAACATGGGTTTTATGCTAGAAAGTATGATTGGAAAATCTGCAGCAATCGATCGTGCTGTAGCAGGTGAAGAACTCACATTTGATGATGGAATGGAATTAATGAATTATGAAAATATCCATATGCTTGGAGCAACTGCCGAATTAACTAGGCAAAAATTGGTCGGAGATGATGTAACATTTACAGCGTCATATTATATGAATTACACAAATGTTTGTGCTGCAAGTTGTCAGATGTGTGCATTCTACAGAAAAGGTGATGAAGACGATGCATACACATTATCACCAGAAGAGATTGAAAAACGTGTTTCATCTGCAGAGCAACTAGGTGCAACAGAAGTACACATTGTTGGAGGCTTTCATCCAGATTTACCACTTGATTACTATGAAGAAATGATGAAAGCAATAAAGCAAAAACACAAGAACCTAACAATCAAGGCATTTACTGCCGCAGAGATTTTCTATTTATCAAAGCTTACAAAAAATTCTATTAAAGAAATTCTTACCAGACTAAAAAATGCAGGACTTGATTCAATGCCAGGAGGCGGTGCAGAATTATTTCATCCAGAAATTAGGAACAAAATTGTAAGAGGGAAATGCACTGGCCAAGAATGGCTTGATACAATTGAGATTGCACATAATCTAGGAATAAAAAGTAATGCAACAATGCTTTACGGTCATATTGAAAAACCTGAACATGTGATTGATCATTTGATCAAAATTCGTGAATTACAAAAAAGAACTAAGGGGTTTCTTACTTTCATACCTTTGAAATTCAGTCTTGATAATACAGAATTGGAAAACGAACACAAAGTTACACAAGAGTGTTCATCCTTATATGATCTTAAAATTATTGCATTGTCAAGGTTAATGCTTGCTGGTGCTTTGAATAATATTTCTGTTTATTGGGTTGCATATGGAAAAAAACTGGCACAAGTTGCATTGTGTAACGGTGGAAGTGATCTAGTTGGTACTGCATTTTCTGAAGAAATTTATCGTGCAGCTGGCAAACCAACAAATTCATCATTAATTGAATTATCTAACTTGGTAAAAGAAATCAAGAGAAATCCAGTCCAGAGAAATACATTTTTTGATCAAATCCAGCATTTTAAGTAGCTGGTTTCTTTTCGGTTTTTTTCGCACCACCCTTTTTCTTTCTCCTTGCACCAAAACTAATCAGAACAAGAAGGAACCCAACACCAATTAAGATTCCAGAAAGTGTCTTGGAGTCAGTGTTTTGTTGCTCTGCCATCAGGAATTCCAGTTCCTCTTCAGGAGTCATTCCACCCTGACCTATTGGTGTAGCCTCACCAAGAATAGCGGATAATGCAATGCCCACAATAATCATTGTCAGTCCACCAACTAGAATTTTCTTATCAACTAGCATTTAGAGTAATTAATTATCTGCTTAATTTAAGAAAAGCGAAACTGGCACATTTAAAAAACAAAAAATATTAGAAATCATATGTCAGAGTTACCATATTTCTCAAGCAGGGCATTTTTGGCACCAATGGCTGGTGTGAGTGACCCGGCATTACGGCTAATCTGTAAAAATATGGGTGCAGGTCTGGTTATTACAGAATTAACCAGTATTCATGCAATTATTGCCAAAGAAGAGCAATTAAAAACTCAAATGAAAAATATCACAGAATTTTTGGAATTTTCTGAAAAAGAGCGTCCACTGTCAGTACAATTATTTGGCTCAGATCTTCTCGCACTGGAAAAGGCAACAAAAATTGTGGAGCCATTCTTTGACATAATTGATTACAATATGGGATGCCCTGCACCACATATAACAAAGCAGATGGCAGGTGGTGCACTTTTACAGGATTCTGGTTTAACACGTAAAATTTTTAGAACTATGGTAAATTCGACAACCAGACCGGTATCGCTAAAAATGCGTATAGGCGTTTCTGATTCTAACAAATTACTATTCAAGGAAATCGCAAAAATTGCAGAGCAGGAGGGAATTAAAATGATAACACTACATCCTAGGACTGTCTCACAGGGATATTCTGGTCATTCTGACTGGAGTATGATAAAAAAATTAAAAGAAACTGTTGATGTTCCAATTGTTGGAAACGGTGATATCACAACTCCTGAAATTGCTAAAAACATGATTGAGCAAACTGGGTGTGATTATATTATGATAGGCAGAGGTGCAATGGGAAACCCATTTATTTTTGAACAGATTAACGATTATCTGAAATACGGTGTCTACAAAAATTATAATTTCTCTGATAGACTAGAAGCATTTTTAGATTATGTTGATGCAACATCAAAATATAAAATAAAATTTGTAAACATAAAGGAGCAGGCAATTCGATTTACAAAAGGTACCATCGGTGGTAGTATATTACGAAAAAGATTATCAACTACAAAAAATATTGATGAATTGAAAAGAATTCTAATTCAAACAGTTTCAGTCTAAAGACTCTGAGATCTTAATTTCAAATTCAGGAACTAGATCTTTTTCATGTGCCATTTCAAACATTTTTCGGATAGATTCTTCTCCATCACTTCCCATGTTTACTGTTACAGGATTAACATACATTTTAACAAATTTTTCAATTAACTCCTTTGATTTTCCTCTACTGTACTGCATTGCATATTCCAACGCATCTTTGTCGTGTTTTAGTGCAAATTCAATTGAGTTTTTCAAATATATGTCAAATTTTTTAATTGTTTGTTTGTCAAATTTGTTACTCATAACATTAATTCCAAGAGGAACTGGCAATCCACCAGTTTCTTTATCCCACCATTCACCAACATCAAGTATTTTCATAATGCCCTCCTGTTCAAATGATAACTGTGTTTCATGAATTACTAAACCAACATCAACCTGACCATTTTTTACTGCCTTTGGAATTTCACTAAAATTCATTTCTACATAATCAAACTTTCCAATCATTAACTGCAGTAGCAAAAATGCAGATGTCATTTTTCCCGGTATTGCAATTTTGGATTTTTTTATTTCATCTACTGACATCTGTTTTGTCGCAGTGACAATTGGTCCATAGCCTATTCCAAAACTTCCTCCACTTCTAAGTATTGTATAGTTTGGAATATACGCACACGCATGAACAGAAACTGCTGTGACATCAAGCTCTGGATTCTTTGCTCTGGAATTCAGATCCTCGATATCACCAATTACATGCTTAACAGCAAAATCATCAGATTTTATCTTACCAGTAAGCATAGCGTAAAACATGAATGCGTCATCTGAATCAGGGGTGTGTCCAACAGAAATTTCCACAACTTATCACTAAAATTTGGTAATAAATAACATTAGAATTATCTACCAACTGGTGATAAGGGGGAAAAAGCTTTTCAAACTGTTCCTATATAATAAATTATGATATGTGCTAACTGTGAAAATCATAAACATTACGAATGTATAGATTGTCAGAATAACCATACGACTGAATTATGTAATTGTGATTGTCACCAAACTGAACATCAGCATAAGCAATAACTATAATTATAAAAATATTTATTTTGATTTTGTATGAATATTGATTCACACTCAGATGAAAGTATTATGAACATTCTAAAAATGAAAAAAGTTGCGATAATTGGTATGTCAAAGTATGAAGAAAAGGCAGCACATTTTGTTCCAAAGTATTTACTTCAAAATGGATATGATATAACCCCTGTTAATCCTACAACAGATGAAATTCTTGAAAGAAAATGCTACGCAGAAATTACTGATGTTCCATATGCTATAGACATTATTGATGTATTTAGACCATCTAAGGATGTGTCTGATATAATTAATGGAATAGTAAAGAAAAAACCTAAAGTAATGTGGCTACAAGAAGGAATTCATAATATTGAGGCAGAAAATTTAGCAAGAAGTGCAGGAATTGCTGTTGTTTATAATAGATGTATGTTAGCTGAACATCAACGATTGATATGACCACATTCAAATTATTTTTTGATGAATTACTTACGCTCGTAGAGAAGTATGAAAAGCAGAAAGTTATGATTAAAGTTGAAGAAGATCTAGATTATGAATTTGTAAAAATTTTTGGTGAGAAAATTAACTCAGTATTAAGAGCTAAAACTGGGCTTAATGACGTATCAGAATTAGCATATACCACTGCAGAGCATCATCCATACTGGGCATTGCTTTACAATTGTGCTGAAATATCAAAAACAGTTCTTGAGAAATGGGATGAGAAAATTCCATCCGAAGAAATGGATGAAATTAAATGGCATATCAAAGAAATTGAGAATACTTGTAAAAAACTAGAGTAGTCTATGGCAACAAAATCATTCAAAGCGCAACTCACACCAAAAAAGATGTTAGAATTTGGTGTATTCGGTGGATGGTATTTTGGTACAGATATTGATGAGTATCCAAAATACTGGTTCAAAAATGCAAAACTTGGTAAAAATCAGTTTGATGAAAATCTAAATTACTTTGGTGTAAAGGCAGGACTTTCTAGATTAGAATGGAAAACGAAAGGATGGATATTTTCTGAGGACCCATTAGGTTGGTTTCAATGGTATTGTAGATACACTATGGGACGACGTATTCCAAGAATTGATAGAATTCAAATTGAAAGATGGAAAGCATTTGGTCCACGTCATATAGGTGGTATCAAAAAAAATTGTAGTGCTGGTGATTATTCATGCAGAATAAAACAACGGCAAGCATTATTACAATGGGCATATGATCCATTTTTTTAAATAATGATTATATTGAAGACTAAAATCAGAATAAAAGAATGACTAAAAATCAAAATTTTAAGTCTATCATTTCACAAATTTTTAAGATGAATAATAAGATTCGATTTGTTTCAATAATTGATCTAGATGGAAAAATTATTGTATCTGAAATGAAGCCAGATTTACAGTCACTTTTAAAAAAAACTAATGAAGAAAAATTTTGTCAACATGTTGCAGTTAGGCGTAATATGAGGCATGAATTCGATAAAAAATTAGGGAAAGTAGATTATGTACATGTTGAACGTGAGAATATTACCCAATTTGTAGTGTACTCAAAGTCACATTCATTTTTTATTACTGCAGAACCTGAAATTACAAGTAGTACAAAAGCTAATGTTATTATGAAAATCAAAAAGATCATTTTAACTTTAAAATAATCAATAATTAATAAAAAATTATGATTAGAAAAAAAATTCTAATTGATGAGATGGATGATGGGATGGATAAAAAATTACGTGAATTGGGTTATGATGCATTTAGCGTAAAGAAATTACGTGCAGATGGGAAAAAACTCAATGCAGATTATTCTGTCATTAATTATGCTAGGGAGCATGATATGATTTTGGTAACACGTGATACTGAAAGTGGTCAAGCATGTGAAGAAAATAATCTACCATGTATATTGCTTGATAATGATGAAATTTTTAAGATTGTATTAGAGAAATTAAAAATATTTTAGAATTTATTTTATAATCAATATACAAATATGTCTGATTTTACTAATTTCACTAAAAGTTAGCACTATAAATGTTTATTAGGCATTACTAATCTTAAAAACAATATTGGTTTACATTAGAAAAAAGAATGTAAAGAATGTTGATTACTTATATTTAGTAAAAAGTACATGGGATAAGATTCACAAAACGTCTAGGCAGGAAACTATCAAGTATTTAGGTGCAATTAACAATGTAACACAAGAAGATATACCAGAAGAATATAGAAATGATCCTAAAATACAGGCATTCCTATTAGAAAATACCCCAAAGGATAGAGAGAAAAGAGAGAAAATAATAGAAAAATTACAACTACAAATTTTTTCATGTTTAACAGAAGGCGATTTAGATGGAGCAAAAAAAACTTATCGTGCATTTTTAAACGATAATTCATTAGATCAGTTTTATGAAAAAATCCTAAATCCTGTAATGGAAAAAATAGGTACGATGTGGTCAAATGGAATTCTTTCTGTAGCAACTGAACATGTCTCAAGTAATATTGCTCATAGTCTTGTAAAAATAATTTCAGAAGAAAAAAAGGGAAGATCATTACATGGTAAAATAATTTTAACGACACCTGTGGGGGAGGAGCACAATCTTGGTTGTAGTGTTATGGAATCATTTTTACTAAATAAGGGGTTTACAACATTTAATTTGTCACCATCAACACCAGCTGAATCTGTTTTAAATTTTATGAGAAGTATCACTCCTGATGCAATAATTATCTCAATTACATTACCTGATAGTATTCCATCAGGTCAAAGATTGACTAAAAAAATTAGAGAGTTCAGTAAGAAAATTCCAATATATGTAGGTGGGCAAGCATTCAAAGATGGTTCTAAGGCTAAGTTTGATGCAAACGTGATAGACGACATTAATTCATTAACACATTTACCTAGGATTATGAAAACAAGAAAAAAGAAATAACATAGTTAAGAAAATTGGCACTAGATATTAAAATTAACACTAGAATTATATATGATGGTTTGTATACAATGTTATGGGAGCATCATGCAAAGGAATTTGCGCACAAATGAAGCATAGTCCAATTCCAAATTCAAAGAAATACGAATATGGATTGAAAAGATGTAGTTGGTGTGAAGTGTTTTTGTCAACTGAAGAAATTCGTTGTCCATGTTGTAGGATGATATTAAGAACAAAGGCAAGGAATAAGAAAAGACTCTATTCTGATAATGATACTGATGATTTTAACGGGACAAATTTTTCTATCGCATAAAATTAATTCATGCCAGGATTATTTTACATAATGAGTAACAAACCAGTTGTAATTATAGGTGCAGGGATAGGTGGACTATCAACAGGTGTACTTTTAGTAAATAGGGATATTAAAGTAGAAATTTTTGAAAAAAGCAAAAAGGTAGGAGGTAGAAC
Source organism: Candidatus Nitrosopelagicus sp. (assembly GCA_028345295.1). Taxonomy (GTDB): domain Archaea; phylum Thermoproteota; class Nitrososphaeria; order Nitrososphaerales; family Nitrosopumilaceae; genus Nitrosopelagicus. The sequence goes on along the minus strand of JAOMDA010000010.1, from coordinate 29,878 downwards.
ATCATCAGTAACTTACAGAAACCATATTTTAGATAATGGATTCCATATTATGCCATTCTATAAAAAATCTGCAATATATGATGTAATGAAAGAGGCAAATATAGAATCAAGATTAAAGTTAGCTATAGTTAGTGATATTGCATTTTATGATGGTGCAGGTTTCCATAAATACCCAAAAGGCATTACAGATATTCTTCAAATGTCATTGATTCCATTTAAAAGCAGACTATCATTACTCAAAATTTTATTACCAATGGCATTTACCAGTATGGAGAAAACAGAAGAACTTGATAAGATACCATTAACTGAGGTTACAAGAAAGTTAGATTATCACTCAAAGCGTTTTTTTGATGCAGTTTGCATGTTAGCATTTGCTGACACTCCAGATCATATATCACTTGGTGAATTTGCAAGAACCATAATTAGAGCAAATCCATTTAAGGGTGGCACAAGCGAATTTGCCTACCCTGACATGGGTGGTTATGATAGAATATCACAAGTAATGGCAGATTACATAAGAGAAACTAAGTCTGGGGTTCATCTGGAAAAACCAATTAAAAAAATTTCAATTTCAGATGGTAAAGTTAACGGCATAATATTGAATGATGATACATTAATGGAAACTGACTGTGTAATTGTATCTTATCCTGCGTATCACGCAATAAATCAATTGTTTGATGATGGAATTTTTGATAATGAATTCATTAAGAAGATTAACAGGCTTGATAAAACAACATCAGTCGTAGAGGTTCATTTTGCATTATCGAAAAAAATTGATTCTAGACAAGTTGTTTTTCCAGTGGGAAAGGATTATGCATCGAAAGGAATATTCTTTATTTCTAATATCACTCCATCGGTATCTCCACCTGGAGAACATCTGTTAATTGTGGGAACACCAATAAAACCAGAAGAAACTGACAATCCATTACGAATTAAAGAGATTGTAACACAGATGAAACAAGAACTTTCTGAAATATATCCTGAGTTTGATTCAGCCCTACTTTGGGAGCGTGCAATGGCATGGAAACTAGTTGAGGCAGTAGTCAAAGAACCAGGTTTAGTTTGGAAAAATAAAATGCCTCATTCAGTTGAAAATGTAGACGGATTATTTTTTGTTGGAGATTCAACTATCAGTTATGGTATAGGTACTGATTCTGCCGCCCATAGTTCAATTTTAGCTCATCCAAAAATTATGGAGTATTTATCAAAATAATTAATTTGAATTTTTCTTAGCATAATCTACAAATTCATTCATTACATTATCCATCTGTGTTTTAATTTTTCCTTTTACAAAGAATCCAAGTAATTTCAAACTCCCATGTAATATGAAATCCACCTTAATTGTAATTTTAGTTTGAGTACCAACCTTCTCATATATTTCATCAAAATTACTTCCTTTAGCTGATCCATCAAGCATTGTTACTATATGTCGATCTGGCTTTATTACAACATGTTTTGTCAGAACAGTTGTGGTTCGACCCAAAAAATTTATTGTCTCGGAAATTTTTGTGCTATTTTCATTTTTTTCAAGTATTTCTAATTTTTTAAAGTAATCAGGAAGTATTTTTGTAAAATTTTTGTATTTTGTACTAATTTCAAAAATTAAATCTCTATCTATATTTACAATCTTTATGAATTCAAATTTTACCATATAGTTATTTTTTATCTTAGCAATTAAATTTGTTAAATTATCAAATTAGTTAGCACTAGATAAAAAAATGGGCACTTGCCTTATATACTATTTTTGGAGTTAAAACTTATGAATTATTATAATATTTACACGCGTAATCATAGTGAGTACTTAGCTTCATCACGCATTATAAGACAAATTACAACATTATTCATGACAAAAAAAGATCAGGCATGTGAATTAATTGGCTAAAATTATCGGCATATTGGCAAGCGTAGTTATCTTGACCTCATTAATTGGTTATGCTGATGCTGCTAATGTTCCAGATTGGGTAAAAAATAATGCAGGTTGGTGGTCAAGTGGTCAGATAGATAATCAAGCATTTGTCTCTGGAATACAATTTCTAATTGAGGAGGGAATAATCACGGTTCCATCTACAACACGTAGTGCATCAACTTCTGATAGTATACCAGATTGGGTAAAGAATACAGCGGGGTGGTGGTCAAATGATGAAATATCAGAGAATGACTTCATCAATGCAATACAATACTTGATAAAAACTGGAATTATGAGTGTTAGTGCAGGTTCTGTAGGTGACGATATGAGTCAACAATCACAATATCAAGAACCAAAAACTCAATCGTCAAGTACCGTTAACAAAACTGGAGATGATTCATTAGATCAAATGCTTGTAGTATGTCAAAGTGAAGAAAATCCAAGATTAGTCAGGGATTGTGAAAAGGCAATAAAAGAAGATTATAATCTTAAACAATACAAATCTAACAGTACATCATTTCAAGTAGGTCCAATTACATATTATTATGCACCAGATTGGCAGGAAGAAACTAAAGGTGTTCTAAAGCAGTACAATAATATTTCTTATACTGCCACTGGACAAGCTCTACTTAATCTCAAACTTTTAGCTGAAAATACAGGTTCATCTAGTAATGTAACAATGACATGTACCAGTCCATCTCTCTGTAACTATAACGTATGGGACGGTGATCATAAATGGGTTAATTCTGGTTCAGACTTTACATCAGGAAATGTTGTTCTCAAAGAAGGGCAAAATAGATTTCTAAATATTTTATGGGGCCCTGCAATAGGTTACGGTAGTTATGAGGACTTTTTGTATGACTCTGGAAAGGAGTATTCATTAAGAATTCAAGAACCATTCGGTAGTATTGATTTACCGTTGAAACTTGTAGTAGTTCCTTAATTTTAAGATTAATTTACTAAAATGACTGATATAATTTGGGGAACTGTAACAAAAGTTACTGCAAACAATAAGTTTGAAATTAATGTAACTCACAGAAAAGAAGATAACAAAGTTAGTTATGCTGATAGTGAAATAGTTATTTTTACTGAAATTGATATAATGAGTCTTCCAGCAGAATCCAGTTTACGAACCATCCAACAGATTCAAGATGCAATAAATGGTAAATTCATTAAATGTGAAGTTATTTCACGATTAGATGATAATACATTGAATTGTAAGGTATTTCATTCAGGTGCAGGTGGCTATTAATTGGTTAAGCAGTGGGCACCAATTTATCTAAATAAAAACCAAAAATTCGAATTTATTAATGAATTATCTAGTGGGAATATTCCAGCATTAATTCTTAAGAAAGCATTTTCACTGAAAACTTGTAAGAAAATCACTGAAAAAATTTTAGGCTTCAATTACATTTCCAGTGGTCCAGGAATTGAAAAGAAAATAGGTGTGTCTTTGAATTCATTCATTAATAAAAAAGGTGCATATTTTGAAAAAACTAAATTCATAGATAAAAAACTTGAGCAGTATTTTTCATATAATGAAGATCCGAGAATCCTAATGCAGAATTTACTGTCAACTGTGTTTACAATGGAAACTAGAGTTGCAAAGGAAAATAACTTAAATTATTCTAAAGGTGTTTTTAGATTTCATGGATCTGATGAATCATTCAAAATTCATAGGGACTCTGCATATTATGAAGCAGTAGGTTATCAAGTATCAAAGTTTCCATTGCAATTTTCTGCTGTGTTACATTTACAGAAGGCTGAATATGGTGGTGAATTAATTTTATATAGAAAAATTTGGACTAGTGACGATGAAAAGTATAGATCACCATATTTTGGTTATTCAGAAAAAGTTGTCCATGATATAACATCTATAAAAATTAAGCCTGAAATAGGTGACGTAATAATCATAAATCCAATTCATTACCACACAATTTCTAAAATCAAAGGAAAGCATGATAGGATAAGTACAGGATTCTTTTTTGCCCCAACTAATGAACAAGCATTGGTGTGTTGGGCTTAAATTAATTGACAAATATCTCTACCGTATCGTATTTCTTTTTTGATTTAGCCAAATCATTTAGAATTTCATCTGATTCAATTTCTATGCCTTTTGGCGAATCTTGAATCATAGGCCTATATTCAGTATATGCACCAGTTACACCTGAAAAACGTACTAAATGAATTTCATTCATAATTCCAAGTATGGTGAACGGTATTTTCATAATTTCTATACTTTCTGTTGGTTTAACAGTAATTTTGAATCGTGTATTATGAAAAATTACAGTTCCATGGATATTTTCTTTTCTAATACTAGTAAGTTCTATCTCAAATTTTATTGGAGGTTTAGGTTTTTCCACATGAGAAATTCATTTTTTGAATATATAATAAAGAAATCTCTGAATCAAAGTTAGCACTATGATCTTTCTACATTATATTATCTAGCAGTATAATTATGATAATGAATAAAAAAATTCCAGTATTAATTCTGGTAATTGGAATATTAGTGTTCATTCCATCAACAGCATTTGCTCATAAACTTATTCCTACAAATGGTTCAAATAATTCATTAGAAAATGGGTTAATGATCAGTGATCATAAGATATCATGGGCTGTCTATGAAGAGATTAATGACAATGAATTGTATTACACATTTGATGGAAAAAAAGGGGATATGTTTTTTGCAAGTATTGTAATTCCAAAAATTGAAACACTCAAAAATTTTTCTCCGTCACTTGCATTCATTGGTTACGAATCACATTTGGAATTAATTAAAGGATATGAAATTGATAATTCAAACAAAAATTTCCCATATACTTTACCTGAAGGATTTGATGCATATGTTTTTGATTATTCTGGGTCTTTTCCATCAAAGGAATTCTATGAACCGTTTGGGCAAATAACATATTGGGAAAGACAAGAAATCACATTTGATTTACCTGCTGACGGAACTTATTATTTGTCAGTTTTTGACAGAAACTCAAATCCAGGAAAATATGCATTAGCTATAGGAACAATTGAAGATTTTTCTGCATATGATTTTTTTACACTTTTACCTTATGCGTGGTTAGCAACAAAACTATTTGTTAATGACTACTTTTCTGCTATAATCGCAATTGGAATTTTTATTGGGATTTTAGGATTGATTATATTCGGTATATATCGTAAATTACGAAAATGATTAGTAAGGAATTACTTTTATCTATGATTTTTTCATAATTTTTATGAAGATATGCTCTGGTAGAAAAACATCATATCTTAATGGTAACTCATATGAGGATTGTAAGAAAATCGCAGAAACAATCAATAAAAATTTAAAAAATAAAATTATTCAAAAAGGAAAATTTGCATGGTCAGAATTACTCATAGAAGTTGACCATGATGAGTTAATTTACAAGCTAGTTCTCAAGTATTTGCGTCGTGATGGATTTGATATAGGAAACTTCCAGAATCCACAAATTACACCAAAATCTTCCTAGTTTTTATTCTGGGTTCGTATCACCTTCCTTGATATTATAAACGGAGTTAAGATCAGAATTGGAATCGTAATCGCAATGAATAGTGTTTGTAATTCAGTCACTGCAATTGTAAAAGCTACAACACTTGTTGCACCTACAAATAATGAAAGAAATGAGCCAACGCATGTGGGGCATGCAATAAATAACCCTGTAACTGCACCAATACTTCCTAAACCACCACTTTTTTTTGTGATAGAAATTGCATTTACAGCTAGAGATGTATTTACTGCAACAAGATATGATACGGTCACTTGTAATACCAAATTTATTGGAATAATTTGTAATCCAACATGCTCTGTCATATATCCGATAATCTTTGGCATGTATCCTACAGGTCCACAGCATGGGGCAATATGTGCAGATGGAATTTCCGCACCATAATGATACGAAAATATAACTTCTGGTTGGTAAACCAAAATTCCTGACGTCATAGAAAAGAAGAATCCATAGAGTACAAATGTGATTATGAATACTTTTAATGAATTCTTGCTAATTGTTGAACTGCAGATCATTGAGATAGCAGTTCGATTACCAGTAGCGGCTGCTTTCCTTTGATATTTTCTTAACCCTATACCAATTATCCCAAATGATAATGCGAGTAAAATGTAAAATGAAATACCAAGTCTTTCAATAGAGCTTATTGCGTCGGGTGTAATGCCAGGATTTTCAAATCTTGCATATATGATAAATAAAACTACAATTGAAATAAAACCTAAAACTATCAATTTTTTTTCATTTTGACTACCTGAGGCAGTCTTTGTCTTCATATGGGATCTTTCTTTCTGTTCAATATATTTTTAAGAAATCAATTATCAATTTGATTAGAATGAAAATTGATGAGAGTCAAGACTTAGATTATGATGTGGTAAGAATTACAAATCTTGGATTTGTTGATCCGTATGGCAATGAAGGTTTAGTTGTCTTGAAGTCTGATAATAACAAAGAGTTTCATATGCGGGCGTTCTCAGGCGAAGTTTCACGTCATATTGCAAGTTTTATGGATGGTGATCATGATTCTGTTCCAACAATATATAAAATGCTAGAAGATATCTGTGAACAAAATGAACAAGTTCTTGTTAAAGTAAAAATTTATGATAGCGGTGATGCACTACGTGCAAACCTCTACCTTTCTGGAAAAAAAGATTTAGTATTGAGAAATTATAGGGCATCAGATGCAGTTGCATTGGCTGTTTACTATAATATTCCAATTTTGGTGAGAAAAACACTATTACAGGATCCTATAGAAAATTTATCTAAGTAACTATTTCACTGAGTCTATCTTCATCAATTGCTTTGTTAATTTCCATGGCAATACGTCTTCCAATACCAAATGTTGTGCCATATTGATATTTTGTATATGGACTTGTTGTGGCAACAATCGGATTGCCTGGAACTCGTAATGAGACATCATATACTATTAGTTCAAGATCTTTTGTGATTACACTTTGTAACGAAAACGGACCTATAATTCCAGGCGAATATTCTTTTTTAACTGCTTTAACAAATTTATCTCCCATTTTCAGGACTTTATCCAATAATGATTCACGAATGCTAGCTGGGGTATGCCCAACTTCTATGTTCTGAAGTCCTATATCCATCTCAAGTTGTTGTTTTGCAGGAAGTGCATTATAATCATGAATGTTTGTTTGTAGCCTACGTTCAATTCCAATGAAATCAACATTTTCAGAAATTGGTGTATAAAAATAATTGAAGTTCAGGTATGTACCTATAGCAAGTTCTTCTATACTTGACTCATTCAAATCTTTTCTTGAAATTATTCCATTCTTTATTTTCTCCTCCGATTTTTTCTTAAAATCAGAATATGAAGAGACTGTAAAGAACGCACGTTCTAATTTTCTATTTTTCTCTTGAACCTTAACAATTGCTGGCTTGTTAATGGTTTTTGGGTCTTTGAATATTTTTGGATATTTTATTCCAGCTTTCTTAAGTAAGTAATACTGATTTTTTTTATTATACCGTTCCTCTGCTTGAAATAGTGCTCTATTACCAAAAATTGGAACTTTTAGTTTATTTTCTAATATATCATATCCTAGATATGCGGTAAGTGAGCGGTGTGGTATAATCAGTGTACCTGTATCTCTAAGTTTTTTTTGGTTTGATGCAGACGCAATATCTTTGAATTTTTTTAAAATCATTATTTCATCAGCAATTCTTCCAAAGCGCTGGTAAGGAACCTCTCTACCCTTTTGGCAGAATACAACAGTATCAAGATTTTCATCTTTTGCACCGTCCATCACTTCTAGTGCTGAATGACTACCTAGTACCCCTATACGGAAACCTGACAGATCCGAATAACCGTTCACAATTTTTTGCATATCAGATCTTTTAATCATATTCTGTTAAAACTAACACCGTATTTTAAATGATTGAGATTGCTTCATACACAAGGACAGTGTTTTTTAGATGTTGCATCTAATAATTTACAATGAATACAGAAATGGTCCTGGTTGGAATTATTTTATTTTCAGGAATGACTGCAGGTGCAGTAAAAATTTGGTTGAATAAAAGAAAAGAAAAGGAAAATAATGATGTCGTAGATAATTCTCATGCGTAATTTCGGATCTTCATTATTATATTGTAAAATTTAATTCAAATATTACATGAAATTGATAATTGCAATCACAGGAAGTACTGGAGTGATTTATGGCATAAAGATGCTAGAAATACTAAAAGAAAAAGGAATTGAAACACATCTAATAATGTCAGAATGGGCTCAAAAATGCATATCAATGGAAACAAAACATGACGTTGAATATGTTAAATCTCTTGCTGCAAGTATATCAGATGAGAAAAATATGGCTGCAAGTGTTTCTAGTGGAACTCATAAAACTGATGGTATGATTGTAATTCCGTGTAGTATGAAGTCATTATCAAGTATTGCAAATGGGTATGATGAGACTTTAGTTGCACGAGCTGCGGGTGTAACTTTGAAGGAGTCAAGAAAGTTAATTTTAGTTGCTAGAGAAACACCATTAACTGCAATAAATCTAGAAAACATGCTTAAACTAGCACGTTTAGGAGTTGTTATAATGCCTCCAGTTACAGAATTTTATACAAACCCCACATCAATTGATGCAATGATTGATCATATTGTTGGAAAGTGTTTAGATCAATTTGATATTGAGCATGATTTATTCACAAGATGGGGTTCACAATAAGTAAAAAAACTTACATTGTAACAAATCAATTTTCATTAATGCCAAAAATCACTTTTGAGAAAATTATTAATGCTGATGCACAAAAAACATTTGATGTTCTAACGAATTTTGAAAATTTTGAGAATATATTACCAGAATTTTATTCGTCGATCACTGTAAAATCAACAAGAGATGAAAGTTCACTAGTTGTAGAACATTTGCATCTATGTGGAAATGAATTTGTTATAATGGCTAAACATTTCACCGAAAAACCCAATCAGCATCAAATGAGAGTTATTGGGGGGGATATTAAAGGAAGTTACATAACTGAATCAATAATCCCATTAACAGACAGTAATTCGTTAAATACACAGACTAAACTTATCATAAATGCAGAAATTAAGACTTCACGAGGGTTGAAAGGTACTTTCAAAAAACTTGATTACAGTAGTGAATTAGAAAAATTATATCAAAAATTTGTGGATGTTATAGGGGATTAATTATTCTTTATTATCTTTGAATTTTTTTAACTCTTCATCAGCTTCTATTTCACCTTTTTTATACTCACCTTTGGCTTTACCAAAAGTTTTAGCTAATTCTGGAATTTTTTTTGCACCAAAAATGAAAACAACTGCTATGATAATTATAAAAATCCATTCTTGACCTGCAATGAAATTTGCCAAATTAAACAACATTTGTTTCTAAACCCCCTTTTTCAAATTTAAGTCTTGATGGTCTGACGTTCTTTACGCTCTACTATGAACATGCCTGCTAGGTATAACCCTATCATTGGTCCAGCAATAAACCACATTGTTACTCCACTTCCATCTGGTGTAATAATTGCACCAAAAATAACAATAGCAACAATTGCATATCTAATATTTTTTCTCCAGAATTTTGTATCAGTCATTCCTGATTGACTAATTGCATACATGATTAATGGTAGTTGAAATGAAATTCCAAATGCTAATAAAAATTGTAAGATGAAACTAACAAAATCCATAATATTCAGAAATGTTACAAGCCCTGCAGATTCACCATATTTGTAAAGGAAGTCTAGAATATATGGGATTACTAATGTATATGCAAAAATACATCCCGAAACAAATAATGCTATTGAAGGAATTGTTATTGTTCGACCAACTTTAATTTCAGCTTCTTTTAGAGCAGGTTTTAGAAATGCAGCAAATTCTCTTATTATTAATGGTACACTTGCTACAATTCCTACCAGTGCAGCAATGTAAACTTGTGAGAAAAATGCTTGACCAGGTGCAGTTTGTATTAGTTGAACCTTTTCAGGTACTAATTCTGCTCTCATAACATTTGTTATCTGAGCTGCAATATTATCAAGTGGTTCTGGAAATGGATAGTATAGAGTTAACCCAAAAATTTCAAATGGTGTTGCATGAAATGTAAGTAAAAATATTGTAATACCACCTATGGCAATGACAATTTTGATAATTCTACGTCTTAGTTCATCTAGATGTAAATTTATCTGACTAAGTTCTGACATCTACAAATCCTATTGAATTACTCTAGAAAAATGTTTCATGTTGGTATAGGTAATAACTTTGCTTCTGGAAATCCCCATTTTTTTAATTCATCTTGTGTTGTATCATGAATTTCCATTGTAATAACAGCTGTAACATTAAGTGAATCTTCTAATTCTTTTGCTAGTGTTGAAATTTCCATCCCAGAATAGATTTCTTTTGAGCCATCAAGAAAAATACGCTCTCCTTTTTCTTTTGCATCACCACCATACCGCTTCTTAAGAAATTGTGTAATTGATGGTAATTCATCTCTCTCTATATTGTTGTAATAATACACTAGACCTTTTTTTGTTTCATAATCATGTGGTGTACCATTTCTATACAAAAATACCCCAAAAAATTGTGCATCTTCATCTTTACCTCTAGTACATTTTATATCCCAATTCAGAATATTATCTGGATTGTATGATAATTTTCCAACTTCTTCATGTGTTAATTTCCAATACCTGAATCTCTTCATTACTTGGGATTTGTCCCACCGTTATAAAATCAATTCTATAGTTGAATTAAGTATAATTCTAATAATACCAGTTTTAATCAAAATTGATGACAGATTATGTTGTGAGTGTTATCATTGAAAATAAACCTGGAATTAGTGATCCAGAGGGTGATACAATATTAAATGATCTTGTTTTGAAAGGTAAGAACAGAAATATAAAAAAAATTCACTCTGGAACAATTTTAAAATTTTTAATTAGTGAAAAAAATGAAAAAACTGCAAAAGATAAAGTTATGAAGATCTGCGATGAAATGAGAATTTACAATCCACTGGTAAGTAAGATAACTGCAACTGTTGGAAACGTTAATCGCTGCTAATACTCTTAATTGTACCATCTACTAAGAGTTGGTCTCTTAGATAACTTGCAAGATCTGTTTGAGTTATAACTCCAACAAGTTTATCGTCTTCAAGAATTAGTAATCTTCGAATATTGTTGTTTAGCATTTTTTGAATTGCGTCTTCTATTGTTGTAGTTGGCCCTACGGAACGAAATTTGTAAGACATTATATCTGAAATTGATACATCACTTGATTTTTTATCCTCCGTCACAATTTTACGAACAAAATCACTTTCACTTAGTACACCTACTGGCAGTCCATCATTCATAACTACGAGAAAACTAATATCTTTTTCAGCAATAATTTTGGCTGCATCTTGCGCAGTTTTATCTTTTTCAATGGTTATAACATTTTTCTCCATTATGTCACGTATTTGTCCCATAATTACTTCAGCAGATTTCTAAAATAAAAAGATGTCATCTGAGCAATTTTATAGCTCTATTTGTAAGATAAACTGTGAAAGTCGGGGTTATTGTTTTTCCTGGCAGTAATTGTGATCGTGATATGTATCACGTATTAACGGATGTCTTTAATTTAAAGGCAAAATTCTTTTGGCATGAAAAAAATCTTCCAAAAAACATAGACGCAGTAGTTTTACCTGGAGGTTTCTCTTATGGTGATAGATTACGTGCAGGAGTAATTGCAGCAAACAGCCCAATTATTTCTGATATAAAAAAAATGGCAGAGAAAGGAATTCCAATTCTTGGTGTATGTAATGGGTTTCAAATTCTAGTAGAAGCCGGATTACTTCCTGGGGTTTTACTCAAAAATGAATCTCTAAATTTTATGTGTGAATGGACTAATTTAATTGTAAAAAACAATAAAACACCATTTACTAACAAACTAAAACTAAATCAGAAAATTCCAATACCCATTGCAAATGGTGAAGGAAGATACTATGTAGACAAAAAAACCCTTAATCGATTAAAAATTAATAACCAAATAGTATTTTCGTACGAAAACAAGGTTAATGGTTCTGTGTCACAAATTGCTGGAGTATGTAATTCAGATGGAAATGTTGTGGGGATGATGCCACATCCTGAGAGAGCAGCTGAAAAAGAAATAAATCAAATCGATCATAAGCCTTCCTCATTAATCTTTGAGTCGCTAATTCAAACAATTGGTGTAAAAAATTGAGTTTTCAAAAACACGAAAAATTACACATTAAACAGAACATCAAACGTAATTTAACCAAAACTGAGGTACAAGTATTAGCAGCTGAGTGGTCTGAGCATTGCTCATACAAGTCATCAAAAAAACATCTGCGAATGCTTCCCACTACTGGACCAAATGTAATTGTTGAAAAGGGTTATGATTCTGGTGTGTTAGATGTAGGAGATGGTTATGTTATCACTGTTCATATTGAAAGCCACAATCATCCCTCTGCAGTTGAACCATTCGGTGGTGCAGCAACTGGTGTGGGTGGAGTAATTCGTGACATCCTATCTGCAGGAACACGACCAATTGCACTATTTGATGGATTAAGGTTTGGTGATATAGAAAATGATACACATGCAAGATGGTTATTCAAAAATGCGGTTGCAGGAATTGCAAATTATGGAAACTGTCTTGGAATTCCCACAATTGGAGGTGAGGTTGAATTTGATACATGTTACAAAAATTATGCTCTAGTTGATGTTGCATCAGTTGGATTTGGCAAAAAATCAAAATTGATAAAAAATCATGCAAATACTGGTGACTTGGTTTTACTAATTGGTGGTTCAACTGGACGTGATGGTGTGGGTGGCTCTCAATTTGCATCTGATGCATTAGAAGGAGAAGATCGCTCTGCTGTTCAAATCCCTGATCCTTTTATTGAAAAATTGATCATAGAGGCAATATTAGAAGCACGCGATGAAAAATGTATTAATGCAATGAAAGACTTGGGTGGCGGTGGACTTTCATGTGCAATATCTGAGATTGCTGAAAGCCTAGGAATTGGAATTGAGCTAGATGTACAAAATGTACATCTCCGTGAATCAGATTTATCACCAGATGAAATAATGATATCTGAATCACAAGAGCGAATGCTAGTTATTACAAGTCAAAAAAAATTTTCAAAGATAAAACAAATTTGTAAAAAATTTAGAATTCAGTGTTCTGCAATTGGTAAGGTAAAAAAAGATAAAATGATGCATGTAAAAAATGGTAATGAAACACTTGCATTACTCCCCGCAAACTTTGTTGCACGCGGTCCATTAATTGATAGACCAAAATCTAAACCAAAATATCTATCCAGAATACCCTCCACCCCAAAGAAAAAAACCCAAAAACCACTTTCGAAAATTCTGTCACAGTTACTTGCATCCCCAAATATTGCCAGTAAGCATTGGGTATTTCGTCAATATGATCACGAAGTAGGCATTCGTACCGTACTAAAACCTGGATTTGATAGCTCTGTTCTGCGTTTAGATAATGGTAAATCATTATCTGTCAAAATAGATGGAAATCCAAAACACTGCTATCTTAATCCTAGATATGGTGCAATAGGTTGCTTTGAGGAAGCATGTAGAAATGTTGTCTGTAGTGGCGCAAAACCAATAGGAATGGTTGATCACCTTCAATTTGGAAATCCAGAGGATCCTGAAATATTTTGGACATTTATGGAATCAATTGAAGGTATAACTGATTTTGCAAAATCAATGAATATACCATGTGTTGGTGGGAAGGTAAGTTTCTACAACGAAACTAATGATGGTCCAATTAAACCAACTCCATTAATTGGTGTACTAGGATTAATAGAAAATTCTCCGTTACTACCAACATCACCTACAAAAAACGATGTAATTATATTGGTTGGAGAAACTAAAATCGAACTTGGTGGTTCTGAATATTATGAATACATTCATAATTTTATTGGTGGTTCTGTACCTCAAGTAGATATTACTGCATCAAAGAAAAATATGAAATCAGTGCTTACATTGATTTCAAAAAAATTACTAAAAAATGTACATGACTGTTCAAAAGGTGGACTTGCTATTGCATTATCAGAGTTATGTATCTCTGGAAAAATAGGGTGTAATGTTAATTTGAAGAATGTGTCTGATATGCCACCTGAGGAATCTTTATTCTCAGAAAGTCATTCAAGATATATTTTGGTGGTCGAGAAAAAAAATCTAAAACACGTCAAAGATTTGTTATCAAAAAATAAATGTCATTTTTCACAAATTGGAATCTTCACTGGCGATCAGATTATGTTTGAATTTGTAACAAAACCAGTTTTGAAACTAAGAGTTGATAAAGCAGAAAATCTTTATCTAAATTCATTGGAGAAGATTATTCATAATGGTTAAGGAAAACTGTGGTGTAGTAGGTATTTTCTCTAACGAAGATGTTAATGTAATTCCAATGGTAATTGACTCACTTCGTGCTTTACAGCATCGTGGTCAGGAAGCATGGGGAATAGCTATTCCAAACAAGGCACCATTAAAAAAGATAGGTTTAGTCTCAGCTTCATCCAACGAATTTAAAAAAATCACAGAAGAGTATTCTTCTCATTCTGCAATTGGGCATGTTAGGTATTCTACTGTGGGTAAAAGTCAACTTGAAAATGCACAGCCATTAAAGGTAAAGGATCTATGTATTGCACATAATGGTACAATTGCCAATGTTGAGGAACTATCTAATCTAGTAGGTGGATGTACATTTACTCCACAAAATGCAAGTGATACATTAGTTGCCGCACAGAGGTTGGTGTCATTAATTAGTGAAAATGGTAAACTTGGTAGTGCATTGTCAATATTAAAAAATGAAATGGTTGGATCTTACTGTTTTACGTTTTTATCAGATGATGATGCAGTTTATGCGGCACGTGATCCAAAAGGTTTTAGGCCAATGGTTTTAGGCCATAAAGAAAGTCAGTCTCTTCATATAGTCGCATCTGAATCTTCTGCTCTTTCAGCAATAGGTGCAAAATTAGTTCGAGATGTAAGTCCAGGTGAATTAATCAAGATTAGTAGTGATGGATTAGAAACAGAAATGTTTTCTGAAGAAAAACAGCGTGCACATTGTTCGTTTGAATTTACTTATTTTGCTCAGCCATCTAGCAAAATGGAAGGAACTAACATCTATTTAGCAAGAAAAAGAATAGGGCAATTTCTAGCAAAAAAATATCCATTAAAAGATGCAGATCTTGTAATTCCAGTTCCAGATTCTGCAAGACCAGCGGCATTAGGATATGCACAAGAACTTGGCATTCAATTTGATGAGGGGTTGTTGAAAGATCGTTATAGCAAGAAAGGACCTTTGAGGAGTTTCATTGAACCTCATCAAAGTGACCGTGTTGAAATTAATCGATGGATTATACCTATACCTGAAGTAATAGAGGGAAAACATGTTGTGGTAATAGATGATAGCCTTGTTAGGGGTACAAGTTCTAAAGCTATTATCAAAGCATTGCGTCGTTCAGGTGCTAAAAAAATCAGTATGATGATTACATACCCACCAATAAAATATCCATGCTATGCAGGAATTGATTTTCCATCACAAGAAGAATTAGCAACATTTACTGATAGTAAAGAATATTCTGAGCAAGAAATAATTGAAAAAGTTCGAAATGACATAGGTGCAGATTTTCTTGCGTATAATGATGCAGAAAATCTTGCTAATGCTGTGGGAATTCCAATCGATTCAATGTGTTTTACATGTTCAACAGGTAACTATGAGCCATTAGGTATTACACCTGCCTTTAAAACCAGAAAAGAGATGAAAGGCGATTAAATGGAAATTGCATATGTCCTGGTTCAATGTAAAATGGCACATGAAATGGAGGTTTTAAAACAATTGTTAGAAATTGATTTGGTAAGAGATGCTAAAGGAACATTTGGGTATTATGATATTTTGGTAAAAATTGAGGCAGAAAGTACTCCAGTAATTGAGCAAACTATTACAAAGAAGATTAGAACTATTCCGAATGTTACAACAACCACTACAATTTCTATTATACCAGAACAGGGAAAAGAGTAATTGGTAAAAGAAACACGTTCAATTGATAAAAAAGGTTTTTCAAACAAATTTTTTGAAGAATTAGACAAAGAGCATGATAATGCAAAGAATCTTGCTAAGCGTCAGAAAGATCTAAAGCAAAAACACAAAAAAGAATCTAATTAGTCAGTTCCTGCAGCAGTGATAAATGCCTTAAAAGACTGTTCTGGAAATCCTGGGCGACTATTGAATTCTGGGTGAAACTGAACACCTAGGAAGAATTTATGAGATGGAATTTCTAGCATTTCCATCCTACGTCCACCGTCACTTTCACCTGAAAACACCATTCCATTTTTGGCAAACGAATCTAGGTATTTTTTATTGAATTCATAACGATGCCTATGCCTTTTTGAAATTTTATTTGAATCATAGATCTTATGAGCCATAGAATTTTCTTGAATGTTTATTGTATTTGCACCGAGTCTTAGTGAACCACCTAAATCTGAAACACCATCTTGTTCAGGCAGTAAATCTATTATTGGATCATTAGTTTCATTCTCAATTTCTGTTGAATTTGCATTTGGAAGATTACAAACGTTTCTTGCAAATGAAACAGCAGCAAGTTGAAATCCAAAACATATTCCTAAATATGGTATATTATTCTCTCTAGCAAAATTGGATGTCTTAATTATTCCTTCTGAACCACGAGTTCCAAATCCTCCAGGAACTAAAATTCCATTATATTTTTTCAGTGTTTCAATATTACCATTTAGTGTTTCAGAATCAATCCAGTCTATTTTTACAGGTCGATTTATTGATGCTCCTGCATGTTTTAGTGCATGATTTACACTGACATAACTATCTGCAAGTGTAACATATTTTCCAACCATTGCAATATTTATTATATCACCATCAGATTCCATAGAATTTACAATATTATTCCATTTGTCCCAATTTTTTGATGCATCAACATAACCTACTTTAGAAAACTTTTTGAAAACTAAGTCTACTAATCCTTGCTCAAATAAAATTTGTGGTACCATTAAAATCGATTGAACATCATGGCACGAAAAAACATCCTTCTCTGTTACGTTAGTAAACATTGATATTTTCTTTCTTGTTTTTTCTTGGAGTTTACTTGAACATCTAACGCAAAGAACATCAGGTTGAATTCCAATTCTTCTCAATTCTTGAACACTGTGCTGTGTAGGTTTTGTTTTTTGTTCACCAACAACATCTAATGACGGTGCTAATGTTACATGAACAAATATAACGTTTTCAGAACCTTCTTCAACTCTAATTTGTCTTAGTGCTTCTAAAAATGGTAAACTTTCAATATCACCAACGGTTCCTCCACATTCAACTATTAAGATATCAAGCGATTCTTCTTCTGCAATTGTCCTAATTCTATTTTTTATTTCATCAGTTACATGAGGAATAATTTGGACGCATGCTCCAAGATATTCACCTTTCCTTTCAGCATCAATTACACTAGAATAGATTTGTGCAGTAGTGATATTATGAGATTTTGGAATATTTTGGTTAAGAAATCTTTCATAGTTACCCATATCCATATCACATTCGCCACCATCTTCGGTAACAAAGACTTCACCATGTGCAATTGGGTTCATGGTACCCGCATCATAATTTAGATATGGATCAATTTTTACACAAGAGACTTTTTGATTTGAAAGTTGTAGTAATTTAGAGATTGATGATGAGACTACTCCCTTTCCAAGCCCGGACATTACTCCGCCAGTTACAAAAATAAACTTCGTCTGCACATAATTGAAAGAATTATCCTATTTTTATTTTATTCGTTTTATTTGGTCTGGTGTTTCAATTTTTTTGTGAATCTAAAAACGGTCCCTTCTAATTTTGATTTAGGCGTGTTTTCCATGATTTTGATATTTGCACTACCAACAATTACTGCATCAGCCCCAACAGACACGTATTTTTTTACATCTTTTTCATTAGATATTCCAAATCCGACACCGACTGGAACATTCTTTACTGTTCTTTTTGTCGATTTTAATGCATCAATAGTGTATTGATGGATTTTGGTTTGAATGCCAGTTGTGCCAAAAACTGCAACCATGTATAGAAAGCCAGATGTTGCTTTAGCAATTTTCAACAATCTATTTTTTTGTGTGTTAGGTGAAACAAGAAATATTGTATCCATCTTCTGTTTTTTTGCCGCTAAAAGATAACCCTTTGATTCTTCTATCGCCATGTCAGGTAAAATTAATCCATCAATGCCAGCATTTTTTGCAGTTTTAATGAATTTTTGATATCCTTGTTTATACAGAATATTTGTATATGTCATTAGTATGAGAGGAATGTTAGTTTCACTTCTAATTTTTTTTACAAGTTTGAAAAATTTTTCAATTTTAATTCCATTGTTTAGTGAGCCAGTACTTGCTTTTTGTATTACCGGACCATCAGCAATAGGATCAGAAAATGGGAATCCAAGTTCAATAATATCTGCCCCACCTTTTACTAATCCTCTTATAGCTGATAACGTTGCACTTTCGGATGGATATCCTACCATAATGTAAGACACTAAAGCTTTTTCCTTTTTGGATTTTAATTCACTAAATTTTTCTTTTATTCTTGACATTTTTTTTCATATATTCCTGTACGATTCCAATATCCTTGTCACCACGTCCTGATAATGTAACTACAATTGATTGTGTTTTTTTCATTTTTTTTGCAATTTTCATTGCATATGCGATTGCATGTGCAGATTCTAGTGCTGGTATAATTCCTTCTGTTCTTGTTAGAATTAAGAACGCATCTATTACTTCATCATCAGTAATTGCTTTGTATTTTACACGTTTTTTATCTTTAAGATACGAGTGCTCTGGTCCAACACCTGGATAATCTAAACCAGCTGAGATGCTATGTGTTTCTTGAATTTGGCCTTGTGCATCTTGCATCAAATATGTCATCATGCCATGTAAAACACCCTTGGTTCCTGCGGCAAGTGGTGCTGAATGATGTAGTGTGTTTAATCCTTTACCTCCTGCCTCAATTCCTATTATTTCTGCCTTGGAATCAATCAGTGGATAAAATGTTCCAATTGCATTAGAACCACCACCAACACATGCAATTACAGTGTCAGGAATTTTTTTCATTTGTTTTTTAATTTCATTGCCTATAACTGATTGAAAGTCTCTTACCATCAAGGGATAAGGGTGTGGTCCAACCGCAGAACCTAGAAGATAATATGTTGAGTTCACATTTGTAATCCAATCTCTCATTGCCTCATTTATTGCATCTTTCAGAGTTTGTGAACCAGATTTAACTGAATGAACTTTTGCCCCTAGTAGTTCCATACGAAACACATTTTGTTTTTGTCTTTCTGTATCTACATATCCCATGTAAATTTCAGCTTTCAAATCAAGGCATGCACATGCCATTGCTGTAGCTACTCCATGCTGTCCTGCACCAGTTTCTGCAATTATTCTTTTTTTACCCATCCTTTTTGCAAGTAATGCTTGTCCAAGGGTATTGTTTATTTTGTGAGCCCCACCATGTAGGAGATCTTCTCTTTTTAGATAGATTTTTGCCCCACCAATTTTTTTGGTCAAATTTTTAGCCAAGTATAATGGGGTTGGGCGTCCTGCATACTCTGCAAGAAATTTGTTCAATTCTTTTTTGAATGTAAGATCATTTCTAATTTTCAAATAATTGTTTTCAAGATCTTCAATTGCTGGTGCTAGAGTTTCTGGTATGTATTTTCCACCAAAATCACCAAATCTACCATCTTTTGGAATACCTATTTTCATATTGCATTCACCAAATTTTCCACGGTTTGTTGTATGTTATCTGTTTTCATAATACTACTACCTACTAAATATGCGTCAGCACCACATTTATGAAGAAATCGAATATCATCAGAAGTTGAAATTCCGCTTTCTGATATGACTAGTTTTGTTTTTTTTGCATCATGAAGAATCTCTTTTGTTGTGTTTAGATCAATTTTCATTGTATCAAGATTTCTGTTGTTTATTCCTATAATGTCTGCACTAGTATTACATGAATTTTCGAATTCTTGTTTTGTATGTGCCTCAATTAGTACTTTAAGACCCAAATTATGCCCATAATCTATCAGGTCATCAATATCATTTACTAGACCCTTATCAAATATTGATTGAATTAATAGAAAATAATCAGCCCCAATTTTTTTGGCAGCATCAATTTGAACTCTATCTACTGTTATGTCTTTCATTAGCATTGGAACTTTCACCATTTTTCTTATTTTCATAAAGAATTCTGGTGAACCATCAAACATGTATGGTTGTGTTAACACTGAAAGCGCAGATGCACCTCCATTAACCATCTTTAATGCAATTTCTACCGGATCTGTTATCTTTCTAATATTACCTAATGCCGGAGAAGAGAATTTTACTTCAGTAATTAATGTTGCATGTTTTGATTTTGTTATTATATTTTTTAAATCTGTTCCAGAGTTAGGCAGTGATTCATCAATGTCATAAATTTCATCTCCAATTGCTTTTTTTGAATTATTGACTAGTTTTTCCAAAATATTTTCCATTTTATTTTATCTCCTCTAATTTTTCATGTGCATTATTTTCTTTGGCAAATTGTTTTAGCTTTTCAAATGCTTTTCCATTGTTGATTGTTTCTGCCGCTAGTTCAACACCATCCTTAAATTCATCACAAAGTCCACCAACTATCATTCCTCCTGCTGCATTCAATATTGTAATCTCTTTCATTGTCTTATTTGATGTGTTATTTAGTACGTTCACAAACGCATCTATTGCATCTTGTTTTGTTGAAATTTGTATGTCTGATAGATTACCATTCTCCATATTGTATTCTTCTGGATTGATAATGAATTCTGAAATCTCATTATTTTTTAGCATGCATACTTTATTTTTTGACGTAGTTGTTAATTCATCCATGCCATCTACTGATCTTACAGCTAAAATTGTTTCAGAATGATTCTTTTGCATAATCATAACAATTCTTTTGATGTAATCATCTGCAAAAACTCCTATCAATTGATGTTTTACATTTGCTGGATTACATAATGGGCCTAAAAGATTGAAAGCAGTTCTCTTTCCCAGAATCTTTCTTGCAGGCGCAACATTTTTCATGGCTGGATGAAACGTTGGTGCAAACATGAATCCTATTCCCAATTTCTCTATCATTTCTTCGACTACACATGTTTCTGACTGTAGATTGAAGCCAAAATATTCGAAAATATCGGCACTTCCTGAAATTCCTGACACTGAGCGATTTCCATGTTTTGCAACATTTCCGCCTGCCCCGGCAATAACAAATGATGCTGCAGTTGAAATGTTGAATGTTTGTAGATTGTCTCCACCTGTTCCACAAACATCAATTAAACTTCCATGACAACGTGGAGAAATCCTAACTGAATATTCATTCATTTTAGTAAGCATTGCTTGTAACTCTTCATCTGTTTCTCCTTTTTCTGATAAACTTCTAAGAAACTCTGCAATCTCATCATCATTGTTTTTTCCATTTAGAATGTCACTCATTTCAGATGACATTTCTTCGAATGTTAAATCACCATTAATTTTTTTCATTATTTTTAACCCTCTCTATGAAATTTCCTAGAATTTTTGTGCCTTCATCTGTTAGTATTGATTCTGGATGAAATTGTACACCTTCAATCAAATATTTTTTATGACTTACACCCATCACTTCACCATCATCTTCTGCAACAGCAGTAATTTTGAGTGAATCTGGAATTATAGTTTTATCACCTACCAAAGAATGATATCTAGTTGCTCTAAATGGATTTTTTATTCCATTAAATATTGAATCATCATAATGTTTGACCTGACTTGTTTTTCCATGTCGAACATTTCCTGCATTAACAACTTTTCCACCAAAACATGATATTATTCCTTGATGACCAAGACAAACTCCTAATATTGGAGTGGTAGATCCAAGTTCCTGTATTACTTCTTTACATACACCGAAGTATCTTTTATCATCAGGAGTTCCAGGACCAGGTGAGATAATTATTGCATCATAATTTGCATTTCTTACCTGCTCTATAGTAAGTTGATCATTTCGGATCACATCTGATGTTACACCAAGCTCACCAAGTCTTTGTGCTAAATTATATACAAAGGAATCATAATTGTCTATAATTAGGAATTTCATTTTGATGCCTCCTTTAGTGCAGTAATCATTGCATTTGCTTTATGTTCTGTTTCATTAAGCTCATTTTTTGCAATAGAATCAAAAACAATTCCAGCACCAGCTTGTACAAATCCTGATTTACCATCAGCAAAAATACTTCTAATTGCTATGGCAAAATCACAGCAACCATTGAATGAAAAGTAACCTACGGCACCAGCATATGGACCTCTAGATTCAGGTTCTAATTCATCTATTATTTCCATGGCTCTCACTTTTGGAGCACCAGATACTGTTCCTGCAGGAAATACTGCCTTGAATGCGTCATACATGTCAAATTTCTTACTTAATTTACCAACTACATGTGTAACCATATGTTGAACATGACTGAATCTTTTTACTTCCATTAATGATTTTACATATACAGTTCCATAATCACAAACCCTACCAATATCATTTCTGCCTAAATCAACGAGCATTGTGTGCTCTGCTAGTTCTTTTTCATCATTAACTAGTTCTTTTTGCATTTCATCATTTTTTTCTTCGTCTTCCGTAATTTTTCTTGTTCCTGCAATTGGAAATGTTTCAATCTGATCACCTGTAACACGAATTAACATCTCTGGACTAGCACCAATTATTGTTTTTTGATTCATTTTCATATGATACAAATATGGTGATGGATTTAGTGTACGTAATTTTTCATATACTTTCAAATAATCACCATCTGCATTAAATGAAAATTTTCTAGATAGAACAACTTGAAATATATCACCATCGTAGATGTATTTTTTTGCTTTTTCTACAATACTTGCAAATTTATCTTCATCCAGATTACTGGTAATTTCAGACATTGCGAATTCATTAAATTTTGATTCTGAACTTTTGATTTCATCAACTCTATTTTTTTCATAGTAAAAGTAGAATGATTTTTTTTGTTTGTTGTCAAACAATATACCATCTGTATATATTCCAAATTCCATTATTGTTTCATTGATTGGGTGATTTTTTGGAATTTTTTCCCATAGTCTAATTGCATCATAATTGATATGCCCAACTGCACCACCAAGATATCTATATGTCTGATCAGATGTTTTTAGAACTAGTTCTTTGATTTTATTTAGTGGGTCTGTTGTTGTGATTGTTTCTACATTTCCATCTCTGTTTTCAATTGTAACTCTATCATAGTAGCCTTTAACAATAAATTCAGGGTCAAATCCCATGATTGAAGTTTCTGCTAATTCCTCTGGGCCAGTTAATGATTCAAAGAGAAATGAATGTGAGTAGTTTCGGGAAATTTTGTTATAGATCTCAAATTGGTTTCCATCTAACGATAGAGAAATTATCTTAGGAGTGCTTGGCTGTCCAAAGACGTTCACCATTCATAGAAGGTTTCAAAATTTGTTGGTATTTAATCATTCGTATAGGTTCCTTGTTCCTACAATTCGAAATGTTTCAACCTGATCACCTATATTCTTTATCATGTCATTCACGGCCTCAAACGGAACCTTGGTTCAACCACGAATCTTCGTAGATTTCTTTGCCTTCTTTGACTTCGTAGATTTCTTTGCCTTCTTTGACTTCGTAGATTTCTTTTCCTTCTTTGGCTTCGTAGATTTCTTTGCCTTCTTTGGCTTCGTAGATTTCTTCTCGTCTTTTTTCTTATTTTTCTTCTTGTCTTCGATTTCTAATTCGATTTCAATTTCAGACTCTATTGCTTTTTCACAATGAGGGCATGTAATATGGATCTTCTTTTTAATTTCATATTCCATGATGCCTACAGGCTCGTTTTTGGTATTTAAGTTATGATTTACTCGTTAATCAAGTAATTTTAAGCGATCTACTATTAGATCCATAATAGTATCAAATTACATGAATGTATTTACTAACAAAGTGCAGAAAATTGCGATTCATTCGCAGTTAATTGGTCTAAAAACTATGCTCAAAATTACAAATACACTAAACAGAGAGTAGTAAAGACCAAACCCACTTTTATTATTATACCGTATAGTACCGTACTTTTATATACATTAGGAGATATTACATTTCATGGAAAAAAGCACATGCTATAGATGTGGAACCGATGGATTATCTTGGAGTCAAGAATTTCATAGGCAAACTGGGAAATGGAAACTTGAAAATCATAAAGGCTGTTCTTTATCTTAATTTTATTTAATAATTAACTGGTGTTGTAATTGCACCTTCTGCTGCAGAGCCAACTAATGAGGCATATTTTGCTAATGCACCTGATGCATAGTTAGGAGTTGGTTTTTTCCATTCTTGTTTTCTTTTTTGAAGCTGATCCTCTGAAACATGAAGATCTATTGAATTATTATCTGTACTAATACTAATTTTGTCACCATCTTTTATCAAGGCAATAGGTCCTCCAACAAATGCTTCTGGTGCAATATGACCAACCATGAATCCGCGTGTTCCTCCTGAAAATCTACCATCTGTAACCATTGCAACTTTTTTTCCTAATCCTTGCCCAACAAGAGCAGCTGTGGTTGCAAGCATTTCTCTCATACCAGGTCCGCCTTTTGGTCCTTCATAACGAATAACTACAACATCTCCTTGATCAATTTCTCCTTTTGAAACTGCATCAAATGCTAACTCTTCTCGATCAAATACTTTGGCAGTACCTGTAAATTCAGTCATTTCAACACCAGCTGTTTTAATAACAGCTCCATCAGGAGCTAATGTTCCTTTCAGTATTACTGCTGTACCAACATTATGAATTGGGTTTTCTGTTGACTTAACTATCTGTTGTTTTGGTGCATCAGGCATTGAAAATTCATTTATGTTTTCTTGTAAAGTTTTTCCTGTAACTGTTATTGCATCTCCATGAATCAATTTTTTATCTAAAAGTTTTTTTAATACAAATGGTATTCCACCAATTTTATCTAGACTGTTCATCACATAGTTTCCTCCAGGTTTCATATCTGCAAGATGTGGAGTGTTCTTTCGTATTCTTTCAAAATCATCATATGATAATTTTATTCCAGCTTCATGTGATAATGCAAGTAGATGTAAAATACCATTTGTGGAACCGCCAACTGCATTTAGCATTGTAATTGCATTTTCAAATGCCTCAAATGTGAGAATTTCTAGAGGTTTAATTCCTAATTCTAGTAGGTTTGCACATGCCAGACCAGTATCATAAACAATTTTTTCTCGTCTATCATCTTCAGCAGGAGGGCTTGCACTTCCTGGTAACGCTAGACCTATAGCTTCTGAAATGGATGCCATTGTATTAGCCGTAAACATTCCTCCACAGGAACCTGCATTTGGGCATGCAACATTTTCAATATTTTTTAATTCTTCAAGAGAAATTTTTCCAGCATCATATGCACCCACAGCTTCGTATACATCAACTACTGTTAGTTCTTCACCATTTAACATTCCTGGCATAATTGTTCCACCATAAACAAATACAGATGGAATATTCAATCTAGCCATAGCCATCATTGTACCTGGTAAACTTTTATCACATCCTGCAATGCCAACTATTGCATCATATTGATGAGCACGAACCATTAGTTCAATAGAATCAGCAATAACCTCTCTACTCACCAATGATGATTTCATACCTTCATGACCCATGGCTATTCCATCACTTACTGCTATCGTACTAAATTCTCGTGGTGTAGCACCACCGTCAGTTACTCCCTGCTTTGCTTTTTGTGCTAGAGATGGTAAATGTATGTTACACGGTGTTGCTTCATTACCTGTATGACAAACACCAATAAACGATTTACTAAGATCATCATCTGTCAATCCCATAGCTTTGTACATTGCTCTATGTGGTGCTCGAGCAGTTCCTTCTACTACGTTTCTACTTGTAATAGTCATTATTTTTTATTTATTATCTGTGAGTCAAGTTCTGCTAATTGTTCCTCAATTTCTTCTTCGTCAGCATTTCCATAGGTAATCAATATTCTATCATCTTCTTGTATAACATATTTACGTATATCATTAACTGGTTCATGGTTGATAAAGTATTTCAATGAATAATCATCATTTGTACAGAATTGTCGTCCATCTGCAAATATGAAACATTTCTCATTTAGACCAATTTGTAATGAATTGAACAAAAATTCTAGTTCAACACCAGATGAGTGTCTATGAATTGTATCACCATCCTGATCTTCAAAGTGAATCCAGCTTGACTTTATCTGATAATTTGGCAATGAAAAATCAAATTTATCACCAAAAATTCTTACTAGTAATGATGCATGTTCATGCTCATCACCTAATCTACCCGCATCTTTAGGAGCACCCATATCACTGCCTTCCATTGTAAGAAATGTATAACCTGCATAGCTACCTATTGCTGCAATGATCGCCAGCACACCTATGGCTTTTAGATTACTACTTCTTTTTTGTGATGTACGTTTTGCAGCAAAGCTTTCACGCTCCTCTTCTCTACGCTCTCTCCTATTTCTGCCCAATTTACATTGAATTTGAAAATGGGATTATTAAACTGATTGAGAACCATCAAAATTGATTTGTAATGCTAATTTTCTAATTTTGGCACTAGATAACATTCCTAATTAATTCAAAATAACCATAATCATTCATGAAATCTACTAATGAATTTGCACACGAGTGTTCAAGTAACAAATCAACAAAAATTTCACTGATTACAGATACTAATACTGGGGAAATAATGTGTGCAAATTGTGGTCATGTTCTGACTGAAAGATTAGAGGATAGTGGCGCAGAGTATTCATTACATTCGTCTGAAGATTATTTAGGTAGATCAAGAGTTGGTAGAAAATCAACATTAGCATTTAACGATATGGGACTTTCAACAGTAATTCAACAAGCAGACAAAGATTCAACTGGAAAAGGTCTTTCAGGTGAAATGAAAAGAACATTTTACAGACTAAGAATGTGGGATAGAAATAGCAAGGCCCGTCCAGGTCAGAGAAATATGCAAAAAGCGTTCACAGTTTTAGAGGGATTAAAAGCTAAATTATCATTGACTGAGGCATCTGTAGAAAAGTCTGCCTATATTTATCGAAAAGCATTGGGTAAAAAGATTGGACGTGGCCGAAGTATTCCAGTGATAATGAGTGCATCAGTTTATGCAGCATGTAGGTTTACTAATACCCCCAGAACAATTCAAGATGTAGCAAATGCAACCAATATCAAAAGAACAACAATACACAGAATGTATAGATTACTAGTTAGACAACTAGATCTTAAAGTAGAGACGTATAATCCAATTGAATTCATTTCAAGAATTTCAAGCACATTAAACGTTAACGAAAAAACAAAAAGAGATGCTATAAAGATCTTGATAAAAGCAGAATCATTAATGGTCACTAGTGGTAAAAACCCAATGGCAATTGCTGCAACAGTAATTTATCTTTCTGCAATATCAAATAATCAGAAAATCACTCAAACACAAGTAGCAAATGCTTCTGAAATTAGTAGTGTGACTATCAGGAATTTATGCCGAGTATTTAAGAAATCAAAAGAATTGGTAATAGAAAACTAAATTTCTCTCCAATTAATTAACATCAATATAGTTAATATCCTAACAAGAATAAAATAAAAAATGGATAAAAATTCTGCCAAGCCTGACTCTGTTAAATTATATAAGATCAGAAAGACCCTAAATGATCTTTCACAACAAACTGGTCATGGAACAGAATTGATTACGGTTTATATTCCAAAAGGAAAACAATTGCATGAAGTAATAACTAACTTACGAGAGGAACAGGGAACAGCTGATAATATCAAATCTGATTTGACTAGAACACACGTAGTAGATTCCTTATCAAAAGTAGTTCAAAGATTAAAACTTTACAAAAAAACACCTGAACGAGGATTGGTTGTTTTTTGTGGTGCGTTACCAAGGGAAGGTGGTGGACCACCAGGAAGTGAGATTGTCAAAATTTTTGAAATTGATCCACCAAAGGATTTAACAACATTTCTTTATCGATGTGATGATCATTTTCACGTTGATATTCTCAAAGATATGTTAAAAGATGATAACATGATTGGTATTTTAGCAATTGATGCAAAGGATGCAGGATGGGGTATATTGCATGGTGATAAATTAGAGGTACTAAAAGAAACTGGTTCAGGAGTTGCTGGTAAACATAGGCAGGGTGGTCAATCAGCAAAAAGATTCCAAAAACTACGTGAAATGGAACTTACATATTATTTTAATCGTGTTGCAGCAATTACAAGAGAATATTTTATTGATATTTACAAAATTAAAGGTTTGATTATTTCAGGACCTGGCCCAACTAAAGAAGATTTCATTAATAATAACTATCTTGAATATCGGTTACAAGAAATGATACTTTCAACTATTGATGCATCATATTCTGGCTCAGAGGGTATTAGAGAAGCATTTGCCAAATCAGGTGATATACTTTCTGATTTTAGAATGGTTGAGGAAAAAAAAATCATCGAAAAATTATTTCAGCAAATTAATTCCAATTCAGGTCTTGGTAGTTATGGATTAAAGGAAGTAATTGAAATGCTAAAAAATAATATTGCTGATACAGTGATTATAACCGATGATACTAATTTGTATAGAATTGAGTTAAAATGTAAAAGATGTCAGAATATTCGTGAAGAAATACTAGAGAGACCACAAATTATTCCTAAGAAAACTCAACTACTTGGAGAACCGTGTCCTGATTGTAAAAGCATGGATATGGAATTATCAGAACAAGATATTGTAGATTACTTGGCACTTATTGCCGGTCAAACAGGTACTAAGATTGAAGTTATTGCCGGAAAAGCAGAGCATGGTGTAATGCTTTCAAGTCTTGGTAAAATTGCAGCAATTCTACGTTATAATCCAAATTTCAATTAGGTTAGAATTGATTCTTAATATTTTCTGACAACTCTTTTAGCTCTGAATCAGATGGAATACTTCGTTTTGTCCAGACAGTACCTTTGTTGGAATAACGTGGTATAATATGAACATGAACATGTGGAATAATCTGTTTTGCAGCTTTACCATTATTTTGTGCAATACTAAATGCGTCAGCACCAGTTCCTTTTTTAACTGCGTTTGCTATAATGGGTACTAGAGAAAATAATTTTGCAACCTCATTTGATGGCATTTCGGTAATTAACTCATATGGTTTTTTTGGTATTACTAGTGTATGTCCATGATCAATTGGATATTTGTCTAAAATTGCAACATGATTTTCGTCTTCATAGATGAAAAATCCAGGAATTTTTCTTTCTATAATCTCTGTGAAGATTGTAGTCATACCAAAGCGTATTAAAATTTTGATATAAATTATATGAATTATGGCTAGTCATTATTAGAATTAAGTTATCACCTACCTTTTATTTTCTATATTGGTAACTTGGTATATGAGTAATACAGTCACTTTAATCTTAATTGGCTTGGTTGGAATTATTTTATTGCCTTATGCATTTGCTGAGAATGAATCAACAGTTTTGATGAATTATAATACAGACTTACCAGGATGTGAGACAAACAATTCATGTATGACACCTAGTGTACTAAAAGTGGATGTAGGCACTATTGTAAATTTTGTAAATGAGGATGCGGTAATGCACACTATAACAAGTGGTTCTCCATATGATGGTCCTTCTGGTGACTTTGATAGTGGTTTAATTGGTATAGTCACATCAGATAATAACACATTTTCAAAAAAATTCTATAAATCTGGAACATACAATTATTTTTGCATGATTCACCCATGGGCAACTGGAATGATAATTGTTGAAGATGTAAATGAGAATACAATTACTGAATCATCCCCAACAAATGAGACAGAATTGCAAACATCCGAAGGCGGTGGCTGTCTAATTGCAACAGCAGCATATGGTTCAGAG
>JAOMDA010000001.1 GCA_028345295.1 Candidatus Nitrosopelagicus sp. | reverse complement strand
TAAGTAAAAAACTTAGAAAATAAAATTATTTTTTCTTTGCAAATGATGCAACACCAATTGCAATTCCTGCAAAACCTAATCCTATAGCAGCAATTATCATAAATCCACTCCAAACATCTTTTTCCTCCTCAAATTCTTTCAATTCATTAACTGTTTCCTGCAAATCTCTAATATCACCACGTAGATCATCAATCTCTCTGTTAAAGTCATCAATTTCTACTTGATTTGATTCAACTGCAGGAAATTGGAGAAATGATGGATCTTCAACCTTCTTAGGATGTAATGTTAGATTAATTGTAGTATCATTAATTGTTCCAATAAAATTTAGTTGTGACCATCCAGAAAATGTTGGAGTGATAGGTGCCTCATACATTCCAGGAACATCAGTTGGTGCTAGCGGTAATGTAATGTTTGCATCATCAACAACAAGTTTTATTTTCAAAGTTTTTTTCAATCCCTCTATACCATTTTCAGAAACAAACTCTTGGTCTATGGGCTTAAGACTTTTGTCCATTTCGCTAACATAAACAATAATTGCATTTGCTTCACCAGCAACTACTGGCCAGTTCTTCCAGTCAATCTGAATTCTATAATCACCAACAGCATCCACTTGGTGTGCAGACACATTTGAGACCAAAATTGGAGAAATTATCAAAATTGCCATTAAAATTATAATTTTCATGTTTTGCGATTTTTCTAACGAATAATAAAAATCAAGATAGTACAATTTTCGACTTAAACTAAGATCATTTTTATTAACCTAGGCACAATCAAATTTAATGAAAACGAAAACTATAGGTTCGTTATTCGTTCTTTTCGCTATTGCTTCTATGGCAGCAGTTGCACCTAGTGCATATGCAGACCACGCAAAGGTAGTAGTTGAAAATGCTGCAGGTTCATCAACCCCTGGTTGTGAACCAGATTGCTTTATTCCAGCAACAGCAACAATTGATGCTGGCGGTGAAGTCGTTTTTTCAAATAATGACACTGCTGCCCACACATCAACTGCTGGAACGCCAACAGACGGCCCAAGCGGTGTTTGGGACAGTAGTTTGGTAATGGTTGGAATGAGTTATTCAGTTATACTTGAAGAACCAGGAGAGTATCCTTACTTCTGTATGGTTCATCCATGGATGACAGGATTAGTAATTGTAGAAGCAGCAGGAGCCGCTGAAGAAGCCGCTGAAGAAGAACATGGTGATGATCATGGTGATGATCATGGTGAAATGGAAATGGCATCAACACCAAGTGTAGTTGATATCCAAATTGGCGCTCCAGAAACTGCAAGTGCAGGTGAAAGAATAACAATTGATGTTACAATTCTTGACGGAATGGGAATGGGAACAGAACACACTAACTATGACGTTGTAGTCACACACAATGGTGAAACATTGTATGAAGATAGTGTACATTCTCACACTGGCGAATCAAGTCATGATGTAACACTTAGTGCAGACGCATCTGATGACAATCCAGTTGATGTAACAGTTACATTCAATGGATTTGGATTTCCTGGTGACGAAATGACTGGTCCAATTGGAACAACGAACAATGTACAAGTGGTTCCAGAATTTGGTACAATAGCAGCATTGATTCTTGTAGTAGCAATTGCTTCAATAATTGCAATAACTGCAAAGTCAAGAGTTAGTTTAATGCCAAAACTCTAAACCAAAACTTCTTTTCTTTTTTCTTTTTTTTTATTTTCTTCTAAGCATTGCTATAATTGCAATGATGACAGCTGCTGCACCAAGTGACAATCCAAAAACACCAAAGTTGTATGCTGACTCTATACTTATTCCACCAGAAGTTAGACTAACATCACCAACATTTGATTTTATATTAGAAACATCTTTTTGTAATGAAGAAAGGGCATTTTTCAAGGCACCAATTTCTTGTCCTGAGGCAGAACTAGATGAAGGGGGAAAATCAAGCACAGATGTGCTTTCAACGTCTTCTATTGGAACTATGACGTCAACAGGTGTACCATTAAGATCTCCCTTTACTTTAACCTCCATAGAACCAATTTTTGTTGGGATAATTTTTGCGTAATAGTGTCCAGGACTAGGATCTGAATTAACGTCAAGAACTTTGGAAGCGCCACCAGACATTACTGTTGCATCCATACTTCTAAATCCATTTGAAATATTTTTGTAGGCACCAGTTTCTTCATTTGGTTCCCTAATGTCAATAGTTATGGCATTTAAGATTCCTACAACTGGAGGCTCGTCTTGCCATCCAACCTCAATTTCATAAGAACCAACCTCAACTGTAGTATGTGCATGTACACCAGAAAAGCCTGTTCCAAAGACAAGTAATGCTGTTAACAAGACAAAATATTTTTTCACGATTCAAAGACAAATTCACACGTTATTATCTTTACTAAGATGGTACAACTTTCGAATTGGTAATTCTTTAAATTATGAACACCTAGCTTTTAGATTGGCTTGAAAATAATTTGGATAATTCCATTATTATTATTGATAGGATTTCCACTAGCATATGGACATCCATTTCTTCTAGATTCGGAACCAGCTCAAGGACAAAATACTGCTGTCGGCACTACACAAATAGTTACTCATTATTCAGAAGCAGTAGAGATTGATTTTTCTGAACTAAAAATTTTTGATTCTGATGGAAATCAGGTAGACAAGCGTGACACGGCATATTATAACGCAGAGTCATCACTTGTGATTACTACACAACCACTAGAAGATGGCGTGTATACAATTGCAAGTAAGGTATTATCAAAAGTTGATGGACACTTGGTGCATGCTGCAATTATTTTTGGTGTAGGTGATGTACAGATTGATGCATCGTTACTAGAGTCACAAGAGAAATCAGAAACTACATTTATTCCTGAATCAATTGCAAGATTTCCAGGTTTAGTTGGCCAGACAGTTGTATTAGGAGGAGTAATTGCATCAATTGTAATTTGGTCAACTGGTCAAACAAGATTTAAAGAACAAATTGCATTAATTGAAAGTTCATTCAAAGCAAAATTTTCTAAAGTAATTGGTTTTGGTGTAATAGCAGTATTTGCCTCTAATTTCATCATGTTGGCTGTTCAAACATGGAGACTTGAGGTATCACCATTTGATGTTATTCAAACTACGTTTGGTTCTACATGGCTTACACGAATGATTCTCACTATAATTCTAATTGGAATTTGGTTCTGGATAGAAAGAAAAAACCAAATTTCATTTAAGACACAACTACCAATGCTTGTATTTGCACTTGCATTGATTGCAACAACTACAATGATGGGTCATGGTGCATCCACTGAGATGGCTCCACCAATAATTTTAGATTATGTACACAATTTGCTTTCATCGATTTGGATTGGTGGTGTAATTTTCTTGGGGTTTGTTATTTTACCATCTATTACAAAATTAGATGCCAATGTTAGAGATAAAATCACTATTAGTTTGATTCCAAGATTTTCAGGAATGATAATAATTTCTTTAGGAATTTTAATTATTACAGGACCAATGCTGCTTTGGTTCTTGGATAGTAATGTTTCATCACTTACAGAATCAACATATGGTAAGTTAATCATGCTAAAAATTGCAATTGCATCTGCAATGATTGCATTTGGAGGATTTTATCAAATTAGATTTACGCAGCAAGCCAAAAAAGACTTGAAATCTACTGCAATTTTCAAGAAATTAAAAAAACCATTAAGATTTGAAGCAGGACTTGGAATTGCATTACTTGCAGTTGTTGCATTATTGGTAAACTCATCTCTTCCTGCTGGAGAAGTTCAATCAGTAAGTGCAGAACAAGGAATTAGTGGGTATGAAGCTTCATTGTTTTCAGAAAATGCAAGATTTGATGTTACCGTTTTACCAGTTGGGATTGGACCAAATCAAATTAATGTTATAGTTTTAGGACTTGACGATCAACCGCTTGCAGATATTTCTAATTTAAAGATGAAAATTTCAAACCCACTTAGAAGTATAGCACCAATTGAGGCAGAAGTAACTGAGAATGAGATTACTGGGCAAGATGTTTTTACAAAATATTCTGCAGAACCAACATTTAGTTTTGCAGGAGTTTGGCAGATAGAATTAGAAGCGCAACGAACAGAAAATGCAAATGAGAGCGTATTATTTGATGTTAGAATTAAACCTGCATTGACAAATATGAAAACTGATGTTACAGAATATCAAATACCTGCAGATGATACTGCACCATTGTATCCCGTATATGATGGAAAAAATATCTGGATTTCAGATGCACAAAAACCAAGATTATGGAAATTTTCAATAGAAGATGAACAGTTTATACCGTACACGTTTAGTGGTTTAACTACAATTTTCATGGATATGGACAAGGAAGGAAAGATTTGGTTTACTGACACACCAAATTCTAAAATTGGAAACTTTGATCCAAAAACAGAAGAGTTTGAGATTATTCCACTACCCCAGTTTACATTAGTTTCTCAAACATCAATTCCTACATCTGTTGCAATTGATCATGACAATGATGTCTGGATTGCCATAATGGATCAAAGTATTTTACTAGAGTATGATCAAGAAACTAAAAAATTTGATATTTATAATACATTAACTACAGACGCAGGACCTACTGCAATTAAGATTGATAGTTCAAACAATGTTTGGTTTGCAGAATCACTTGTAGGAAATATTGGAAAGATTGATGGACAAACAAAGCAAATGACAGAATTCACTCCCAATGAAGGACCTCTTGCAGAACCATTTGCATTAATGATTGATAAACAAGAAAACATTTGGATTGCAGAACACTTGGGTCCATCAATTACAAAATTTAATCCAATTCTAGAAAGTTTTGATAAAGTTAACATTTCAAATTCAGAATCATTACCATTTGGAATGGTCTTAGACAAATATGATAATATTTGGATTGCACAACATGTGGTTGACAGTCTTATTGTTTATGATCCATACAAC
This sequence comes from Candidatus Nitrosopelagicus sp., assembly GCA_028345295.1. Taxonomy (GTDB): domain Archaea; phylum Thermoproteota; class Nitrososphaeria; order Nitrososphaerales; family Nitrosopumilaceae; genus Nitrosopelagicus. The sequence continues at coordinate 183,187 of JAOMDA010000001.1, read as the reverse complement.
AATAGAATATCTGAAGTTGTAATTCCAACTGAAGGCTCATTCACACAGTTTGTAACAGCAGATGATAATGGAGATGTCTGGTTTGTTGAACAACGTGGTGCAAAGATTGGTAAAGTTTCAATTAGTTCCGTACCTGGTCAAACAACCATTCTACAAGAATCATCAACATTTGAAATAAAGTACGTGGAGATAGTTGCTCCATTAGTTTCAGCAGGAATAATTGCTACTGCATTATTTTATGTAAAAAGTGTCAGAGACAAACGCAAAATTGATGAAATGATTAATAGAAAATCCGAAGATTAATACAGAATTATTCATGTTAGTTAACTACAATAATAGTACAAAGTATTTGTAAACATGAAGATTCATTATACATTATTAGTTGGAATAATTTCAATTTCATTATTAATTCCTGCTTTTGGTCACGGAACAGGAATTGAATCATCACTATTTACTAAAGTAGACGATAGAGACATCAGATTAACTGTTGAACATTTAATGTTAGATAGTGATGAATCAACTAAAAAATTTTTTCAGATACATGCATACGATAGGACAAATAAAATAACAATAGAAAACATAAATTTTGAGATTGAGTTATACAATGATAATAAACTAATTCTAGATGATTCTTTTTTTGAGCAAGAAGGATTACTTGTTTTAGATCTAAACACAGACAAAAATGGAATTTTTACTTTTAATGTAATAATTAACGCAGAAGATGAATATGGAATAATAACTAACTTAGAGTTTGAAAATCAGATTAGTATTGAAGAAATTACACATCATATTCAAACTATTGAAGAGATTCCAGTTGAATTTAGAGTAAAATCATATTATGATAGTATAGCAAGATTTGTTTATAATCAAACTGAACAAACAGCAAAAATTATAATTCCATTTGATTGGAGCGAACAAAATATTTCTCATACAAGTGTTGTTCATACAGAAATAATGTTTCCAAAAAATTTTGTATCTTTTTTGGCTCCAAATTATTTTGGTACTGCAAATGGCATTGAACTTTTCAAATCGTCTATTTTTATTGATGATTATTCTGAAGAGGAAAGTAGACTTGTACACTTTGTTTTACTAAAAGATCACTTGAGATACATAAAAACTCAAATGAAAGATACCAATATTGAGATTCCGAATACTTTGGAATTGATTCTAAGACAAGGAGATGAAATTAAATTTCCAATAAGTGCATACACATTAAGTGAAGAATATCAGGTTGATTTGTCTTGGGATCCAAAGGAAATCAAACCTAATGTAGAAACCAAATTTATCTATACATTCCGTGATCCATATTCTTTAGCTCCAATCAGAGATTCTGATTACACATTTACATTATTACAAAATAATAAAGAAATTTTTTCAAAATCAGATTATGCAAAAATTGGAGCAGATTACACAGATTATACATTCTCTAACGAAGAAACTGGTGTTACTGTTGCAAGATTTTCAAATATTTCAGGTAGTGGTCAAGCGACAGAATTTGCATTTATTGTTTTAGAGGATGAACAATCAGATGTTGTTTCAATTCCCGCATGGATAAAAGATCATGCCAAATGGTGGGTGGCTGGTGAATTTGATGATAATACATATGCTGATGGAATTGAGTATATGATCAATGTTGGTATAATTATAATACCAACAACACAGAGTGGTATTGAAAATCAGGATGCGATAATTCCTGAATGGGTAAAAAACACTGCAGGATGGTGGGCCAATAACGAGATTCCAGACTCTGCATACGTAAATGCAATTCAGTATTTGATAAAAGAAGGAATTATCATAATTACATAGAATTTTCTTAATACTATTATACAAATTCTAGGCACAAATATTGTCAAATGTTACCATTAAAGGATGAAAATCCACACCCACCTGGATTCAAACCAAGACTTACTATTGCATTAATAATTATCAATGTAATTGTCTTTTTTGCTGAAGTTGCTGTAACTGGACAATTTTTTGAATTCACAAACATGCAAGCAATGAATATGTTTTTGAATTGGGGAGCTGTTCCTGGTTGTATTACAGGACAAATTAGTGGCATTGATACTGGTGTTAACATAGTTAGTTGTCCCGCAATTCCAGAACTTTCGTTGTTAACTTCAACTTTCATGCATGGTGGTTTGATGCATTTAGGTGGTAACATGCTGTTCTTATGGATATTTGGTGACAACATTGAGGCAAAATTTGGAAAAATAAAATATCTTGGTATCTATTTACTTTGGGGAATAGGAGCTGGCTTGATTCACGTTATGGGTGATCCAGGAAGTGGAATTCCTGCTGTTGGTGCTTCGGGTGCAATCTCTGGAATACTAGGAGCATATCTTGTAATTTTTCCACGTGCAAGAGTTATGACTTTTCTTATGTTGGGATTCTTTTGGAGAATGTTACACATCAAAGCAATGTATTTTTTACCATTTTGGCTTATTTTTCAAAACTTGTTACCATTCTTTATAGGTGGATTTGGTGTTGCAGGTGGTGGAGTTGCATATCTTGCACACATAGGTGGATTTGTTTTAGGTCTTGCAGTTGGGTTCTTATACAAAAAATCACACCGATCTGATTTTACTTATGGTACAAGATATGGCTATAGAGACGACTGGAGATAGTTACAAAAATTAAATTAGTGATATTCCAATATCATATATGCCATACATACAGGTATCACTTTATCCTGGTCGTTCCGACCAACAAAAACAGGATTTTGCAAAAGCAATAACAAAATCTGCAGTTGAAATTCTCAAAACAAAAGAGGATCATGTAATTGTAGTTTTTGATGAAAATCCAAAAGAGAATTGGTTTCTAGCAGGAAATCAACTCTAAACTATCTTTTTATCTTCATTTTATTTACAAATCTTATGTCAAAAATTGCAGTTGTACAATTCAAAGCTTCAACTGAAAAGAAAAAAAATCTTCCAAAAATTTTAGATTATATCAAAATGGCAGCAAAGAATCATGCAGATATGTGCACATTTCCAGAATATATGATGTTTTATACACCATTAACACAATCAGCAAAACAATTAGCACAACAGGCTGAAACAATCAAAGGTGATTTTGTTTCAGCTGTTGCAAAATGTGCTAAAGAAAATTCTATTGGTGTTGTAGGAACAATGTATGAAAAGAGTAGAAAAAAGGATAGAGTATATGACACATCATTTATTGTAAATAAAAATGGGAAAGTTATTGGAAAGTACAGAAAAATTCATCTTTATGATGCTTTAGGTTTTAAAGAATCTTCCAAGATGTCATCAGGTTCATTAATTCCTATGCCAACAAAAACTTCTGTTGGAAAATTAGGAATGATGATTTGCTATGATTTAAGATTCCCTGAAATGTCAAGAACATTAGCTTCTGCAGGCACAGAAATACTTGTTGTACCATCAGCATGGGTTAATGGTCCTATGAAGGAGGAACATTGGTTAACACTAAACAAATCTCGTGCAATTGAAAATGGATGTTATGTTATAGCACCTGATCATTTAGGTCATGTTTACTCTGGAAGAAGTCTTGCAGTTGATCCCTACGGTAGAATACTTCTTGATATGAAGAAGCGTCAAGGAATTGGTTACGTTAATATCTCATTAGAAAATGTTCATGAAACTAGAAAGAAGCTTCCATTATTAAAAAATCGTAGGACAGATATCTATTCAAACTTTAAACTTTAGATTTTCTACTGGTACATTTAATATTTGCACATTGTTTTTGCCATTTCTGTTTTCTACTAAATCTAAAAAATATAGTAGGCCATGAACAAACTTTACATTTTATTTTTGTTGCTTTTAGCCTTGCTTTTTGCAAAAGTGGCGATGATGCTTTACAACCATTGTAATAATTTGTGCAGCCAATGAATCTTTTTTTTGTTGTATGAGATTTTATTATCACAAGTTCCCCTGATTTACATTCAGGACACTTCACAAGTCCATCTTTAGGAGTATTTGTACCTAAAATTACAAATTTTTTCTTTTTTGCAGACCATGAAAGAAATCCATTAGTATCAAGATATTGAGCAATTTCTGTTTTAAATGATTTAATATTGTTTTTTGTTACTCTGACAGAATCTCTTTTTCTCACTTTCATTTTTGAAACTTTAACTTGCTTGATTTGTTGTTTCATACGTTTTTTTCTTTTCTACCTTAATGAAATTTTTTGCATAATTTTTATACTCGATTTGTCAGCAAAATTTGTGGAAAACGTTTGCGTATTAGGTGCTGGTAGTACAAAATATGGAAAATTAGATGATAGTATTTCTGATATAACAGTCCAAGCATCAGCTGCTGCAATTGAAAATGCTGGCATTGAGCCTAAAGAAATCAAAGCAGGATACATTTCAAATGTTTTTGGTGTTGCTGATAAACAAGTTCACTTAGGTCCTGTTGTAATGAGTAATTTAGGAATCTCTGAAAGACCATCACTGTCAATAGAATCTGCGTGTGGAAGTGGTTCTGTTTCATTTAGAGAGGCATATGCAAATGTTGCTGCAGGATTCTATGACGCAGTGCTTGTAACTGGTGTTGAAAAAGTTACTCATACTGGTACAGAATGGACCACAACTTACTTTTCTTATTGTTCTGATTTTTTCTATGAGGGTCAAGCAGGTGCATCATTTCCTGGATTGTTTGCATCAATGGCAAGAGCATATCTTAATGAATTCGATGCAACAGAAGAAGATCTTGCAAGTGTTGCTGTAAAAAATCATGATAACGGTTTATCAAATCCAAAAGCACATCTTAGAAAAAAAATTACTATTGATGATGTAATGAATTCAGCAGTTGTTGCTAGTCCTTTAAAGCTTTTTGACTGTTGTCCTTTTTCAGATGGAGCAAGCTCTGTAGTTATTTGTAATGAGCAATTTGCAAAAGATCATTCAAAAGATTATGTCAAAGTAATTGGTTCAGGTCGTGGTGGTTCACCTGCTGCACTTCAAGGGCGTGATCATTTAACAACTATTCCTAGCACTAAACTTGCAGCTGCAGATGCATACAAGATGGCAGGAATTACAGCAAAAGATGTTGATTTTGCAGAAGTTCATGATTGTTTTACTGTAGCTGAAGTAGTTGATACTGAAGATTTAGGTTTCTTTGAAAAAGGAAAAGGTGCAAAAGCTGCACGTAATGGTGAAACTAGACTAAACGGTTCAATTTCAATTAATCCATCTGGTGGATTAAAATCAAAAGGACATCCAATAGGTGCTACAGGTGTTGGTCAAGTAGTAGAAGTATTCGAACAATTAACAGGTCAATCTGGTCAACGTACTGTTAACGACGCAAAGATTGGTTTAACACAGAATTTTGGTGCTACTGGCGCAAGTTGTGCAGTTCATATTTTCCAGAGTGTGTAAATTGTCAGCAAAACCTGAATTTATTGAAAATGCCAAGAATGGAAACGTTCTTGCAAGAAAATGTACTAACTGCGGAGAATTACATCTCGCCACTGTATATTTTTGTAAAGAATGTGGTAACAAAGGCTTTGAAGACTCAATAATTTCTGGAAAAGGAAAAATTGTAACATATACGATAATGACCGTTCCCCCAGAAGGATTTGAAAAATTTGCTCCATATGCATGGACAGTTATGGAATTAGATAACGATTCTAGGCTCAGAGTTTCTGGATTTTTGCCTAATATTGTAACCCCAGAGGATCTTCCTATTGGTACATTAGTCGAAATTGTTGGATTTGATGAGAGAGGAATAGTTCTAAAAAAACAATAGATTACAAATATCATAATTTTCAAAAAACACTTTTGTCATTTTTAAATACTAATTATAATAATTTGAAATATGTCTGTAGAAATTATTTGTGGACAGTGTGGTGAAAAAATTTCTGCAATGAAAATGCTAAAGTCCGTCAAAGATGTTTTAAAACATTACGATAATAAATGTCCAAAATGTGGACAGCGACTTTCTACAACTCAATTTTCATTAGATATTGATGATAACAAATCCTAACGATTAAGACACTAGTAACAACAACTCTTAATAGTAATTTTTTTTTTACAGAGTCTTATGGGAAAAGATGAGGAAGTAGCATTTGATGAAGAATTAGAATTAGATTCTGTAGATACTGATGATGACGATGATCTAGTTTTAGATGACGATGTAAAAGATGGTGGTGGTCTTTTACAATCTACATCAAAGCGTGTCAGAATGATATTTTCTGTTATGGCAAGCCCTAACAGAATAGATATTTTAAGAATTCTTAATTCAAAAGGCCCTTTGACTTATTCCGAGCTAAAATCATTAGCTGGTTTTAAGTCAAAAAAGGAAAGTGGTAAATTTGCATATCATCTTAGAAAACTTTTACGTCAATCATTAGTTGCTCTTAATAAATCGGAAAGACGATATACAATTACTAATCTAGGCAAACTAGTGTTAAGTCTTGCACGGCAAATTGAAGAACGTTCAATCATTGAGAGTGGAAAAATGTATGTACGAACATCTCATGATTCGATTGAAGAATTTAATTCACATAAAATTATTCAATCATTAGTACGTGAAGGTAGTTTACCATTAGAATTAGCACAAAAAATAACTGAAGAAGTTGAAAATCGTATATATAAATTTCAAACAACATATCTAACAGGTTCGTTAATACGTGAAATGGTTAACAATGTACTCTTAGAACATAGCTACGAAGAATATCGAAATAAACTTGCACGACTTGGAATGCCTGTATTTGATATCAAAGAGATGTTTACAAATGTAGAAAATATTCAAAATGGTGCAGAAGATATTTTATTTAATACAGGTAAGAATGTTCTAGCAGAGTATTTACTTACAAATACTCTCCCAAAAGATGTAGCAGATTCGCATTTATCAGGAGATTTACATATCACAAATCCAGGTATATGGTCACTCGTTCCTGATGTAGTATTCCTAAATCTTAAAGAACTAATTGAAGAAGGCTTACAACTAGGAGGCAAATCTCTTGTGGTATCACGAGTTTTACAACCTAAAAATCTTAATGACTTGTCTGTATTACTACCAATGATTTTTTCTTTAGTCTCAAAAGAAGCTTCACAAGAAGTTGTAATAGATGAACTTCCATCGGTGTTAGCAAAAACATCCAAGAATCTAGGAGATATTGAAAAAAGTTTACTTGATATTTTTAAATTATCTTCTACATCTATAAGTTATGATAAGTCTCCGACAGTTATATCATTTAGACTTAATGTATCAACAGATCAAAAAATTATAAAGACAATATTATCTGCATATAGATCATATCTAGAAATAACACCATTATCAAAGATTGGATTAGTAATTGACTATGAAAAAGGAAAGATATTAGAGATATCTGATACACTCTCTACAATAATTTCTATTGGTGGTAATGTAATATTCTCAAAAGGTTCATGTTCAACAAATGGAATACTAAAGGCAGAAGAAAAACACATTGGAACATCAATTAAACTTGGTTCATTGACAATCAATCTTCCACGTCTTGCATTTGAATCAAATAAAGATGAAACATACTTTAGAGCTAGACTTGCTTTATTAATCAAACCAGCACTTGATTCAATGATTTTAAGAAAAAAAGATATCTCTGATCTTACAAGACGTGGAATGAATCCACTTCTTAGCAAAAACACACAGTTCATGCAAAAAAATTCAATGTCTTTAATTCTAAATCTTGTTGGATTAAATGAAGCTGTCTTTAGTATACTTGGTCATAAGGATGACAAAGCAGGTCACGAAATTCTTTATAAAGTTCTTCAAACTGCAGTTGATGTTGCAACAAAAAAAGGAAAAGAACTAGGAGTAACTGTTACAATTGCAATGGTTGATACAGACGGCATTTCAAGATTTACTACTCTAGATAGTGAGAAATATGGCAAGAATTCTGTTCAAGATTCAACTGATTCTGGAATATATTCACAAGGATTCTCGATTGATCCATCAAAATCTAGCGATCTAACAGCAAAAAACCCACTAATTTTAGAATCTAGTAAGATATCTAAGATACTAAATGGTGGTCTGCTTTTGAAAATTAATTTTGATAAGAAATCAAAGCCTACAGAGATAAAGACAGTAATTGACAAGATTAGTTTGCTGACTTCGGCGTTTAAACCAATTATTCATGTACCAGTATGTGGAAATTGTGGTTTCAAAGGAGAGAAGTTAGTCGACAAATGTCCAAATTGTAAATCACAGTATATTTTATAAAACGAAATTCGTTATTCTATAAATTTGAAAACGATCCAAGCAGAGATTTTTTTTACCATTATGAATTACCATTACAACAAAAACTGTAACGTTGTAAAAAAAGTTCAGCTCGAACTAAGAATTTAGTTGGCAAAGAAGATATATTCTTGACAATCTTAACTTCTCTTGAGGAGTTATGATTGGTTGAAAATTCACAAATAGAAAGTTCTATCGCCGAAATTAGAAAGAGAAATGGTAAAGTAACAAATTTTGACAAAAATAAGATCACAAATGCAATCCATAAAGCATTAATGGCAACAAACCAAGATGATCGCGATCTTGCAGAAGAATTAACGAATGGTGTACTAGACAAGCTAACTATACAGGGATTCTCGTCATCACGACCACCAAGTGTTGAAGATATTCAAGATATGGTTGAATCAACATTAATTGAACAGGGTCACAGTGAAATTGCAAAATCCTACATCCTGTATAGACATGAACGTAGAAAGATTCGAGATGAAAAAATGAAGGTTCTAAACACAGATACTCTTGATTCCGTTTCTAAGGTATTTGATCTTAACTGTCTTCGTGTTTTAGCATCACGTTATCTAATGAGAAATAGTAAAAATGAAATCACTGAAAGTCCAACTGCAATGTTTGAAAGAGTTGCAGTTCTAATTGGAATTGGGGATCTTTTACATGACAACGAGATTTTTGACAAGAACGGTAACACATCACAAAATTTAGAAGAAGCCACAGAGTATCTTACTAAACTTGATCACTTTGACTATAAATTTAAAATCGGTGAGTACTATCTAAACAAATGGCACTTTAGAGGTCTTATTAACGGCTATGTAGATCTTGCAAAGAATGGACAAATGAAAATTGGATTTAAAACACTCTTAACACAATTAGCTGCTAAAAAATTTAATATCTATTCTGAAAAAATAAATGAATACTATTCTTTAATGATAAATCAAATCTTTTTACCAAACTCTCCAACAATGATGAATGCAGGTGGTCGTCTTGGTCAATTATCAGCATGTTTTGTTCTTGGAATGCCTGATGATATGGCAGGTATTATGAAATCAACATCAGATGCTGCTTTAATTTTCAAATCAGGTGGTGGAGTTGGTATTAACTATTCAGAACTTAGAGAAGAAGGAGATATTGTAGCCTCAACGTCAGGCGTAGCATCAGGACCAGTATCATTCATGAACATAATTAATTCAGTTACAGAAGTAGTCAAACAAGGGGGAAAGAGAAGAGGTGCAAATATGGGCATCATGGATGTTTGGCATCCTGATATTGAAAAATTCATAACAAACAAAACAGAGCCAGGAGTATTAGAGAACTTTAACGTTAGTGTAGGAATATGGGAAGACTTTTGGAATGCATTAGTTAATTCAGAAGATGGTGCTTACACACTAAGAAGTACACGTGATAATTCTCCTGTAAGAGAAGTTAATGCACATCACTTGATTGATCTTATTGCAAACTCTGCATGGAAAAGCGCTGAACCTGGATTGATTTTCTTTGATAAAATAAATGAGTACAATGTATTTGCAAAAGCAAGAGGTGGACCACTAAAAGCAACTAATCCATGTGGTGAACAAAGTCTTTATCCATACGAATCATGTAATCTCGGTTCGATAAATTTAGCTAATCTTGTAAAAAGAAAAGCAGATGGTCAATACGAATTTGACTGGCAGAAATATGAAGAGGTTATTCGAAAAACAACAAGATTCTTAGATAATGTAATTGATGTCAACCATTATCCTGTACCAGAAATCAATGTAGCATCAAAGGATTCTAGGAGAATAGGTCTTGGTGTAATGGGAGTTGCAGATCTTTTGTATAAACTACGAATTCCATACAATTCTAAAGAGGGCTATGAATTTATGTCAAAACTCTCTGAAGCATTATCATATTATTCAATGGAAGAGAGTGTCGCCTTGGCACAATCTAGAACTGAATTTCCATTATGCTCCAAGACAGAATTTCCTGATGGTAAGATTCCAATTGCAGGGTATTATGAGAAACCAAAGAATGCACATTATTATGATTGGGATGCGCTTATTGAAAAAATTCAGAAATATGGAATTAGAAATGTTTTAACAACAACAGTTGCTCCTACAGGTACACTGTCAATGATTGCTGATTGTTCTAATGGAATGGAACCAACATTTGCATTAGTATTTGAAAAGAGAGTTACCGTAGGTAGATTCTTCTATACAAATAAGATTTTTGAACAAGTATTACGAGAGAATGGTCTTTACAGTGATGAATTACTTGCAAAAATTGCTAGTAATTATGGTTCTGTTCGAGGAATAGAAGAAATTCCCGAATGGATGCAAAAAATATTTGTCACTGCAATGGACATACACTGGTCAGATCATCTAATGGCTCAAGGTGTATGGCAAGATTGGATTGGAAATGCTATTGCAAAAACAATCAATATGCCAAATGATGTATCTGCTGATGATGTCAAAGCAGCATATTTACTTGCACACGAAATTGGTCTAAAAGGAATTACTGTATATAGAGATGGGTCAAGACACAAACAAGTATTACATATGACAGATGAAAATGCGCAAAAGACGTTTGATGTTGTTCCTTCCAACTACTTACATGATTACATTCATGATACTATCACTAATCCATATATCAAAGAACAGGTTAACAATGCACTAAAACTAGTAGTATCTCACGAAGATATTAAGAGGCCTACTCCAATAGTAGAAGAACCAAAAGAAGAGAATCTTTGTCCTACATGTAAAAATAATCTTGTACTAATAGAAGGCTGTAGTATTTGCATTGAGTGTGGATATAGCGGATGTACATCTGGATAGATAAATCCAAAAAACAAATACAATAGTAATAATTAATCAAGTTATGCTTACACTAATTCTCACACAGTCATCATTAGAAATTGTACCTAGTGAGATACAGAATCATCCATCTGTAACATCATATTGTAAAAGAAATAAAAAAAAATCTTCCGAAGTTTTACTTGATAATTCTTGGCATTTTGCTGCAATGAAGGGAATTTCAAATGAAATCAAGCGTGGTAGACCAGATATAATACATTTAGCACTTTTGGCAATTTGTAGTACTCCACTTTATCAACAAAAAAAAATTAAGGTTTTTGTTCATACGATCAATAATCAAGTTATTACATTAGGTGATCAAATTAGACTTCCAAAATCATATCACAGATTTCAGGGAATAATAGAGAAACTTTTCAAAGAAAAAAAGATTGAACTATCTGATTTAAAATTAATGGAGTTGCAAAGTATGACATTTGAGGAATTATTGAACAAAATAAAACCAGAAAAAGTAGTAGGTTTTTCAACAGAAGGTAAAAACAGTACATTTGAGGAATCTGCAAAAACAATTACTGACAATACATGCATAGTAGTAGGTGGTTTTCAAAAGGGGCATTTTGAGGAGAATATAAAAAACAAATTTGATCAGATAGAAAAATTATCACAAAATTCGTTAGAAACACATGTTATTCTCAGTAGAATAATTTACGAGTATGAAAAAACCATTTTTATGTAGCTAGAAAAGGTTTCTTCCTTATGCAGTCATAGTATAGCCTGGTTAGTATTCGGGGTTTCCAACCCTGTGACGCGGGTTCGAATCCCGCTGACTGCATAAAATTGATCAATTTTTTTACTATTATGCTATAAAAGAAACATGAAAAAAGCAAAAAAAGAGATTGCAACAAAGCGAATGCATATGCTGTTTAAGAATGCGATCTCTAATGCACGAACAGATGCGAATTTGGCTGAAAGACAGGCTATAACTGCAAAAAAGATTAGCATGAAGTATAAAATTAGAATGCCATATGAAATACGGTCATGCTTTTGCAAAAAATGTAAAAAATTTATTGTACCAGGAATTAATTCCAAAATTCGAGTTGGTCGTAGTAATGTAAAATCAATCAGGATTACTTGCAACTTTTGCACACACACATATAGAAAAATTATCAAAAATTAATAATCATAATATCATTTCAATGATTTATAAGACGATTATCGAGTTTTTTATTAATGGCAAAAGTCTATGATGTACCAGCAAACGATTTGATAACTAAGTTAGCTGAAGTACTAAAAACTGAAGACATACCAGCACCAGACTGGTCACTTTTTGTAAAAACTGGTGCACATGCAGACAAAGCACCACAAAAATCTGATTGGTGGCATACCAGATGTGCATCAATTTTAAGAAAAATCTATCTTCATGGTCCTATCTCAGTCAATGATCTTAGAACAATGTATGGTGACGGCAGACGAAACAAGTACTATGGTGCCAGACATCACAAGGATGCAAGCGGTGCAATAATTCGAAACGCAATTCATGGTCTCGAGAAACTAGGATATGTTGAAAAAGTTGAGAAAAAAGGAAGAGTAGTGTCTCGTCAAGGAATGCAAAAGCTTGACAAGATGTCAACTGAGATTTTAAATGAAATGATCCAAAATACACCAAAACTGAAAATTTATTCATAGTGTACTACAATGAGCTATCCAAACTCTGAAGAAGATAATAATCAACCAAACGAAGAGCAAGTTTCTGCACAAAAGGACATTCTATTAAAACAAATTCTTTCTGGAGAAGCCAGACTTCGTTTAAATAACGTAAAAATGGTAAAACCAGAACTTGCAAACTTGGTTGAAAACTATCTACTTGGTTTAGCAGCGCAAGGAAAAGCACAAGGCCAGATCACTGATGAACAGTTAAAACAAATTCTAATGTCTGCACAACAACCAAAGAAAGATTTTAAGATTAACAGAATCTGATCTCAAGAAAATATAATTAGGGGTAAAAGTGTCAAATCATCATGAAAGCAGTTGTATATCGTGAGTATGCACCTGATGATGATTATGCAAAAATCCTCAAGGTTGAAGATATTGATGATCCAAAACCAAAACCAGATGAGGTTATTTTTACAAATAAAGCATCTGCACTAAACTATAATGATATCTGGGGAATGAGAGGTGTTCCAATTGCAATTCCTCTACCACATGTTTCAGGTTCTGATGTTGCAGGTGATGTAATTGCAGTAGGTGAAGATGTAAAAGGTTTCAAAGAAGGAGATAGAGTTGTTTCACATTCAAATTTAGCATGTAGAGTTTGTAGTGCATGTACTGATGGACGTGAATTTGATTGTGTAAAAAGACAAGTCTGGGGATTCCAGACTGGTCCATTATGGGGAGCATATTGTGAACAAATCCATCTTCCTGAAGTTAATGTTTCAAAAATTCCTGAGGGAGTTTCTTATGAAGATGCAGCAGCTGCATCAATGACACTTTTAACTTCATGGCATATGCTTGTTGGTAGAGCAAAAATTACACCTGGTCAAACAGTCCTAATAATGGGTGGAGGTTCAGGAGTAGGTTCCTTTGGTATTCAAATTGCTAAATTATATAATTGTGATGTAATTGCAACTGCTAGTCCTGATAAACTAGATAAATGTCTTGAATTAGGCGCAGATTATGCGGTAGATCATAGAAAGGAGGATTGGCATAAGGACGTTTTCAAAATTTCAAAAGAAATTGCTAAAACAAAAGGCGAAGCACCAGGAATTGATTTATCATTTGATCATATTGGTCAAACCCACTGGAACAAACAAATCTCTATGCTAAAGTTTGGAGGTACACTGGTTTCATGTGGTGCAACAACAGGCTATGATGCAAAGATGGATTTGCGACATGTGTTTTTCAAGGGCACAAACATACTCGGTTCAACACAAGGAACAAAGGCAGAACTTGATCAAGGACTTTATTGGATGGGTAAGGGTAAAATTAAAGCAGCGATTGACTCTATTCACACATTTGAACAAGCTGCAGAAGCTCATACAAAGATGGTAACTGGTAAAGGTATGTTTGGCAAAATCTTAATGAAGCCTGAAGGCGCATAGTCATTTAATGACAAATCTTTTTCGTAGCCTAATTTTTGTTCCAGGAAATAATCCAAGATTTTTAGAAAAAGCAAAATCAATATCAGCTGATATTGTTTGTCTTGATCTTGAAGATTCTGTACCAGATAAAGAAAAGACAAAAGCTAGAAAATTGATAAAAAATGTATTAAAACAAAGAAAGCTTTATTCTGCAAACATTTACGTAAGAACTAATTCCCCAGAATCAGGAAAGATTGAATCAGATCTAAAGGAAATCATGCAGAAAGGTATTGATGGAATAGTAATTCCAAAGGTAAATTCTGCAAAAGAACTAAAAAAAATTGAAAAAATAATTATTTCACTAGAAAAGAAGGGTAAAATTTCTGGAACACGAATCATTCCTTCAATTGAATCAGCATTAGGAGTTGTAAACTGCTATGAGATTGCTTCTTGCAGTAAAAGAATTGATGCACTTGTATTTGGAATTTTTGATTTGTTAAACGATGTTGGTATTGAATATACAAAAGGAAATCCTAGAGGTGCTAAATACGCAAGATACAAAATTCCAGTTGATGCAGCAGCTGTTGGTGTATATGCAATAGACGGGATTTGGCAGGATATTAAAGATAAATCTGGATTAAAAAAAGATTGTGACGTTGGTCGTAGTTTAGGATATGTTGGTAAAAGCATTATTCACCCCGATCAAATCAAAACAGTACATAAAATTTACCATCCAAATAAAAATGAAATTAGATGGGCAAAATTAGTTGTGAAAACATACAACAATTCAACAAAAAAAGGAAAAGGAGCGACAGTAGTTGATGGTAAAATGATTGATGAAGTTCATTATAAGAGAGCAAAAGCATTACTTGAAATTTAAAGTAATTATTTAATTAATTTTGTAGTATGTCGATATAAATCATGTAAAGTTTTTCCATCCAAAACATCTTCGTCCTTGGGATAAGTTTTTTCTTTTTTTCCTGTAGTTTTTTCCATTTTATCCATTCTAATATAATCATAGATGGTATGTTATTTATAACCAATTCCATATAATGTAGCAATGTTTACTGGAATAATTACTGGTACAGGTAAAATTAAAAAAATTGAGAAAAATACTAAAAATAGAAGTGCAATTAAAGTTCTAGTTGATCTTGGAAAAAATTCTAAAGGTCTTAAGATAGGACAAAGTGTTGCACTAAATGGAGTTTGTCTAAGTGCCACAAAGATTTCAAAGAGTCTTTGTATGTTTGAGATGATTGATGAAACAATGAAAAAAACTGATCTTGGAAATTTGAAAATTGGAAGTCTAATTAATATTGAAAGAAGTCTTAAAGTCGGAGAAAGATTAGAAGGACATTTTGTTTTAGGTCATGTTGATGGTGTTGCAATTATTACAAAAATAGAACAAAAACCAAAAGAAGTAAAGATTTGGTTTAAGATTCCAAAAAAACTAACAAAATATGTTGTTCAGAAAGGATCAATTGCATTAGATGGAATTAGTCTTACTGTAGTTGATGCAAAAAATGATCTTGCATCAGTATGCATCATTCCTCATACAATGAAAATTACTAATTTTAAAACAAAAAAAATTGGTGATAAACTAAATATTGAGACTGATGTTTTAGGAAAATATATTCTCAACTAGGCATATAATATCTACCAATAAATTGGTAATAACAAAAAATCTAGTAAACTTTATAATATCTACAGAACAATTTTTTTTAAATGACTTTTGATTCTGCAATTGCATCACTAAAACAAGGAGAATTTGTTATGATTCATGATTCTAATGGACGAGAAAATGAAATTGATCTTGTAGTTTCTGCTCAATTCATTACTCCTGAACATATTGCTAGAATGAGACAACATGCCGGTGGGTTAATTTGTCTTGCAATTGATGATTCACTTGCACAAAAATTAGAACTAAAATACATGCATGATATTTTATCTAGTTCTGATAATTTTGATTCTGATTCTAAAAAAATGATTATGGGTACGGCACCATATGGTGACCACCCAACATTTTCAATCTACATTAATCATAAACAAACATACACTGGAATTACTGACAGAGATAGAGCTTTAACCATAAAAGAAATGTCAGACTTGTATAATTCTGATGAACCAAAATCCCAATTTCTATCATCATTTAAGACACCGGGACATGTTCCGATTTTGATAGCATCTCAGGGATTACTAGCCAAGAGAAAAGGTCATACAGAAATGTCAATTTATCTTGCACAACTTGCAAAATTATCACCAATTACAGCAATATGTGAAATGATGGATGCACAAACTTATTCTGCTCTTTCAGTTGAAAAGGCTGAACAATATGCAAAAGATAATGCAATTCCATTCATTGATGGAAAAGAACTACTAGAATTTGCTAAGGTGCAGTAGTTTTGAATATTGCCATTGTTATTGCAGAATTTAATGAGAAAGTGACATCAAGAATGCATAATGTTGCAGTTGAGAAGGCAAATGAACTAAAATTAAATATAAAATACACATGCAAAGTTCCTGGAATATTCGACATGCCGTTAATTATTGATAAGTTATTACAAAAAAAAGATGTAGACGGTATTGTAACATTAGGTGCAGTCATCAAAGGTCAAACAAAGCATGATGAAATAATAGCAAATTCAACCGCAAGAAATATTGCAAAATTATCAATTAAATATCAAAAACCTGTGACACTTGGAATATCAGGTCCCGGAATGAGTGAAAAACAAGCATACGCACGAATTAGACCTGTATCAGAGAATGCAGTAAATGCAGTTCAAAAAATCCTTACTGAAATAAAGAGGATAAAGTAATTGATACAGCTCACAATAATGAAAATTACCGGTTATGGTCCATGGACATTGACTCTAGGTAGTGATAGGGAACATGAATTACAGATGCTTCAAGCATCATTATATCACAAAATTCAAAAATTATTCTCAGAAAAAAATGGTTTAGTATTTCAAAATAGATCAGATGAATTTTTCGCAATTACAAATGGAATTACACTAGATGAACATATTGATATTCAAAAGGAATTAGGTAAATTATTTGAAGTTAAAGTTTCAATGACTATTGGTTTTGGTGATACACCATTTGATGCTAATATATCAGCATACAATGGAAAAAGAAATGAGAAGTTTCTAAATAAAGAATTCAATATTTATGGTTCAGTAAATGGTAAAGAGGAACAGAATGTTGCAATAATGCATATTGATGTAGATAGTCTTACAGCCAAACGTAAGATGTTATCCCCTTATGAAACATCGTCATTAATGTTTAAATTATATTCAAAAATGTCTGATTTCTTCTTAGATAAAAAATCATTGGCATTTTTTATGGGGGGTGATAATTTTATGGTGGTATCAAATTCACAGCATAAAATTCATGCACATGAATTCATTGATCAAATTAAAAATGAAATGAATTTAATTCTTAATTGTGGTATAGGAATAAACAATACAGGAAGAGGTGCTGCAAAACTTGCCACTAAATCACTAGATACAATTAGAGAAATTCGAGATTCAGGAAAAGAGAAACCAGAAGTTTACGAATTAAAATGATTTTAAAGAATATTAGTTTACTTTATGGTAACGAATTACAATTTATTAATTCCACAAATATTCTAGTGTCTGATAATAAATTTAAAAAAATTAATTCACAAGTAACTAGAAAAGATGACAATGTAATTGACTGTGAAAATCTTCTTTTAGTTCCAGGTTTTATCAATGCTCATACACATATTGGAGATTCAATTGCTAAAGACTTGTCAATAAATTCTGATGTTGATTCAAAGATTCATCCTATGATTGGATTAAAACAAAAAATTTTACGCGAAACTCCAGATAAAGAATTGATTAGATTTATGCGTAAATCTGCACAAACTATGCTTAAAAAAGGAATAACTACATTTGTAGATTTTAGAGAAGGTGGCATACATGGAATTAATTTGTTAAAAAAAGCACTAAAGGATGTTCCAATCAATGCAATGATTCTTGGAAGATTAGAGTATTACCATACTCAAAAACAAATAAGACAAAATACTTCCATGCCAGAATTTCTTCAAAATGATTTAGAATTATTATTAGAAAATTGTGATGGGATAGGAATTAGTGGTGCAAATGAAAACAGTGATAATAATTTGCACATATTCTCAAAGAGTAAAAAAATTGTAGGTATTCATGCAGCTGAGACTTTGAGTAGTTATTCAATTTCAATGAAAACTAATAAAAAGACTGAACCAAAGCGTGCTCTTTTAGCAAAACCTACATTTTTAGTGCATATGACAAATGCATCAAAAAGTGATCTTCTTTTTGCTGCTAAAAAAACTAGAGGAATCATCATATGTCCCCGTGCTAATTCCGCCCTTGCAGAAGGTATACCAGATATTGAATTAATGCTAAAAATGAAATGCAATTTAGGTATTGGGACAGACAATGTAATGATTAATTCACCTGATATGTTTAGAGAAATGGATTATGTATGGAAAGTAACTATGGGTATTAAGAAAAAGAGGATAGATCCAAAGCAGATTCTTAAAATGACTACAATTAATCCTGGAAAAATTCTTAATAAAAAAATTGGCTGCATCAAAGAAAATTATTTTGCTGATTGTATATTCATTGACAAGAAATCTATTGACTTAGAACCTTTGAATAATGTTTATGCATCAATTGTTCACAGGGCATCACAAGAATCAATTAGAGCAGTAATGAGTAGGGGCAAGATTGTTTATGGAAAAATCTAGACCATATGTAATTTTAAGTGCTGCAATGACACTTGATGGTAAAATTGGAAAAAATAAAACTAAAATTAAGTTATCATCAAAAAAAGATAAAACTAGAGTTCATAGATTAAGGGCTAACGTAGATGGTATATTAATTGGAAAGAATACACTTGATGCTGATAATCCTATGTTGAGTGTACGATATTCTAAAGGAAAAAATCCAGTACGGATATTATTAGATTCACGCGGAACTATAAAATCATCATCAAAAATTATACAATCATGTAACAAAATTCCTACGATAATTGCAACAACAAATCTAATATCTAAGAAAAATCTCTGCAGATTAGAAAAATTTCCATTGGAAGTTATAAAATGTGGGAAAACATCTGTAGATACTGTAAAACTTTTAAAATTATTATATAAAAAAGATATAAAAAAAATTCTATTAGAAGGTGGTGGAACGATTAATTGGACTTTTTTAAAAAATGGATTTGTTGATGAGATAATTGTTACCATTACTCCATACATTTTAGGAGGTAGTAATTCTATCAGTTTAGTTGAAGGCGTTGGATTTAAAAATTTATTTCCTACCAAAAAATTAAAACTAGAAAAAATTCAGAAAATAGGAAGTGAGTTAGTTGTATACTATAGAATCTAAATTCTGATATCTTTTTTTAGGTGATCAACTTTTTTGTTAAAGTGTTTCTTTATTTTATCATTATTTTTTAGATTTAGAACCTTACCGCATGATGGACACTTGAAGAACAAATCTAATGCATCTTCGAATGTAACTCTGTTACAATCATGATTTCCACAATGATAGAATTCTGAAGAATTTTCATAGTCTAACCGTTGTTGAATTCTTTCTAAGACCTTTTTTTTCTGATTCTCTATGAAGTTTTCAACTTCATCACGTCTAGAGCGCCATCTATAAACGAACCAACCCTTTCTTTCATCTTTAACTCTTATTCCAGTAATTAGACCTTTTCCAAAAAGATCATAGAGAACTTTTCTTACCATGTTTATTCTTAATCCAGTAGAACTTGCTATTTCTTCATCAGTTGCATCCTCTGATTTGAGTAAGGATCTTGATACTTTGAGGTATTCATCTCCTCCTATCATGTGAGAAATTTTTACAAATGGATCTTCATATTTATCAACCATATCTCATCACTAATTTCAGGTATTATTAACCCATTTTTTTATTTATATGACATTTTTACCGTTTTTACTAGGAATTATTACTCTTTTTGAATTTTCGAATTTTTTTCCAAATTGAGTTCCATTTTGAATACGATCTAAAAGTATCGCAAGTGCACTAATTTCTGAATGTGGCTGATTTCCAACTGAAATATTATAATCTGCATGTTCATAAATCTCTCTTGGAACTTTTTCTGCTCCAACAATTATTAGAATATCTTTCTCTTTTTGGATATTTTTATCAATTTCGTTAATATTTTCACCATACATAGTTAGGTGAATAATTTTTGTAGTATTTTTTTTTGATTTTATAACATTTTTCCAATTTGAGATAAACGCAATTTCAAATTTTCCACCCCATGTATTATTAATTTTATTTATTGTTTCTTTAATTTCTGGATTAACTTCGTTCATGTAAATTTTTGATGCACCAAATGCTCTTGCAACTAATGCAACATGTGTTGTAACACGATCATCTCTTAGAATTCGTTGGCCAATTCTTAGTACTTCAATATTCATTTATTCCATACCAGAGTTTTTACTTATAATTCTTTTATGTTCACCAATACTTTCCTTAATCTTTTTTTTGAGTATATCAAAATTCTTATTTGTTATTGCAGAAATTGCAACACATTTGTTATTATTATACAAATCTAATTCTTTTATCTTGGAATTTATTTCATATTCATTCATTTTTTCTGTTTTGTTCATAACAAAAATAATTTTATCTCTTTCCACACCTAATTTAATTAATGTTTTCATACAATTTGAAAATTTAATTTTTAATTTATTGGAATTATCAGTAGAATCAATAATAACTAAAACAACATCAGTAAATGTTAATTCTTCTAGTGTTGATCTAAATGCTTCAATTAAATATGCAGGTAATTTACTGATAAATCCTACTGTATCAGAAATTAGAACCCATTCTCTATCAAGTTTAAATTTTCTTGTAGTTGTTGTTAATGTAGTAAATAATTTTGCACTTTTTTCCTTTTTTTCACCTGTTAGTGAATTAAACAAAGTTGTTTTTCCAGCTGATGTATATCCTGCTATTGATACTGTATTGAATCCAATTCTTTTACGTGATTGTCTGTGAAGTTCACGTTGCTTTCCTGCTTTTTGTAATTTTGATTTTACATTCATCATTCTATATTTTATATCATTATAGTAAACATCAACTTCAAATTTTCCAATTCCCATAAAACCTGGCTGCTCACCCATTCTTGCTAATCTTACTTTCTCTTTTGCTCTTGACATTTCATAACGTAGTTGGGCTAATTTTACTTGCATTTGCGATTCTGTACTTTGTGCTCTGCTTTCAAAAATTTCTAAAATTAATGATTCTCTGTCTAAAACCTCAATCTTTAGCTCTGAGGCTAAATTATAATTTTGACTTGGTTTTAGAATTTCATCAAAAATGATGACACTAGGCTGCTTTTTTTGCATAATTTCTTTTATTTCGTCAATTATTCCTTCACTTAACCCAAATTTTCTATGTTGAAGGGAATTCTGTTTTATAACATGTACAATTTCATACTGTGCACTATCACACAATCCTTTAGCTTCACTAATCGAATCTAAGTCAAAATAAGTGATTAAAATACATGAGTTCAAGTTTTAAATCCAGTTTACTTCTTTTTAATCATTTTTTCGATATTTGTGTTAAGAACAATTTCACTAATATCGCTTGCATATTCAGATATTCTTCTTAAATTTTCAATAATTTTCCTTATTCTATAAACCTCCTCTTCATTTTTAACTGATTTTATTGTATCCAAAACCTTTTTTTCCAATTTGGCTATTTTAGATATATTACTAATTGTTATTTCTGCTCCTGTAGTATCTTGTTTAAACATGGCTAGGCAGGAATCATCAATTAGTTTTAGTGTATAGTCACTTAATTCCTTCAGTTTTTCAGATGTTCTGGTGTTAATTGGTTTTTTAAATTCTATTACATCTCTTGCCATTCTTTCTGCATGATCAGCTAATCTTTCAATATTTTTCACAATAACTCTATACCCTAAACAATCCCTAGATTTTGAAAATCCCATTTCTTGTAGCATATGCTCATTTTCAATTGCAATTGTTAGCTGACGTATAATGTAAAATCCAAACCTGTCTACATCATCATCAGTATCAATTACCTGCTGAGCAAGTTCAGAATTTCCTTCTTTTAGTGCAAGTAGCACATCATCTTGCATAGATTTTGCAAGATGTAGCATTCTTTTGAATGCACCATCTACTGATAAACCAACTACATTAATGAGAATCTGAATAGTGATTCCTTCCGTTGAATCTGAAATAATTTCAGCCCCCATTAGAACATTTTTTACAGCAGATCTAATTGTATTTCTTTGACCAGGTGTAATTCTGTTACCTTTTGGTTTTATGTGAATGGTCTGATGGTGAAGAAAATATAATGCAATTAATTTTCTTAAAACTGATTCTTCATTATCGTTATTGGAAATTGTTATAGTTACAGATTCTTGATTAATTGATTTTTTGATACCTGTAGGCTTTATCTCTAAAACTGAGCTGCCATTTCTACCCACAACAACTTGGTCTCCCTGCTTTAGACCATGTTCCTTAATCCATTCTTTTGGTAGAGAAACTATGAAAGATGATTTTCCAGTGAATTGTAGTTTTCTAAGCTCTTCTTGTTCAGGCATCTATATCCCGCATAACTATATAGAATTAATAAACTATCCTATATATTTGCCATTCTCTATATAGAGAAGAAAGATCTAGAGTGAAGATATAGAACAACATGTTAGAATAATAAGTCGCCAGGCACCAATCCATCTTGTGGACCAGAGTATAAAATTAAGGCAGACAGTTGATACATTATTTGGTTCTGGTGTATCAAAATTTCTTCCAAAAAATTTTGAAATTAAGGAATCAAAAAAGACGGGAAGAATACGTTCAGTTTTTGACAAGGAAAAATTATTACTTACCTCAAGAAGTGACGGCGGATTAGCAATCACTATTCATTGTGCCAAATTATTTCTTAAGAGCAAGAAATTTCAGGAAAACTGTCTTCAGATAGATAAAGAATCCAAAGATTTTGTTGAGAATGGGAAATCTGTCTTTTGTGGTCATGTAACATCATGTGGTAAAAATATCAAAATTGGTTCAGATGTCCCAGTTTTATACAAAAATCAGGTACTTGGTGTCGGGAAATCAGTTCTTTCTAGTAAAATGATAATGAGTCAAAATAGAGGTGTTGCAGTAAAAATTAGATAGTTTAAAAAGTCACCTAAAGAGAATCCATTTCATGATGGGTGGACGTGGCGGAAATCGCCAGATGCGAAGAATGATGGACAAAATGGGTCTAGATATGGAAGAACTCCCAAATGTTCAGGAAGTTATTATAAAAACTGATAAAAAAGAAATTATTATTGCAAAACCCTCAGTCACTGAGATGAAAGCAAAAGACAACTCAATCTTTCAAGTAGTTGCTGAAAGTTATGAAGAAAAAGAATTGGAAGTTCAAATTTTTACTGACGAAGATATTGCTTTGGTTTGCCAACAAGCAAACGTTGATGAAGACAAAGCAAAGAATGCTCTTGCAGAAGCAGAAGGCGATCTGGCTAGAGCAATTTTATTGTTGACTACAAATTGAAATGGTTTAATTATTGGAGAAAGTGAATTTTTGTAAATGAGTCAAACTGGAACAAAAGTAGATGGAATTATCAAGGCCCTTTCAGGCTTGGAATCTGACATCGATTCCCTAAATCTCAAATTAGATGATATGAAAAAACAACTAAACTCAAAGGTACAAAAGGAAATAGATAATTTAATGGAAAAAACCAAGGAAATTGCTTCAAAAGAGGCAGAAAGTATTATCTTGGAATCTAAATCCAAGGCAAAATCGGAATCTGAAAAAATTCATCAGAAAGGGGAGGAAAAACTTGCTGATATTCAAAAAAACATAGAATCAAATTTTGATTCTGCAGTTGAAAATACTGTCTCTTCAATTTTAAAATCATAAACTAGATTTAGAATATTTTTCAGATATTTCAAATTAGACATATTTTTTCTATGTTTTTTATGCCTAAGTTGACCAAAAAAATAGTATTTTTCACCATAACATGTAAATTTCAAAAATCTCTAATGTAATTTATCACTCAAATAAAAAATGCTAGAATTGGAATTGCTACCGTATTTGGTAGACAATATTTTCGATTCTCAAAAATTCTAAAAGATCTTCATATGAATTATGATTCAATCTTGCCAAATCAAATTCAAGATTATGATGGGGATTTAGTTTTTACTACAGAAAATGAGGCTCCCGAAGATACATCAATTCCTTTACTTTTTGATGATATTACCAAAAAACAACTTGCAGTAGTCAAAGGTCTAATAGTTCAAAAATTAGATTCTGGTTTAAATGAAAAAATCTTACTCTTAGGAATTGATCCTGGACAAAGAATTGGTTTATCTATATACTATCTAGGAAATCACATTTCTAATACATTTTTCACGTCAATTGAAAAATTAGTTGAATATCTAGTTAATTTAATGGCTGGACTTAAAGCCAAAAAAAAGATTGTCAAGATTGGTAATGGTGACATGATAATTGCAAACAAAATTTTTGAATTGTTAAATCTAAAATTCTGCTCAAATTTTGAAATTGAATTTGTAGATGAATCAAACACTACATTGAAAATAAAAAATTATAATCAGAGAGGTAAACGTGATATGCTTTCTGCACAATTTATTACACAAAGAAGTGGTTATTGGCGGTCTGTTCTTCCATTGTCCATGACAGGTTAAAATAACTTGAATTTGTCTAAGTCCGAAAAACATAGATATTTATACACATTTTTTTATTTTTTTTGAAAATGATCAGTTTTTAAATATAAATCAATCAATATATTACAAGAAATTTGAATAATTTTGTAATAATTCACCTGATCTATTTTAAATACTTATAATTTCTATATAATATAGAACAAAAATGACATGTAAAGGAATTTGCACAAGATACAAAGCACAAAAACCAGTAGGAACTGGACGATATGCATCTGGTCAGAGACGATGCCAAATCTGTGAAATTTTCATAAAATGGGAAGGACTTTGGTGCCCATGTTGTGGCTACCGATTAAGAACCAAACCACGAAATCTGAAATATAAAGCCAAACTCAGAGCAAGAGTAGAAGCCGACGCAGCAGCATCCGTACAACCTCGAGTTAGCGAGAAACCCGAAGCAATAGCAATTTCAGCTGAATCATCTGAATTTGTTACTGCAACAATGGAAACTGCTGTAAGCGAAGGATGGACGAAAACAAAGACCATAGCAGAACTAAGAAAATCTGAAGGCATGACTGTCAAAAAAGCAAAAGGACTAGTCGACGAAGCATTTGGAGTTAGAACCAAACCGATAGCAATAAACGCCTAATCACTAAAAGCTAATTATTGTCAGAGACAGGGTTTTCGAAGGAAGTCGTCAATGTAAATCAACGAAAGTTCATAGTTGAGATACTACACTTTGATAATGGTAATTTTGTATCTGTTTATGAGGGTCCAAAAAAGGTTGGTGGTATGATTGCTTCAATTAATACAGGTCCAGTACCGACCACAACCACTATTATTCCTGCAAAATCGGATTCATTATTTTTGAAATTAATTGCAGAAAAAATTGCCACAAATAAAAAAGGAGTTTGTTTAGTTACGGCTTCTATTGAAAGGGAATTGGATAAAGAATCAACAAAACAAATAATGAACAAGATTATGGAGATAACAGAGAATGACTAAAGATCTTCGAGAATTTCTTACTCAAATCAAAAAAACAAAAGATTTGATGGTAATAAAGAAAAAAGTATCCAGTAAATATGAAATTGCAGCACTAACTGCACATGCGGAAGGCGGAAAGGCATTACTTTTTGAAAATATCAAAGAAAGCAAATTTCGCTTGGTAAGTAATCTTGTGGGAACAAGAGACCGATTCTCATTAGCAGTTGGTGCAAAAAAAGATATTCATGAGCCAATAATTAAGGCAATTAAAAATGCATCAAAACCAAAAACTACAACGTCAGGAAAATTTTTTGAAAACTCAGCCACTGATCTTTCCATATTACCAATTGTTACACATTTTGCAAAAGAATCAGGACCATTCATAACATCATCAATAGTTTATTCTAAAAACCCAGAACTTCGAGCACAGAATTCTTCTTTTCATCGTCTTATGCCAATTGACAAAAAACATTTTTCCATTAGAATGGTAGAAGGTAGACATCTTCACAGAAATTTCGTTTCAGCAAAAGAACATGGTGAAGATCTTAAAGTTGCAATAGCAGTTGGTGTACATCCCGCAATTTCAATTGCAGGTGCATACCAGGCTGATTGGGGAAAAGATGAATTGGAAATTGCAAATTCACTTTTATCAAAAAAACTCACACTTGTAAAATGTCCATTTTCAAAAATGCATGTTCCCTCAGGCACGGAAATAGTCATGGAAGGGAAGATTCTCAAGGATAAAACACACAAGGAGTGGATGGTTGAGATGCTAAAGACATACGATCAGCCTAGAAAACAGCCAGTCTTTGAGTTAGAAAAGATGTATTTCAGGAATAATCCAATTTTCCATGATATTCTTTCAGGATATGGCGAGCATCATTTACTGATGGGCATGCCGATTGAATCAAAACTAAATGGAGTTCTAAAGAAGAAATTTCCTCAAACTAGACAGATTGCAATGTCAAATGGTGGCTCTAATTGGCTACATGCAGTAGTTCAGATTTCAAAAACAAAAACAACTAACGTTAAGAAGATTATCAAACAAGTCTTTGAGTCTCATCGCTCCCTCAAAATGGTTACAGTTGTAGACGATGACATTGATCCATCTTCAGCAGAGCAAGTTGAGTATGCCATGGCAACAAGGTTCCAGGCAGACAAAGACCTAGTTTTGATAAAAAATGTCAGAGGCTCTAGTTTGGATCCTTCCAGTGATCAAAAAAATCTTAAAACTGCAAAACTAGGAATTGATGCAACAAGACCACTAAACAGAAGAAAGGAAGGATTTGAGTTGGCAGACATTCCAAAAATCAATAAAATTTCTCTAAAAGATTATCTGTGAAACCAATGAAGGCATTAGTTTACGAAAAATATGCAGAGGATAATGACTTTGAATCTATTTTACAGATAAAGGACATTCCAGAACCTACTCCAAAACCAGATGAAGTTGTATTTCGCGTAAAGGCTGCATCATTAAACTATGATGACATTTGGGGAATGCGAGGAAAGCCACTTGCTGTTCCACTGCCACACATTTCTGGAACCGATGCTGCAGGTGAGGTAATTGCAATTGGTGAAAATGTAAAGAACATCAAAGTTGGTGACAGAATAGTTTCTCACGGAAACATGTCGTGTAGAGTATGTGCTCCATGTACTGACGGTAAAGAATACAATTGTAGAAAACGAAAAATTTGGGGATTTGAAACTGGACCACTTTGGGGTGGCTATTGTGAAGTCACACATCTTCCAGAAATCAACGTACTAAAAATTCCAGATAATGTGAGTTATGAGGAGGCAGCAGCTGCCTCAATGACTCTATTGACATCTTGGCACATGTTGGTAGGCAGAGCCAAGATTAGACCAGGTCAGACTGTACTCGTAATGGGAGGCAGTTCTGGTGTTGGAATTTTTGGAATTCAAATTGCCAAACTTTATGGCTGTACTGTTATTGCTACTGCAAGTCCTGACAAGCTAGAAAGACTAAAAGAAATTGGTGCCGATTATGCAGTAGATCACAGAAAAGATGATTGGCACAAAGAAGTTAGAGCAATTACAAAAAAAATTGTTGGAGGACCAGGAATAGACGTAATCTTTGAGCACATTGGCGGCTCGCATTTTAACAAAGAACTTACACTTTTGAAATATGGCGCAATAATGGTAACTACTGGAGCTACAACTGGTTATGATGCACCAACAGACCTACGTCAGATATTCTTCAAAGGAATCGACATACTAGGTTCTACACAAGGAACACGAGCTGAGCTAGAGCAGGGATTTTACTGGATGGGTAAGGGAAAAATAAAAGCAATAATTGATTCTGTTTATACATTTGAGAATGCAGTAGATGCACACAACAAGATGTTGAATGGAAAAGGCCTAGTTGGTAAGATAATTCTAAAGCCAGACTAACCTCTAGAAATAAAAATACATCCAATAGCAATAATCTATGGATTCCGAGCAATCATCCGAACTATTTGATTCTGAATCAAAGAAATTACAAGATGCTCTTGAGTCAATACAAAAAAAATCAGACAAAACCATACCTGAGATAATTGACGTGTATTATCAGGCAATCAAGGTAGACTCACTTGCCAAAGTACTAAAGGAAAATTTCCAAACAAATCCAGAGCATGAAGCATTGTTAGGTAGAATTGATAAAATTCAAAAATACATTTCAGAAGAGTTTAACGCATCTTTTCATCCTAAAATTTTAATACAGTTGACAGATTCTATTCAAAAAAACACTGAAAATCTCAAACTACTGGCAAAAGAATCTGGTCAAAAAACAAAAGAAACCATAGAAAAAGAAGCCAGTCTATACAAGGAATTACGTGAAATAATGAGCACCAAAGAATTTGTTGAACAGTATGAAAACGGAATTAAAAATGATTGAAGAAGTATCAAAAAACCTGGTTAATCTAAAACAAGAATTTAGGCGTACTTATTCAGGAACCAGCCACATCCAAGAAGTAATTCCATTATCAAAATCTGATTATTTTCCAATAGGTCAAAACGAACTAGATGCACTTCATTTGTTTGTCAGGAATAATCCCATTTACTATAATTCGTATGAAGAGAAAATCAACCAAACAGTATGTATGGTGTATGAGGGCGACATTAACAAATTTTGGCTAAATAGCATTAGCCATGGTTCAAGCTACCAACCATTTTCTCCAACTTGGATGCTAACAGCCTACATCATCACAAGTATAGCAAAAACTCTCAATTACAAAGAAGTGCTTGACATTGGTTCAGGTGACGGACGAATTGCATATTGTGCAAAAATTTTAGGATTGGATGCACATGCAATTGAGATTGACGATATGCTAGTTGAACTACAAGAGTCAATCTGCGAAACTACCAAAGTTGATTTTAACCCAGTAGGTGCAGATGCAGTAAAATTTGATTATTTGAGCCTCAATCTAGAAAAACCCGCATTCTTCATTGGTGGTTTGGCTCAGATGGGTGGAGAAATTTTAGCAACCAGCATTCTTACACATCTTGATTCTGAATTAAAACAAAAAACCTGTATGGTTTTGACTGGGAGTTATTCTGAAAAGTATTCTCTTAACGACAGAAAAGATGGAGGTTGGAGTTCATTAATTGAAAAGAACAATCTGAAGGTGATTCAAACAGCTGTTCTACCTACAGTATGGAGTTTTAATGAAGCAATTGATACGCCGTATACTTTTGCAGAGTTTGGTTAAAGTGCAGAATCAACCATCAGTGCAATAAACAATACTGCCAAGTATGGACTTGAAAACTTGAACAAGACCCACGAGGATTTTTCAGTTGGCTTTGCAACAACCCAGGCGCTTAGTACTATCATTAGTGCACCTGATGCAATTGCAGTGTATAGATAGACTTCACCCATTACTGGCTCACCTGTATCAGTTGTCAAAAAGAATGGAACTACACTAAACAAAACCATCATGAGTGTTGTGCCTGCTATTACTCGAGCAGATGTTTTTTCAGATAACACTGCAGTGAGCATTGGAACTTTAACTTTCTGATAGTCATCTCTGAAATGTAATGTTAAAGCCCAGATGTGCATTGGAATCCAGATGAATACCAAGCCTGCCATAATAAGTCCAAAGTCCCAGAGTCCAGTTAGTGTTACTGCAGCATAACCAATCATTGCTGGTGCACCGCCTGAAAAGCCACCTAGTATAATGTTAAGCTGGCTTTTTCTTTTCAATGCATGACTGTAAATAATAATATTATCTGCTAATCCAAAAGCCATAAAAATTCCACACCAAATTCCATTCCAGAATCCTGTTGTAAATGCAATTCCAAATGCACATGCAATAGAAACACCAGCTAAGATTAATCCAAAGTCTCGTGCCTTTTCTGCAGGATAAATTCTCTCACTTGGAATTGGTCTTTCTTTTGTTCTCTCCATAATGGCGTCAATGTCTCTGTCATGATAATTCGTCAAAGTATTGGCAGCTGCAGAACCAGCAGCTACACCGAAAAGCATCAGAATCCACGTTCCAATTGAAATTTCAATACTGTAGATATTTGATGCAGTGACTGCAGTTCCTAATGCAGTAAAAACCAGCAAATACCAGATCTTTGGTTTTGTTAGCTCATAGTATGTCTTGAATTTTGATTCGGTAGGTGCTGTTTGCATACTATTCTATCAACTTCCAAAAAATAAATATCAAACTATTCATCCACTAGGTAAGGCATTGATTTTGTTCTTCTTTTCATCTCAATAAAGCTCTCAGATCCGACAATTCCGTCAATTTTACCAATCTTGCCTGAGACAACTTTGTGCATATCATTTAGGTTTTTAGCATACATTGTAACCATTATGTCAAATCTTCCTGTAACTTCTGAAATTTCTCTCACTCCGTCAATATTGAATAATTGCTCAATTATACTATCACGTTTCTTGGAATCCATGTTGATTCCCGTAACTGATTTAACACCATATCCTAACTCCTTATCATTAACATCAATTGTAAATTTTTTAATTAATTTTTGTTTAAGCAAACGCTTGATTCTACTATACACAACTGATGAATTTGTGTTAATTTTTTCTGCAAGTTTTGGAACAGAGATTGATGCATCACTAGATAATTCAGATAAAATCTTCAAGTCTAAATTATCAACTTTAGCCGTTTATGACACCTGCACAATGAATTATTCGACCTATAATAAAGCTATTTTTGAAATTTTTATTATTTTTTTCACTAAATCTTATCTTTTTTGTATAGCATCTCAGCTAGCAATACTGCACCTTTTGCAGAGCCCATTTTTTTATTGTGAGAAAACAGCATGTACTTTAGACCATTTTCAAACAGCTCTTCTTTTTCAACTCTTCCAATTGTTGTAGTCATTCCGTCACCCACTTCTCTTTCCATTCTTGGTTGTGGTCTTGTTGGATCCTCATGGAATGCATAATATTCTTCTGGTGCTGAGGGTAATCCTGCTACAGAAATTTCTTTGTTGTAATCATTGTAGGTATCTTTTGCCATACTTGGATCAATTTCTTTTTCAGTTTCCACAAAAACTGATTCAGTGTGTCCATCAATTACTGGTACACGGGTACAGGTACAACTAACTCTAATGTCTGCATCTTCAATTTTACCATCTTTTAGTTTACCTAGGATTTTTCTGGTTTCTTTTCTTACCTTTCCTTCTTCTTTTGGAATGTATGGTAGAATGTTATCAGTTATTCCCATTGCAGATACACCGGTCTTTCCACCACCAGATATTGCTTGCATCGAAGTCATCATGACTTTTTTTGCACCATATTTTTCAAGTAATGGTTTTAGTGTAATAGCTAGTCCAGTTGTAGTACAATTTGGTAGTGGGGCAACCCAACCTTTCCAGTCTCTATTCTTCTTCTGAATTTCCAGTAGTTCTGCCTGTTCATCATTTACACCTGGAATAAGAATTGGAACATCTTCCTCGTATCGATATGCAGAAGAAGTTGAAATCACAGGTAAATCCTTTGCAAATTTAGTTTCAATATCTCTTGCAGCAACAGATTCTACTGCTGAGAAAATCAAATCTAATTGTGTAATATCTACCTCATCTATTGTCAACACTTTCATCTCTTTGATATAATCTGGAATTGGACCGCTTACATCCCATGCAACAATACCATTAGCATCCCTGATAGCATCAAGATATTTTTTTCCGGCGGTACGCTCAGATGCTGCGATTTGTGTTACCTCAAACCATGGATGATTATGCAATGATTGAACAAATTCCTGTCCTACAGAACCTGTAACGCCAATAATTGCCACTTTCTTTTTCATAGATAGGTATTTCCTATTTTCAGTTAATATTCCTTTAGAAGCAAACCAAAAGAATACTATATTGTAACCTAATATCCCATATATTGAAAATTAAAGTGAACCAATTCGTTGGAAGGCATTCTCCAGCCTCCCATGGTGGATTATACTCTATTAGGAACCCATCTATGGATATTATTGATTTTAGCTCAAATGTTAACCCGTTAGGATGCCATCCAGGTGTGACAAAATTCTTGAAAAAACAGCTAAAATTCATTTCAACATATCCTGACTCTGATTCTATCAGTCTACGTGCAAATTTGAAATGGTATACAGGACTTAATGAATCACAAATACTTGTTGGGAATGGTGCAACTGAAATCATTTATAATTTTACAAAAGCATTTCTAAATGAAAAGACCAGTGTATTAATCCCGGTACCAACATTCACTGAATATGAAAAAGCTTGCAAATTATCTGGATGTAAAACTATTTTTCATAAAACATTTAATCTAAATTATGACATAGACGAATTTGTAAAAAAGATACCAAAAAATGGAGCAGTTTTTGTTTGTAATCCAAATAATCCAACTGGTGTACTAGTCAAAAAAACTAATATTATAAGAATTATTAAAAATGCACAAAAAAAATCTAGCCTTGTATTTGTTGATGAGACATTCATTGAATTAATCTCAGAAAAAAATCAGTCACTAATTAAATTAATCAAAACATATGAAAATTTATTCATCTTACGTTCATTTACAAAATCATTTGGTTTAGCAGGTCTTAGAATTGGGTATGGAGTAGGCAATAAAGAAATGGTGAATGTCTTACAGAAATTAAAGATTCCATGGAATGTAAGTAACATAGCACAAAATGCAGCAAGTGCAGCAATTTGCTATCATCCATTTCTTGAAAAATCTAGAAAATTAATCAAAAATGAGAATCAGTTTCTAAAAAAATCTATATCCAAGATGAAAAATTTCAGTTGTTATAACTCATCAACAAATTTCATTTTAATAAATACAAAAATAAAATCAAAAATACTCCAAAAGAAACTATTAAGAAAAAATATTCTAATTCGTGATTGTAGTACTTTTCGTGGATTAAATGAAAATTATGTTAGAATTGCTGTAAAAAGGCGTAAAGATAATGTAAAATTAATCAAAGCATTGGAGGCGATTTAATATTTCAAAATCATTAATGATACAAGGAACTTCTTCGGGTTCGGGAAAAACAATCTTAGTTACTGCACTCTGTAGAATATTCTCAGATATGGGTTACTCAGTATCGCCATTCAAGGCACAAAATATGTCAAATTACGCCTATATCACAAAGGATTTTGAGATATCTCGTGCACAAGCAATACAATCCATTGCAGCACGCACAGAAATCTTACCTGAACAAAATCCAATCTTACTAAAACCATTGGGAAACTATCGAAGCTCTGTCTTTACTAATGGAAAATTCTTTAAGAAAATGTATGCATCTGATTACTATACAAAATTTGTAAACAAAACTGGTTTACAACTTGCTTTGAATTCCTACAAACAATTAGAAAAAAATCATGACCTGATAATTATCGAGGGTGCTGGTTCACCAGCTGAAATCAATCTAGTAAAATATGATATTGCAAATATGAAGATCGCTGAAAAAACAAAGTCAAATGTAATTTTGATAACCGATATTGAGCGTGGTGGTTCTTTTGCTAGTTTAGTAGGAACCATGGAGCTTATTGAAAAGAAATATCAAAAACTTGTCAAGGGTTTTGTCTTTAACAAGTTTCGAGGAGATATAGAAATTCTTAAACCTGGTTTTAGAAAACTAAGGCAGAAAACCAAGAAACCAGTTCTTGGAACAATCCCATTAACCAAATTTTCTATTCCTGATGAGGATTCAATAGGCAATTCTACAAAGAAATTAGTATGGAACAAAGCCAATCTAAGGAAATTAAATTCAGAGATTGACAAAATCAGTAATGTTGTACGTTCAAGTCTTAATATTAGTGGAATCAAAAGGATCTTAAAATGATATTTGAATCTATTCTAATCATTGGCTTTGCGATAACCTTAGATCTCATTTTTGGCGATCCAAGAAATAAATATCATCCAACTGCATGGATTGGTAATTTTATTGGTAATCTAGTACCAATGTTCAAAAATGAGAACACATACTTTGAAAAATTTGGTGGCATAATGATTGTATTAATTTCAACTGTAACTGTTGGTGCATTATTATTACTATTCAATCTAAAACTAGATTCTATAATTGGAAATGAAATTCTTACCATCATAATTTCTATCATAGTTGGTGCTATCTTGCTAAAAACAACAATTGCAATACGTGGCATGGAAAAGCATGCATTAAGAGTTGTTGATGCACTCGAGAATGACGATATTGATGAGGCTAGAACAAATCTAGCCATGATCACTAAGCGTAAAACAAAAGATTTGGACAAGAATCATGTTTTATCTGGAGCTTTAGAAAGCATAAGCGAAAACACAGTTGATGGTATTACAGGACCACTGTTTTATTTTGCACTCTTTGGTCTTCCAGGTGCGTTTGTTTATCGTGTAGTAAATACAATTGATTCAATGATTGGTTACAAAACTGAGATGTTTAGAAATCTTGGTTGGTTTGGAGCAAACTGTGATAATGTTCTGAACTATATACCATCACGATTAACAGGACTAGTTATGGTGTTGGCATCAATGCTTCTAGGAAATGACTGGAAACAATCATATCAAATTTTAAAGAAACACAGTGGTAATACTTCTAGTCCAAACGCTGGTTATCCAATGGCAGCACTAGCAGGTGCATTAGATACAAAATTCCAAAAAGTTGATCATTACAGAATTGGTAATGGTTCAGTTTATCTTTCAACAACACATGTACGCTCAGCAATCGTCTTAATGAAAGTCACCACAATTCTATTCTTTGGAATAGTTACAATTCCAATCATCACAGTTCTATCTTATTTGGGGTTGACAATTCTTGCTTAAACAGATCGGTTCAGTTTTTTCATTTCTTACGATAATTCCTACTAGCAATGCAAATCTTGAAACAGTTGCCAAGCACATGTATCTATTCCCAATTGCTGGAATTGCAATTGGTCTTCTTGTGGGTTCATTTGGTTTTGGTTTATCTTTATTTCTTGATCCATTAATTACATCACTGTTAGTTGTTGCTTCTTTAGCAGTAATCACTGGAATTCATCACAACGATGGCCTTGCTGATTTTGCTGACGGTCTAATGACCAGAGGTTCAAAAGAAAAGAAACTCAAAGCAATGAAAGACCTATCAACTGGTTCTGCTGGGATTGTTTCAATTGTTTTGTATATTGCTGGTGCAATAATTGCTATTTCTTTAACAAGTGGTTATGAATTATTCAAAATAATTCTTCTAAGTGAAATCTTGGCAAAATTTTCAATGGTTCTAATGGCAAGCCTAGGTAATTCTGCCGCAGTTGGCTCAAATTCACCATTCATGCAAATTATGAACGACAAAAAGCGGTTAGCCGCTGCATTTGCTATCACAATTTTACCATTTTTATTTATTGGAGAAGAATCTGGACTGATTGTTTTTGCAGTTGGAATTATCATAACCATGTTAATGGTTGGTCTTGCAACAAGAAGCTTTGGTGGAATAACAGGTGATGTGTTGGGGGCAACAAACGAAATTACGAGACTCGCGTCCCTTCTAATTTTTGTTTCATTATGATTAGTCTAATTATGGCTGGTGGAAAGGGCACCAGAATGGACACAAAACAAGAAAAATTACTTCTTGAGTATAAGAAACCAGTAATTATGCATGTAGTTGACGCACTAAAGAATTCTAATTGCTTTTCAAGAATAATTGCAGCAACTAGTTCAAATTCACCAGAAACAGAAAAAATTCTACAACAGTCTGGAATTGAAATAATTTCAACGTCTGGAAAAGATTTTGTTAGTGATCTAAACTTTGTCTTAAAACAATTAGATGATTCAGTGTTTATTACATCAGGAGATCTTCCATTACTTGATGATAAAATTATTAAACAAATAGTTGAAAATTATAATTCGAATAATGTTTGGACTAGCATAGTTTTAAAAAATTCTTTTCTTGATTCCATAGGGATTAAATCCGAATACACTACTCAGAACAAAGAATATGTTTTTTCAGGAATATCACTTGTTAATGCAAGTAAAATTAACAATTTAGAATCAATTGAAGAAAGTCTAGTTGTAATTGATGATAAAAGAATTGGATTAAATATTAACACAAAAGACGATTATGAATTGTTATGCAGTACCTGAAATTTTTCCATTAATCTTAGCCTTTGATCCAGTTGGCTCTGAAAGGATATTTCCACAAGAATTACATGTAACTTTGGTTGAATTATGTGAAAACACAATTTGCTCTTCATCACATTCCATGCATTTAATTTTTTGAAATTTACTATTTGGTTCTGGGGTAAGTATGTGAGCTTTTTTCATACTGCCACCAACTCAAACTTTCGTATTCTAATTCCTTTATTCATCATTTTCTTTTTACATGTACTACAAGTCTCAATTAATGTAACTTTTTTTGTCGTTTTTGCTGGTTTTGCTAGTTTTGGGAATTTTTGTCCACCATATCCCTTTTTTCGTAATGCATGTCTTCTTTCTCCAGCAGCAGAACCACGTCGTTTACCTGCTTTGTATATAGAAATTTTCATAGTTTGATGACTTTTACATTTTGGACAATATGCTCTTTTTTCCTTTGGTAGATTCACAATTATCAGCTTTTTTGACGGTAATTTAAACATCGCTTCAATGTATAATAATCTCTAACTGCACATGTACCATGTGTTTTCAATTACATCATCAATAATGCAGACAAATGCTGCAGCTACAGGTTCTATCCCATCTGATATAATTTTAGTGAATTGTTCATTGGTTAATGTATACACTAGAGAAATACAAGAAAATATCCAGATAGCAATTAAAAATGATAGAATTGCATACGTAGGTCCTAATGCTATTCATACAAAAGGAAAAAAAACAACTGTCATAGATTTAAAGAATAGATTTGTAACACCAAGCTTTGCGGATCCACACATACACATTGATCATTTTACACTTCCATCAGAATTTGTAAAAAAATCTCTTTTATGTGGTGTAACTTCTTTATTTCCAGATTCAATAGATGTTGTTAGTGTATCTGGGTTTAGAGGATTCAAAGAATTTGTAAAACAGACGCAGAATCTACCAATGAGATTTTTTCATACAGTCCCAGGCGGGTTACCAGTTGATAGAAAATTTAGTCATGGAAAGACTTTATCATTGAAAGAAGAAAAGTTAGCAACAAAAAATCCATCTGTAATTGGATTGGGTGAAGTATTCTCATGGACAAAGGTTACTTCACGTGATAAGCATACTATGAAATCATTAATTCAGATGCATCAGGATAATTGTATTATTAATGGTCATACAGCAGGAGCTAGTGGAAAAAAATTAAATGCATATATTTCATCTGGAATTTTTTCATGTCATGAACCAATAAACTTTGAACAAGTTCTTGAACGCCTAAGATTAGGCATGTGGATAATGATAAGAGAGGGATCAATTAGACGGGATTTAAAAGAAATAATTCCTTCAGTCTTGCGTCATGGAACGTACACAAACAGACTAATGTTTTGTTCTGATGGTTTGGATCCTGTTGAACTGTCTACTTATGGCCACATTGATCATTGTGTCAGAGAATCAATTCAACTTGGTTTAGACCCAATTGATGCAATATCAATGGCATCAAAGAATTGTTTTGATTATTATAAAATGAATAACGATTTTGGAGGAATTGCGCCTGGAAAAATTGCAGACATCCTAGTACTTGATAATTTAGAAAAAGTAAAAATAAATAAAATCTTTTTAGGTGGAAAACTGATTTCTTCAAACGGAAAAATTTTATCCGTTATTAAAAAATCAAAACCATCTTCCTGGATCACAAATACAGTAAAAACTCCTATTCTTACAGAAAATGATTTCATGATTAACTCACAAAAAAATGAAGAAAATGTCAATGTTATTTCAATGAAAACAGAAATTGTTACCGAAAAATTTACTGAACATTTGAAAACAAAAGAAGGCAACATTCTACCATCTGTAGATAAAGATATCTGGAAAGTGGCAGCCTTTGACAGAATATGTGGTACAAAAAAGCATACTGTTGGATTTCTTAGAAATTTTGGAGCTGAGATAGGTGCCTTTGCATCAACTTGGAGTTTTCATGAAAATGATCTGATAGTAATAGGTTCAAATGAAAAGGATATGGCAACTGCATCAAATGAATTAAGAAAATCTAAAGGTGGAATGATTATTGTTAATCATGGAAAAATACTTGCATTCATGCCTATGGAAGTAGCTGGAATTATTTCGTCAAAACCAATTGAAACAATCTCAAAACAATTTTTAGAGATCAATCATGTATTATCTGATAATGGCTGTAAATTCAAAAAACCTCACTTAGTTCCAGTTTTTCTACCATTTTTAGCACTACCAGACATTCGTATTCTTTATAGTGGAATTATTGATATCAAAAAGCGAGAATTTATTCCAACAATCATCTCGTAAGGTATTAAAATAGGATTTATAGCAAAAAGTTAATGGCATCTATTCAACAAACTCCTAATGGACCTGTATTAGTTCTAAAGGAAAGTGCTTTACAAGAAAAAGGTAGGGATGCTCAAAAAAATAATATTGCTGCTGCCAAATTAGTTGCAGAATTAGTAAAGTCAAGTTTAGGTCCTCGCGGATTGGATAAAATGCTTGTTGATTCATTAGGTGATGTTACAATAACAAATGACGGTGCAACAATTCTTAAAGAAATTGATGCACAACACCCAACTGCTAAAATGATGGTTGAAATTTCTAAGACTATTGATACAGAAGTTGGCGATGGTACTACATCTTCAGTTATCTTTGCTGGTACTCTATTAGCAAAAGCAGAAGAGCTTTTGAGCAAGGATGTACATTCATCAGTAATCATTGATGGATTTCAAGCTGCATCAGAAAAATCACTTGAAATTCTAGATGAGATTGCAAAAAAGGTTCAACCTGATGATAAAGAAACTCTACTAAAAATTGCAGCAACTAGTATGGAATCAAAATTAATTTCTGAAGATAGTGATATATTATCTAAAATTGTTGTTGATGCAATTTTAAAGATTACTGAAACTAAAAATCAAAAGTCTTCTGTAGACCTAGATAACATTAAGGTTGAGAAGAAGGCAGGAGGTTCAATTACTGATACTACCTTGATTAAAGGAATAGTTCTTGATAAAGAAATTGTTCATAGTGGTATGCCTACAAAAATACAGCAGGCTAAAATTGCTTTAATTAACACTGCACTTGAAATTGAAAAAACTGAGATGAGTGCAGAAATTAGAATTAATGATCCTACACAAATGCAAATGTTTTTGGAAGAAGAAAATCGAATGTTAAAATCCATGGTAGATAAATTGCATTCAATTGGAACTAATGTTGTAATATGTCAAAAAGGAATTGATGACATGGCTCAACATTTCTTAGCAAAATATGGAATACTTGGTGTTAGACGTGTAAAAGAAAGTGATATGACAAAGCTTGCAAAGGCTACAGGTGGTCGTATTACAACTAATCTTGAGGATATTTCTGAAAAAGATCTTGGAATTTCTGACCTTGTACACCAAAAGAAAGTTGAATCTGACAAATGGGTGTTTGTTGAGGGTTGCAGGAATCCACAATCGGTTACCCTTCTTATCCGCGGTGGTTCACAAAGAGTTGTAGATGAAGTAGATCGTTCTATTCATGATGCATTGATGGTTGTAAAAGATGTAATTGAAAAACCAGCAATAGTTGCAGGTGGCGGTGCACCAGAAGCATTATTGGCAGCATTTTTGAAAGACTGGTCAGAAAGTTTTGATGGTCGTCAACAGTTGGCAATTAAGAAATTTGCTGAAGCATTAGAAATTATTCCTCTTACAATTGCAGAAAATGCTGGAATGGATCCTATTGATACGATGGTCACTTTACGTGCAAAACAAAGTGAAGGCAAAAAATGGAGTGGAATCAATGCAAAAGATGGGAAAGTTAGTGATATGCTATCACTAAATATCGTTGAGCCTGTAGTTGTTAAAGAACAGATTATCAAATCTGCAACTGAAGCTGCATCAATGATTTTAAGAATAGATGATGTTATTGCAATTTCAGGTGCACCTGGCGGTGGCCCTCCAGGAATGGGCTAATCTTAGCAGTCAGTATTTTAATTCACTACAAATTCACTGGGATTGAATCTACTTAACAAATTTTAAGCAGTAAATTGCTCCAAAATTCGCAGAGGTCGCCTAGCCTGGTAGGGCGCGGGCCTTGAGAGCCTGTGTTCGCAAGAACGCGGGGGTTCAAATCCCTCTCTCTGCGTTTTTACTTTGAAAACTTTCCTAATTCTGCTAGCATAGCAGATAGTTGGATTTCAGAATTTGCACCAGATAAAATTCTATAATCATATTTTGCAATTATCTGAGACATTTCTTCAAGATTCTCATATTTCTCTTTAAACAATGCTTGATTGATATATTTGAGAAAATCTGATTCTGACATTCCATAAACCTTAATCAGTTCAATCATTTTATTTCGTGCATCTTGGATTTTTCCTGCAACAGATAATTCAAGTACATCAGAGACATCATTGGTTTTTGTGAGTCCTGCTGATGATTTTACACTTGATACAGTGATACTTCCAGTACTTGCAACTGCCTGAAGGAGATTAATTGCATGCCTCATATCGCCTCCAGCATAATCAGTAATTTCTTTAAGACCTTTTTCATCTACTTTGAGTTTTTCTTTTTTAGAAATTATTTTTAACTGTTCAATTATTTCATTTTCATCAATTCTAGTAAACTTGAATACTGCACAACGACTTTGAATTGGGTCTATGATTTTTGAAATGTTATTAGCAATAAGTATAAATCTACAAAATTTTGCAGTATCCTCAATAATTCTTCTTAACGCAGTTTGTGCGTCAGAGGTCATTTCATCTGCTTCATCCAAGATAATTATTTTAAATGGTATTTGAGAATCTAGTCCAGCAAATCGAGAGAACTTTTTTACTCTTTCACGGACCATGTTAATTCCACGTTCATCAGATGCGTTAAGTTCTAAGGTATAGTCTTTCCATGCATCACCAAGTATTTGATGTGAGATACATATTGCAGTAGTTGTT
The DNA here is from genome assembly GCA_028345295.1 of Candidatus Nitrosopelagicus sp. GTDB lineage: Archaea > Thermoproteota > Nitrososphaeria > Nitrososphaerales > Nitrosopumilaceae > Nitrosopelagicus. The sequence continues at coordinate 141,985 of JAOMDA010000001.1, read as the reverse complement.
TTTCCTACACCTGCACTACCAGTGAATAGTAAATGAGGCATTTCTGATTCATTTTTGATTAATCCTGATAAACTACCTTTTACTTCTTTTTGATTTACCAAATCTGAAAGGTTTTTTGGACGATATTTTTCTACCCACATAACGTCAGAGTTTGTCATAGTTGCAAACTGCCTATTCTTATTAATAAATGACTAGTAGGATCAAATGATCAAAGCTAATTGTTAATGAAATTGATCGATCGCATCCATTAAATCCCTCGCTCGCCTTTGATGAATAATGGAACTAGAAGATACAACAAAAGTATATTCTGTAGGATTTGACCTAGAGGATGTTAAAGTAGAATTTTCACATGATCTAAAAATTAATGTTTCTGGAATACAGATTGATGGAAAAGAAGGTGAAATCATGAATATTCCTAGATGGATTGCAAAAACACTACATTCTGAAAAACATGTCATAATTCATGAACAAGATATGATTCAAGAATTAAAACAAGCTAAAGTTAAGGAGGATGCTCAAGGAGAAGAATCTATTTCATCGCTTGACAAATTCTTTTACATTAGACTAAATGAATATATGAAAAATCTTTCAAAAGATGATTTTGACAAAGTAGAAAGCATGTTAAACCAACTAATACGAATAAGACAGGGCAAAATTGTAAGATTAGCTGATTCATCAAAACTTACTGCTGACTTGGGGTCAAAACTAAGTGTAGAGGAAGAAGTATTTTACAATCAAATCAATAATGCTAGTAATGAATTTAAAAAACACGTTATAGGAAATAGAAAATGACTTCTGTAGAAAATTATACACCATCTGCCCTCTCTGATTATGTAAAAGAATTTCTAATACAGTTCAAAGATAAGACTGGTTCATTCAGATATGTAGAAGATATTGACAAAATGATGTCATCAAATTCAAAATACATCAATATTGATTATAATGATTTGGTAACTCATCCTGAAATTGAATCGAAGTTTAATGAAGAACCAGATGAAATTCTTGAGGCTTTCTCAAGAGCAATTAAAGAAGTATTGCATGAAAGATTTCCAAAATATGCTCAAAAAATTGAGCATGAAATAAGGGCCAGAATTGCAAATTATCCAGTTCAAAGAAGTCTACGTCAAATTAACGCAGAAATAATTGGTAAAATGACTAGTGTATCTGGTATGGTATTGCGTGCATCAGAAGTAAAACCACTAGCAAAAGAACTAGTTTTCTTTTGTCCAGTTGGACATAGGACTGATGTCATACTAGAAAAGGGTCTCACAATTAGTAATCCAGTCAAATGTTCAAATGAAAAATGTACTCATAAAGAATTGTCTTTGGAGCCCCAATCTAGTAGATTTATTGATGTCCAGTTTGTTAGATTACAAGAATTGCCTGAGGATCTTCCACCAGGTCAACTTCCTCATTATTTAGATATCACAGTAAAACAAGATTTGGTAGATGATGCTAGACCAGGTGACAGAGTTGTTCTTACTGGAATTGTTAGAATAGAACAAGAAAAGATGTCTGGAGTTTCAAAGTCTAACAGTCCATTGTACAGATTAAGATTAGATGGTAACAATGTTGAATTCCTAGGAGGAAAAGGTTCCAAAACATCACGACGTATTCAAAGAGAACAAATTTCTCCAGAAGAAGAAAAAACTATCAAATCATTATCAAAAAGTCCAGATGTATATGATAGAATAATTGATTCCTATGCACCACATATTACAGGTCATAGAATAATCAAGGAATCAATTTTATTGTTGATGGCAGGTTCGACTCAAAGAGAATTACAGGATGGTAGTAAAATTAGAGGTGATATCAATATTTTTCTTGTAGGTGATCCTGGTACTGCAAAAAGTGAGATGCTAAAATTCTGTGCTAGAATTGCACCTAGAGGTTTGTACACATCTGGACGAGGTTCTACTGCAGCTGGACTTACTGCAGCAGTTGTTCGTGATGTAAATGGAATTTTCATGCTGGAAGCAGGTGCTACTGTTTTAGGTGATCAAGGATTGGTGTGTATTGACGAATTTGATAAAATGAAAGACGAAGACAGAAGTGCACTGCACGAAGTTATGGAACAACAAACTGCAAGTATTGCAAAAGGTGGTATTGTTGCAACACTAAACGCTAGAACCTCAATTCTTGCTGCAGCAAATCCAATGTATGGAAAGTATGATCCTTTCAAAAATATTCATGAAAATGTTAACTTACCTATCCCACTACTAACAAGATTTGATCTTATTTTTGTTGTAAAAGATAAACCATCAAAAGAAAGAGATGAAAAGATTGCTAAGCATATAATTGATCTTCACACTCCTCAAGGAATTGATAGTCGCTCATTAATTGATTCTGAGACGCTTACAAAGTATATTTCGTACGCAAAAACAGTTGATCCAATACTCACCAAAGAGGCTGAGACCAAAATTCTTGATTATTATCTGAAAATGCGTAATGTTGATGCAGATGATATGATTACTGTCACTCCTAGACAATTAGAAGGTCTAATCAGGCTTGCAACTGCAAGAGCAAGACTTTTGCTAAAAAATCAGGTGGAAGAGGAAGATGCTCAAAGAGCAATTGATCTTTTACAAAACATGTTTGAAAATGCAGGAATTGATGTTAATACTGGTAAAGTTGATCTTGGAGTTCTACAAGGAAAACCACGTAGTGAGGTTTCTAAAATGCAATTGTTTATGGATGTTCTACAATCACTTGAAGGTGAACCAAAGAAGCCTGTAGAAGAAAAACTGTTGTATGAAGAATTAGTAAAAACAGAAAAATTCACTGATGATGAAGCTAGAAACATAGTAAGAAAAATGACACGGGATGCATCTATTTATGAGTCAAAACCTGGTCATTATAATACAGTATGAAAGTAAGCGACTTAGATCTAGATTCACAATCAATTAATTTTCTTCATTCAGAAGGACTATCAGAATTATATCCACCACAGGCAGAATGTATTGAAAAAGGACTATTTGATGACAAGAAGAGTTTCTTGATTTCAATACCTACTGCAAGTGGAAAAACACTAATTGCAATGTTAGCCATTCTCTCACATATTTCAAAACATAAAACCAAAGTTGTTTATCTAAGTCCCTTACGTGCATTGGCTAGTGAAAAATTTGAAGAATTTAAAAAATTAGAAAAACTTGGGCTTGATCGTAAAATCAAAGTAGCCATTTCAACTGGAGATTCTAATTCATCTGATAATAAATTAGATGATGCAGATGTAATTATTCTTACAAATGAAACTATGGATGCAAATATGGCTTTTGAAAGAGATTGGATCTATGAAATAGGATTAGTAATTTCTGATGAAATTCATCTAATTGGTGATTCTACAAGGGGACCAACATTGGAAATGATTCTAACTAGACTTGTAACAGGATTCTTAGGAAAAACTCCACCAAAGATTATTGGACTCAGTGCTACTATATCAAACAGTAACGAACTTGCCGAGTGGTTGAAATGTGAGTTGGTTGAGAGTGAATGGCGACCTGTACCACTGGTTGAAGCGGTATATTCGAATCATACTATAATGACTAGTCAAGACAGTGAATATTCTGAAGGAAATCTAAATGAAAAAAGAGAATCTAGACATACTAAACCTGCAATTGGTTTAGGACTAGAAACAATAGAAAATGGAGATCAGTGTCTAATATTTACTATGACAAGAAAAAGTTCAGTTGCTACTGCAACTGAGGCAGGAATAAATGTTGTAAAAACACTTGTGGAAAATCAAAAGAAAGAATTACAAAAAATTTCAAAGAAAATTCTCCCAAAAGATAATGAAGATGAAACAAAGTTAATTAAGAAATTAGCTGACACAGTAAAAAATGGTGCAGCATTTCATCATGCAGGACTTGATCAAAGATGTCGTACAATAATTGAAACTGAATTTAGAAATGGTCATATAAAATTATTAACTTCAACACCAACCTTAGCCGCAGGTGTTAATCTTCCTGCACGTAGGGTAGTAATACCAAGTGTAATGCGATATACACAAAATGGTTTAGACAAAATTAGTATTTTAGAGTACAAGCAAATGTGTGGAAGAGCTGGAAGACCACAATATGATAATGAAGGTGAATCAATTCTTATTGCAAAAGGATCACCTTATGATTTCATAGAGCATTATATAGATGGTGAACCAGAACCATTAGAATCACAAATACTTGAAGAAGATAGTTCATTAAGAATACATTTACTTAGTTTAATCAAGACATCATCTGTTTTTGATCCAATATCCAAAGAAAAAATTAGCAAGTTTTTCTCTCATACTTTTGGTGGTTATCAAATTGATGATGATGATAACTTGGAAGAAAAAATTTCAAAACAACTAAAAAAATTAAAAGAGTATGATATGATTATAGGTGAAGATAGTTTCAAGCCTACAAAATTTGGAGAGAAAGTTTTTTGGTTAAGAATTGATCCTAAAACTGCATTTGAAATAACTGGTTACATTGAAAATTATGTTCAGGGTGCTAAACATACGTTTGGTGTATTACATATGATTACTAATCTTCCTGAATTTTATCCACAAATTCCATATGATATTAATGAAATCATAATTAAAAATGAACATGAAAAATTATACACAGAACAAAAATTTCAGGATGATAATTGCTTCAAAAGTCTACTAATTCTTCATCATTGGATTGATGCCATGACTTTTTCTGATATGTCTAATAATTTTGATGCTGAGCCTGGTGATATTTTCTATATGCAGCAAAATGCAGGACAATTAGCATATGCTGTAAGAGAAATTGCTAGATATTGGAAAAATCAGATTCTCGTAGATGAATTAGATATTATCAGAAAGCGAATTCGGTATGGTGTACCAGAAAAATACCTTGAATTAGTAGAAATCAAAAATGTGGGGCGTGTACGCGCAAAAAATTTGTATCACGCTGGTCTACGCACTCGTCAGTCTTTGAAAGATGTCTCACTTGAAAATTTATCCAAAATTGATAAAATTGGTGTAACTATTGCAAAAAGTATCAAGTCTCAGTTAGAGAATTCTAAAAAATAATGTCTTAATGCGATCATTGTGTCATTAAATTTTCTAAAAATAATTACTTAATAATTTTTGAAATAAGATTTATAACTATTCCAGCAGGATTTCAGCCATATGTCAGATCAAGAAAAAAGTTCAAAACTTTCTAGACGAGACTTTTTGAAGTTAATGGGTGCTGCAGGAACCGGTTTAGCATTTGCACCTTTTGTACCATGGGGCTCCTTTCTTCCAAACCCCTCATCTGTATCTGCTGAAAAAGTTCCGGTAGAACTTCCTGATGGCAGTCAAGCAAACCTTTACAGTTTTCCAGTTAACCATGCAGAAATTATTACATATCCAAAAACTGGTGACAGGGTTTTAGACGAAGAAGCATTTCGTAAATGGCAATTTATTAGACTTCCAGCAAAGTATGGTGGAGAAAAAAATAATGTTACAGCGTTTAGAGCTTTTAGTATGATTTGTTTACATCTTTGGTGTGTATGGAAATATTGGCCACAAGAAGGACGTATGAGAGGTGAATGTCCTTGTCATGGAAGTATGTATGATCCAAGAACTGGAACAGCATTTTCAGGACCTGCATCATTACAAGCTGCACCATCTAACACATTACCAATATTAGATTTAGAAGCTGATAGTGATGGTGGATTGTGGGTCTTACCACCTGTATGGGGACCAAACAAAAATGGAGTAATAGGATATGGCCGTTTCGTTAAGTAGAAGAAGTGGCCTTATGGCCTTTATTTATTGGATTTGGGATAGTCTAGACAGAACTATTTTTACTGCAATTAAATTTTCATTCCCTGCAAGATTTGTAAGTCCATTCGGATTTTTAGGAATGTTAACTTTCATCACATTTATTATTCTTGGAGTTTCTGGTGCACTTTTGATGTTTTACTATGAACCAATACTCGATAGAGCATGGGATAGTGTAGAATTTATCAATAATGATGTTCCTTTTGGTTTTCATATTAGGAATATTCACTATCATGGTTCAAATGCAATGGTAATGCTTGCAATACTTCACATGTATTATCAATACTTTAGTGGACGTTACAAAATTAGAAATGAAATACTTTGGGTAACTGGAATTATTTTAGGAACGGTAACAATTTTAGAAGCATTTACTGGGTATGATATAATTTTCAGTGAAAGAGCAGAACTTGCAATTAGTATTGCTGCATCACTAACAAACTCAATTCCAGTAGCAGGGCCGTTGATACGTGATATGGCGTTTGGAAATGGGTTCCATGACTTTGTGCTGCGTTTCTATACTCAACATGTGTTTATTCTTCCGATTGTAATGCTGGGTTTAATGGCAGTTCATTTCCCAAGATTCTTGGTATTTGATGTACCAATGGTAATGGCAATATCTGGTGCTATTCTAATAACTGGTGGAGTTTTCCCAGTTGATCTTGGATTTAAATTCCAACCGACTGTACCGCCTGGAATCACTGTCCCAGAATGGTATCTTACAGGGCTGTACGCATTCCTGCGGACGCAATATGATAAGTTTGTAACTGGTGTGTTATGGCCAGGTCTGTTCATACTGGCGCTATTAGTTATACCGTTTGTAGACAGATACAAAAAGTTCTCATGGAAAGACAAACCACTCATAACAGCATTTGGTATAGTAGGAATTGCTCAAATCTTGGTTACTACGTATTGGGGATTTTACATTCCACCAGATTCGACATTACCTCTAGTCGAAAGACTGGTTATAGATCCAATCTACTTGTATACAGTAATGATACTGCTTGTTCCGCTAGGAATTGGGTTCAGCTACATGATGATCTATCTTGCTAAAGAGGCTGAAAGAAAAGCAAAACTTGCCAAAGAAAAAGGACCACAGAAAGTTGCAAAAATTGAATTTTCTGAAAAATGGGTTAATTGGGTAATTATTGCATTAATTGCGTTTATGGTATTTTTGAATATTGCAGCATACAATGCGGCAATCACAGGAATGAAGAATATGGGATTATTCCTAGCAGGTCTTATACTAATTGTATTTGCTGGTATGTTCCATGTCTATCGATATTCTATGGCTCAAACACAAGTAGCTCCTCCACCTCCAGGTCTAAAACGAAGTATCTCCTCAAAGGCAATTTCAGGTACAGCTACAAAGGAATTACCAACTAAAGATCCAGATGACGCGTCTGAAAAGAACATACAAGAAAAGGAGGTCTTTATCAAAGAACTTGAGAAAAAAGATGTACCTGGGCCACAAGCTCCAGAGATCCAGTCAAAGAATGCAGAAGTAACTTCAGAAAAAGATCCAAACATTGGTATGTCTGATCTAAAAAAACCCTAATCAAAACACATTTTTTTAAAAAAGCTTTATAAGACTTTCAGAAACCATGCAAGCTGTTGAGCACAACTGAGACATCATCAAGTCATGCATACGGAATTGGAATTATTGCAGTAATTCTTGCACTTGGCTTGACAATATCTTGGTATACAATGTTTTGGCTACCTGAAGAAAACCAGAAAGTTTTCGTAGATGAACATATTCTTCATCCAGATGGTGAAACAATCATTAACATTATTGAAGGCTCATCAAGTCCTGAACAACAAGACAACTATATTCCTAAATTAGTTCAGGTACAATTAACAATTGATAATCGTGTGATCTGGAATAATGTGGATTCTACACCGCACACTGTTACTCCAGATAGCCATGATAGAGATGAAATAACTGATCCTTACAGTGGAGAATTTGGTTCTACTGGTGTAATTATGCCTGGTGAAAGTTATGAATTTCTATTTACTGACGCTCCTCCAAATGGTGCAAAGGTAGTTGAATATCACTGTGATCCACATCCCTGGATGGTAGCAACAGTTGAAATTACAAAATCTAGATTCTAACTAGAAAGTTTAGCAAAAAGCTGGTCATTTTCTACTTCTTTATGCTGCTCAATGATTGAAACCCTAAATTTTACATCATGTTCTTCTTTTGGTTCAAATTCAATTGATGCTGTGAATTCAGCCTTATCTTCAGGCATTAGATCCTTACTTATGAAAAGTCTAGAAACATTCTGTTCAATTTTTTTTCCATTGTATGAACGCCAAACAACCAGTTCATTTGTACCAATTATCTGTGTATTAATTACCACACCATCATACAAGCCAGTGTAATTAACAATTACATTGCCTTTAATTTCAGAATGTGGTAGAATTTTCAAACTCTCTAATTTAATTTCTACATCTTTCATGATGAACCAACAATAAATCAAGATAAATAACTTATGAGGAAACGGGCCCGAAGGGCTTCGATCCCTTGACCATTGGATTAGAAGTCCAACACTCTATCCATGCTGAGCTACAGGCCCAAGAAATTAGAATTTAATTACCATTTTAAGGGTTGTCACAACCATTTTTTATTATTCAGTTCTCTTTCCATCTTAAACAAAAATTGTTGTGAATATCCAGCATATTTTCCAAAATGTTTAACAACTTTCTGATGAATGCTCTCATATGTTTTATCAGTAATTGTCTTTGTTGCTGGCTCAAACTTATTTGAATAGTATTTCTGTAAGATTCGTAGCATCCATCTATCCAACGGAAATGCTTCAAGTTTGTTAAGTGAAAATAATAGAATACAATCAGCAACTTTATTTCCAATTCCCAAAACTTTCACTAATTCTTGTTTAGCTTCATAATAATTCATATTTTTCAAATTCTCAAAATCAATTTCGCCCCTTGTAACTGCAACTGATGCTTCTTTGATTGATTTGGCTCTATATCCAACACCACAATCCAAAATTTGGGACAATGAAGCATTAGAAATAACACTACTTTTAGGAAAAAGAAAAAATTCATTGGAATTAATTACCTTTTTTTCTCCAAATTTCCTGCATAAATTTTGTAATCTTGTTTTGATATTTGGAATGTTAGAATTTGATGAAACTATAAATGAAATATAGCATTGAAATGGGTCTTGTTGTAACAGTCTAATTCCCGGAAATTCACGAAGTGCTTTTTTAACAATTTTATCTTTCTTCAAATATGAGTAAATCTCCTCAAAATTGTCATTCTGCCTAAAAAAATAAAATTCATCGTTGTTTTTTCTAAATTCTCTTTTCTTTTCATCAATGACTAGAATTTTTTCACCATCAATACCATACCATTTATCTCTCTTCTTTTCCCACAAAAATACTTGACCACTGTTAATTGTGTCTCTAATGTTTATTTCTTGAAATTTACTTTTCAATTTAGATACTGATTGTATCATCGATTTTAGGCGCAATTGCATCTAATCCAAATTTTTCATGAATTTCTTCTGCAAATTTTATACATGAATCATTATCACCATGAACAGTTAGAACCTTTGGATTACCTTTGATATTTTTAATCATATCAAACAAACTATCTCTATCAGCATGTCCTGAAAATTGAAATTGTTTTACCTGTGCAGCAACATGCATCTCTTTTCCTTTGGTTGAGACTTTTCCAGTTTCTAGTAACTTTTTCCCCGGCGTTCCTTCTCCTTGGTATGAAACTAGCGCAATACCATTTTTGTCATCAAATGCTAATTTTTGTAAGTAATAAACTGCATTTCCTCCAACTAACATACCTGCAGGTGAGATGACAACACATGGTTCAGACAGTGCCTTTTTCCTTTGTCCATGTTCATGGATTGCAACTACTTTGTCTAACACATCTTTAAAAATTTCAGGTTCTTTTAGATATTCTGGATGTCTCATAATTATCTCGTTTACTTTTAGTGCCATTCCATCCATGATAATCCTATGTTTAAAATTTGCATTTTTTAGAACACATGCAATTTCTTGTGAACGCTCTACTGAGAATGATGGAACAAATAGAGTACCTTTTCTATCCATTACTTCATTTACAAATTCTAGAAAATCATGTTCCGATTTACTCCTAGGTATCTGCTGTTCCTGAGAATATGTACTCTCTGTAATTAACAAATCAATCTCTCCTATGTCTAAATCTGCTGGTGGTAGCATTCTTGAACCTCTAAGATTTATGTCACCTGTGTAAAACAATTTCTTGTTATTAGATTCAACCAAAACTGTACTACCACCAAGTACATGACCCGAAGAACGTAACTCAAACTTTGTATTTCCTCTAACAATTTTTTCTTTAAACTGAATTTGTTTAGCATGTCCCATCATGTTATTAACCTCTGGAATATCGAACGAATGAGAATTTTTTTCAATTTTTAACATATCATTAATGAGTAGTTTACTCAAATCAAATGTGGGTGGTGTTGCATAAACATTGCAGTTTCCACTAACAAAAAGTGAAGGCACACATCCTGAATGATCAAGATGTGCATGAGTAATTATAACTGAATCAATATCTCTTGGTTTTACATGAAGTGGGTATGTTGGGGGTGACCCTCTAGGACTACCAAACATCACACCATAGTCCAACAATAGATTTGTTCCATCACAATTTACCTGGAAAGCTGATCGCCCAACTTCTCTTGCGGCACCTAAAACTTTAATTTCCACTTATGTAATTTTTAGATCTCTACCTTAAAACCTTCTTTTCCCATTTCAAATTCTTTAGTATAGATAATATGCACAAGCTTTAATTAGTGCAACCTAACACTTGATCAAACATGGGAAGAACTTATGCTGAATGGGAAGCCACTCAAGATAAAGCACTTGTTGCTAAAGTTCGTGCAGGTGACGAAGGTAACAAAGTCCTATTAAATCAGATTAATTGGATATGGGTTGCAAATCTTATGGCCAACAAAGCAGATCTAAATCCATCATCCGCAGAACTATTAGACTGGGTTACATCTGGTCAGATAGATGCAATGAGAAAATAATACGTGATTTCACGTTTTCTTTTTTGTTTTATTTTTATTAGTCTAGACTAACGATCTAAAAAATCTATAACACTGTTTCATATTTCAATCATGGTTTAAATAGCAAATAACAGTTAATAATTTTGATAGAAAATGCCAATAGCAATTCTTCCAGACGTAGACGAACAGAGATGTATCGGATGTGCACTATGTGTAGAAATCTGTACAACTCTTGGCCCTGACGTACTCCGTGTAAAACCTGTTGAAGGTTGGAAAAGAGGTAAAGCATTTGTCTTTTATCCAGAAAGATGCATCTCAGACGGTGCATGTATCGGAGTTTGTCCAACAAAATCCATCTTTTGGATGAGACCAATGAATTACACTGCTGGTCAACCAGTACCACTTCACAAGAACGGTGTATTCATAAAAGGATGGGCAGAAGACGCTGCCTTATAGGCGGACGTTTTTCACACCTTTTTTCTTATTTTATTTTAAAGAGTTAGTTAATTGATTTCTTTTTGACATTTTTTGGTATGAATTTCTTAAAAAATTGCAAGAACTCATCATTTTTTCGCATGTAAACAATTTCAAAATTATTTTTTTCAAAGAATGTTTTCCAAGTATCTAAAAATAAACTGAAATCTTCTGGATTGAATATTTTCCTAGTCATGACGTAGTGTGATGCAGGAAAGACATCTGATATCTCAATAGGTATAAGTCCTAAAAATGGATTATAATTACAAAACTGAATTGATTCTTTGTCTTTGAATTTGGAACTTAGTATTGCATATTCTTTCGAGACAAATGCAGGTTTGATATTTGTATCTGGAGTAATCACCAGTGTTTTCTTTTTTGTTCTAAATTTTCTCACATAATCATGAAATGTTAAAATCTCTGGTCTAAATTGATCTTCTTTTGAAAATAAAAAAATTGCTTTTTGTTTAAATCTAGGAGTAGAATCAACAAAAAAATCAGCATTTTTTGTAAATATATCAACTGCCTCAAACAGTTTTGGATGCGAACGAGCTTTTTTCATTGTGTATTCCCATAATCTACCTTCACGAATGGCTTGTTTTACTCTATTGACTTCTGCCTTAATGGAATAAAGATTGAATAATGCAATTTTATCAGTTCGTTCTTCTTTTTTTAGTTCCAGTAATTCTTTTGGTGTATATTTTACTGAAACTTCACAGTCGAATGGGAAATATTCAAGTTCATCAAGCCTACGTGTACCATCTTCAGTAATTACTCTATCATGTTTTGCATATAGCATGTATGATGCTGAATCAAATGTATCACATCCTAATGCTACTGCTAGAGGAATTGTGAGGGGATGACCTGCACCAAAAAGATGTAAAGGAATTGAGGCGGGAATGTGTTTTTTTGCAGTTATTATCATTTCAGCAAGTAGTTTGTATTCATATGACTCCATAAATTCCACCGGACTACCTAATGCTAACATAGGAAATTTCATTTCTACTAGAGATTTTGTAGATTTTGCAACTAAATCAAAATGTTCACCACCTTGAATTGGACCAATCCAAATTTGTCCATTATTCTTTTTTTGTTTGAGTGTCTGTTTGCAAACTTTTAGTGTATGATTAACATACTCCTTAGCAAGTTTTTTTGGAAGTTTATAACCAGTTGGTTTATCCAACGGAATTGCAAAATCAGTTTCAATATCCATTTCAAATTTAGCCATATCTTTGGGCAGTACATCGACTTCACCATATTCTAATACTTGATATCCACCAGAATCAGTCATTATAGATCCGTCATATTTTACTATGTCATGTATTCCTCTTTTTCTTGCTTGATCACCGTAACGATTCAATGTGATGTAAGCATTAGTAATTATTACATCAAAACCCATATCGTGAATCTTTTTTGCAGGAATTGATTGTTTTACTGGATGTAAAACTGGAACAAACGCCGGGGTTTCTATTTTTCCATGATTAGTATGAAGGGTTCCAATTCTTCCTGCTAAATCACTATATTTTATTTCAAACAATTCGTTAGTATCAAATCCCAGTCTACTATTAAATTAATATTCAAAAAATGTCTTGAAGTCATTTTTTTCTTGAATTAATGGAAGCCAATCAATATTATCACCAGCATCATTTCTATTGATTATATTATCAATTCTACTTACTACTGCTTTTGGTGTAGACTCTGATACATCAATCTGGAATGTTTTCTCTTGACCAAAATTATTTATTGCATCATTAGTAATTATTCCTAAAATTTCACTACCAAGATTGTCTCTTCTCTTTTCTTCAGTGTATTTCCTTTTTTTATAAATTTCAAGTAATTTGTATGGGTTTTTCCTTAGTACTATTGCTAATTTTACATTTTTACTACTTAGTACGTATGGTGCTAAATGACCTACTATGAGTGATTTTTCTGTAACAACTTTCTCAAATGACTTTTTGAATTTATCTACATCAACTTCTCCTGCATCTTGATTATATTCAATGAAGTTTTTTTCACTCGCAATTTTGTTAATATCTAATAATTCATAGTCGTTTGAGTGTAAAACTTCGTTTGCGATAGTATGTTTACCAACACCCGGACTTCCAGTTATCACTAATACCATATATGTGATTGAATCTGCTCCAAATTAAATTATTTCTGCAAAACTAATATTCCTATAACCTAGTTAGTGAACATGCAAATCGGTCTTATTGGGAAAGCAAATGTTGGTAAATCTACATTTTTTTCTGCAGCAACTGAAACAATGGTTCAAAGTGGAAATTTTCCATTTACAACAATTGAACCAAATATTGGTGTGTCTTATGTAAAAACAGATTGTGCGTGTAAGAATCTAAAAACTAGATGTGGGAATAGTTCATGCATTGAAGGAACTCGTTTTGTTCCTATAAAATTAATTGATGTAGCTGGATTAGTTCCAGGTGCACATGAGGGTAAGGGACTTGGGAATCAGTTTTTGACTGATGCAATGCAAGCTGATGCATTAGTACATGTTGTAGATATTTCTGGTTCTACTGATATTCAAGGTCAACCAGTAAGTATTGGAACACATGATCCATTAGAAGATATAAAATTTGTAGAGGAAGAATTTGATCTATGGTTTAAACAAATTCTTGATAGAGAATGGCCTAAACTAATAAAAGAAATTGAACAAAAACGCACAAAGATATCTGAGGGTCTGACACATAGATTTACTGGCTTAGGTATTAACGAATCACATGTTGATAAAATTTTAAATTCACTTTCATTAAAAACAAAAAAACTTACTGAATGGTCGGATTCAGATATAGTGAAATTTTTAAAATCACTAAGAAAACTTTCTAAACCCATGTTAATTGCATCTAACAAAGCAGATCTATGTGAAGAATTAGATATTATCAAAAAGATATCAGCAGACTTTCCCACGATTCCATGCAGTGCTGAGACTGAGCTTTTATTAAGAAAAGCTAGCAAAGCAGGACTAATTGATTATGTTTCTGGCAGCAATAGTTTTAGTGGTAAACAAGATGTAAATCTTTCAAACGAACAAAATAATGCGTTACATCTTGCAAAAAATGTTTTAAATAAAATTGGAGTAACTGGCATCCAAAAAATTCTAAATTATGTAATATTTGACATCTTAAAGATGATTGTTGTATTTCCTGTAGAAGATGAAACAAAATTTTCTAATAAAGACGGTCAAGTACTCCCAGATGCTAAATTACTCTCTTCTACTTCCACAGCTAAGGATCTAGCATTTATTATTCATCAGGACATTGGTAAAGGATTCTTACATGCAATAGATGCAAAGACAAAACAAAGAATTGGCGCAGAACATTTTTTAAAAAATGGGGATATCATAAAAATAGTCTCCACTTTAAGTAGAGGTTAGAATGCTCTGTCTAGGAATTGAAAGTACTGCACATACATTTTCTTGTGCTGTTATTGAAAAAAAGCAAAAAAGAGGAAAAATATTATCTGATATAAGAAGGATATACAAACCACCAGAGGGTCAAGGGATACATCCACGTGAGGCTTCTCGTCATCATATAGAGAACAGTTCTAGCATTCTTTCCGAATGTCTTGATGAATCAAAAATAAAAATTAATGATTTAGATATGATTGCATATGCAGGTGGACCTGGTCTAGGTCCATGTCTTAGAGTAGGTGCAGTTGTTGCAAGATCACTTTCTTCATACTATAAAATCCCAATTTATCCCGTTAACCATGCAATTGGGCATCTAGATCTTGGAAAATTACTTACTGGAGCAAAAAATCCTCTTGTACTTTTAGTATCAGGCGGGCACACAATGCTTCTTGCATTTGTTTCTGGAAGATGGAGAGTCTTTGGTGAAACATTAGACATTACACTTGGTCAACTACTTGATCAATTTGGTAGATCATTAGGTTTTGCATCTCCTTGTGGAAGAAAAATTGAAGAGCTTGCGACAAAATCTAGTAAATACATATCACTTCCGTACACTGTTAAAGGAAACGATGTTTCATTTTCTGGATTACTGTCTGCTACCAAAAATATATCTTCTCAAGGTTTTGATAGTGCATGTTTTTCTTTACAGGAAACTGCATTTGCAATGATTGCTGAAGCTACAGAACGCGCATTATCATTTACAAATAAAAAAGAACTCATGATAGTAGGTGGTGTTGCTGCAAACAAAAGACTTTCATCAATGCTAAAAGATGTCTGTAGAAGACAAAGTTCTAAATTTTTTGTGGTTCCATTGAATTATGCAGGTGATTGTGGTTCACAAATTGCATGGACAGGTCTTTTAGAATCACAAGTTAAGAAAGGTGCATCTATGAAAGATACATTTGTAAAACAATCATGGAGATTGGATACTGTAGATATTGATTATTGATTCTTTATGTCTTCTATAGCGTCTTGAATTTCTTCTAACCAACCGCCAGTACCAAGAACACCAAATTTGTAAGTTTTTTCTCCATCATTGGTTTTAATTTTAAAACATATTTTTTTGATAAATCTACCTTCTTTCCAAACTTCAACAAGTTCGTTAAGTGGTACATCAATTACTGTATCCCCAAGTCTCATTGAGAAATCAGCAATTCTCCCACTTCTCTTATCAAAGGCTAATCTTTTGTTAGTGAGTGTTAGTATTCCAGCCCCTAATTCATCCTCGCTACAGTCTTCTTGTTTAATACGTTTTTCTCCTTCCTTCATGATATCTTTTAATTTACAAATTAAGTTATAATTCTAATGAAATTGGTTAAAAAAGGCGCTGAGGCAGATGTCTATTTGTCATCATGGAATGGCAAAAAGGCCATATTAAAAATTAGAAAAGAGAAAACTTACAGAAACTCGGTACTTGATAAAAGAATAAGAAAACAACGAACAATTAAAGAATCTGAAATAATCTCCCAGGTGAAATCATTTGGTGTTTCTACACCTTTGATTTATTTTCTTGATGTTAACAAATGTTCTATTTTGATGCAATACATTGATGGTAAATTAGTACGAGACATGAATGAAAAAGCAATTGAGAAATGCTGCTTTGAAATTGGAAAGGTTGTTGGTGTTTTACATAAAAATGGTATAATGCATGGTGATCTTACTACATCAAATTTTATTTTAACTAAAAAACAACTTGTCTTAATTGATTTTGGTCTTGCAAATAGAACAGAAAAACCTGATGATCATGCAGTTGATCTACGATTATTCAAAGAGATACTAAACAGTGCTCATGCTAACATATTGAAAAAATCTTGGGATAATTTCTTAAAAGGTTATTCTAAATCAGTTGGAGAAAAATACTGCAAAAAAATTATCAAATTAGTTGCAGTTATAGAGAGTCGTGGTAGGTACGCAACAGTTGTCTGATCTTTATTTTGCATCATCAAACGCACATAAATTTGAAGAAGTCCAAAGAATTCTTTCAAATTTAGGGGTAAATATCACTTTATTCAAAACAACATTAGAAGAAATTCAATCAGACTCTCTTAGCAAGATTGCAGAGAGAAAAGCAATTGACGCATATACGAAAGTACAAAAACCAGTGATTGTTGAGGATGATGGTCTTTTTATTGACTCTCTTGATGGATTTCCAGGTCCATATTCATCTTACATCTATGACACAATTGGAAACAAGGGAATCATACGTTTACTAGAAAATATTGAATCTCGAGATGCAAAATTTGTAGCAATTATTGCTTATTGTAGTGGAGATAATGATGTTCAATTATTTGAGTCTAGTATACCTGGAAAAATTTCGTCTTCCATTGAAAAAGGTGGATGGGGATATGATCCAATTTTCATTCCTGCTGGGGAATCAAAGACATATGCAAATGTACCAAATAAAGACAGACTATCTCATAGAGCATCATCATTAAAAAAATTCTCAGATTGGTTTATGCATAAGCACTAAGATAACGTTCTGTGAATCGTTTCTTGTTTTGTAAAACTACAATTCGAGAAACCTCACTTTCATCCATTACTTCAAATCTATCAGACTTTTTTGTTATTTGTTCTGAAAACTTTCTAACATCATCCATTTCTACCATATTTTCATATTCAAGACGATTCGTTGAACGTCCAATATGCATATAGGATTTAATCTCAATAAAATGAACATTTGATTTTTCAAATATTGATCTGTAACCTGACATCATTTTTTCCGAATCATTCCAATCTTTGATCAACGTAACCCTAAGAACTGTTCTCGTATCTAGATCTGCAAGCATCTCTAGAGTTTTATTCCATCTTTGCCATGAATCATCATACTTTGGTCTATTAATTTTAAGAAATGAATCATAATCTGATGCATTTGTTGAAAGATATAGCTGAGTTGGTAATGCATCTTCATCTGCAAGTCTTTGAATCATTTCTGGTTCTTGACCATTTGTTACAAGAAAAATTGATTTTGTGGCTTCTAATGATTTAAGATATTTTATCAAATCTGGTAACTTTGGGTACATTGTTGGTTCACCAGAAAGTGATATAGCATAATGACTTGGAATAAGTGATTCTTCAATTTTTTGTTTATCTTGTCTTGGATCTCCAAAATGTCCCACAATTAATTTTCTTCTTTCTTCCATTAATTTTGACATAATGTCTTTTGGTTCTGCAACTTTTTGTTTATCCATTTTTAATGAATCATAAAATTCCATTGGTCTCCAACAATAGACACATCTGTTTTCACAGTGCATGCCTGCAGGAGAAAATTCCATGCATTTGTGCGTGGAGATTCCATAGAATTTGTGTTTATAGCATGTACCCTCATTTTTGAATGATTTTTTTGTCCAATGACATAATTCAACAGTAGAATGATCTGCAACACCATATTTTGCTTTTTTTAACTGCTGAACAATATTTGGTTTAATTTGTATTAATTCTGGTTCTTTTTCTACAAACTCGCCAGAACAACTCATACAAGTTTTTTTATTTTGGTTTACTTAAATCTACACTCTGAATCTGGCAAATCTAAACATTTAATGCTAATTCTAAAATTCAAGTAAGACCAATAATCCTCATGATAAATTTTTTTATTTTTTTGGCATTAGCAGTTATAATTTTTAGTATTCCTACAGTTTATGCTGAAACATTTAATCAATCTATGGAAGGAGGTATGGATCTTGAGATTACTTATCCTGAGTCTGTAATGAAACAACGAACTTTTTCTATTTCAATTCTTTTACAAAATAATGGATGGGAAAATAAAGAAGATATTTCATTCGTACTAAATAATCCTGACGCAGTGTTTGTCACAGAAGGTAATCAAACTATTGTGATTGATGAACTTACAACTACTAGCTCATTTGGGACTACAATTGATTATGAAGTAGTTAGTAATGCAAACGAAGGAGTTCATTTTCTTAATATTGATTATACACAGGTACTTGTACGTAACAATACTGAACCTATGTCATCCACACAGACAGACATTGCATTACCAATTCTTGTTTTTGGTGAACCAGTTATTTCTATAGAAACTGTAACACCAGAATCAATATTCGCAAACTCAGAGTTTACATTTGAGACTACAATTATTTCAGAAGATATAGACATCAGGGATGTCACAGTCAAAATTATCACTCCAGGTGATATAGAATTTCGTGGAGATACATCATACACAATATCTCTTCTAGAAAAAATGAAACCATATTCAGTTACTGCAGAGATGATTACTCCAATAAAGGATGTTACAATGGAGTATACAATACCTGTAAAGGTACTTGTATCATATACTGATGATCTTGATGAAGAAAAGACAGAAACACAATCGGTCCCATTACTTTTACGACCAAAAATGTTTATGGAAATTACAAACGACTTTGGAATATGGATAGGTGACTTTTTCATTGCTCCATATGTATCGATTGGAACAATAGTAGGTATACCTGCTGGAACAATTTTATCACTCATGATTCGTCGTGCACAAAATAAAAACAAAAAGCATAAAAAATCTTAGTATTACATTTGTGTAATTCTGCAAAAAAGTGTATATTGGTGAATTTAGTCGTACTGCCATGTTAAAGACAGTAAGTGTTGCAGGTATTGAGGGACAAGGAGTTCCATTCAAGAAAGAGAGTGTAAATCTAGAAGAAGCTGCAAAAATAGTTTCTTTGGGTAACCTCACATGGATAGAGATAGTTGTAGATGATATTGTGGCTGAGACTCCAGAAATTCTTGATAGATTAGGAATTACCATGAAAGCAAGTACACTACTTTCTGGATACATTACAGAGTATGAGGACGCGGGTGACACACTTGGAATAATGGTACCATTTATTTTTACAGGGGAGAGCAGAACTCAAACATCACCATGTTTAATTTTTATGAAAAAAGATCTCATTCTAACAATACATGATGACTATGGCGGAAAGATAACAAAACTTTACAATTATACTGATACATTGATGCGAAAACTCCCTCAAGCACCTGAAAGTTGGGCAGAAAGACAGACAATGTTACTTTTTAGATTATTAGATGAAGTAAGCGAAACTAATTTTTCTGTTCTTCGTTCTATAGTAGAGCGAGCAGAGCAAGTTGAGATTGATCTTGCAGGCGCACGTCAGATAAGTCGTGATTTGTCACTTGAACTTTCAAACATGAAACGATCAGTGCTGTCTTTTCTTAACGCAGTATGGGCAACACATGATATAGTTAGAAATCTAAAGTATGGTGATCCTGATATGATATCAGACGATGATGACATACTAGAAAAATTCGAAGTCGTACTAGCAACTCTTGACAGACAGATTCAGATGGCAGAAAATGTTTTGGAAGTAATTTCAACTGGAATTACAGCAATAAACACAGAATCATCAAATCAATTAACTAAACTAATTGTTTGGCTAACGGTAGCAGCTACTGCAGTGCTTGTTCCAAACACACTTGCAACAGTTTTTGGTATACCGGATCTACACATATCATACATATGGGTTATTCCAATACTCGTTATTGCGACAGGCATTTCAGTTGTTGTAACATACAGATGGACAAAGCAGTATCGTGTATTGCCATTTGGGCGTCGGAAGCTATCAAGAATACGAAACAAATTCCGCAAGTAGCCCTATACACTAAGATTAATACGGCAAATACAATCTATTTTTCTTGTGGCCTTCGTCGTCCAATGGCTAGGATAGGGGATTGTGGATCCCCGGATGGGTGTTCGATTCCCCCCGGAGGCCTCCTTTTAATTAAAAAATTCCGAATTTACTGGATTCCATCTCTTCTTTAATGGCAAATTTTACTTTAATTCCTTTTTGAGAAATTTGATTTGTTAGCCAAGTTAAGAATTTCTTGTCTAATCCTTTTCCCTTTAATTTTTCAAATTCAGAACCCATTTGTTCTGAAAGTTTCACAGCAAGTTCTCTATTCACTGACACAACATAAAAGTGCCAACCAAATGCAAATTCAGAATCAGTTATTACAAAATCATCCTGACCGTGTACCATCTCTTCAACTAAAGCAAGTGTATTTTTAATTTCCTTACTTGTATTATCATATTCGGTTGATGAGACATTAATATTGATTCTTTCTTCCATGTTCTTGCTTGTATTTCGAAAATAAAAGGTTGATGGATTATTTTAACAGATGCTCAATTTCTATATTAAAAAATTTTTTTAAAATTGAAATATAATTTTTTATCGGTTCTGGCATCTCATTTTCACATGCAACACCTAAATTTTTTGCATTAATCCAAATAACTAGTGATTGTATTATTGTTAGAAATCTGTCATTTTCTGGATTATCACTTCCAATAGCTTTTGTGTATCTTTCAGCAAATTCCCATGATGTGACAAAATCAATACATTTAACATCGAAAATAGCTAAGAGTTGTTCTTTGAGATCTTTTGCCTTACAAAAAGGAATTTTATTCATTATGTATGGAAATTCTACTTGTTCAGGTAGACATCCTGGTAATGGTCCCCAAATTGTTATTATTCGCGTTCCTTGTTTTAATTTAGAAAACTTTGGCATCATTTTTTCTATGATATTATAGTCTACAAACCAAAAAAGGATCACATCTGCATCATCAAAATGTGAATTTATAATATCTTCATTAATTATTTTTACATCAGAATAATTTTTCTCTTTTAGTAATTTAGCTGCAGCATTAGTTTTTTCTTTTGATATATCAATGCCTATAATTTTTTCTGTATTGAACTCCTCTTTAGCAATTACAAGTCCTTTACCATCACCACAACCCAAATGATAAAAAACATCATCTTTGCTTAGATTTACAAATTTGAAGATTCGCAGAAATGCATCTCTAGGTAATTGAACATTCTCACCTGATAGAATTGATTCCGGTAGTGTTGTTAGATATTCTTCAATTTTCAATGTTACTAAAGTATTTACAGATAATTTATTCTCTTATGCTCTCAAGTACAGAAACTGCTTGCCATAGTGAGGTACGAACAAAAGAAGGTACATTTGGATCCTGTGTAATATCATCTAGAGCACTTATTGCATTAGCTGCTCTAACTGATATAGAATATTCATCTGATTTTAATTCGGTGATAAGGTCAGTAATTGTCTTTTTAAAATTTTTAGGAGTTGAGTGGCTTGTTGCAAGCTGATTTAGTGTCTGTATAGCACTTTCCCATGATTCTTGATTATTATTACTCATCTTCATTATTCCTATGTTTAGACCTCGATAAATACATCTTCAGATTCTATGCTTACATTATATGATTTTAAGTCATTAATTTTTGCTGGGAATTGAGAAAGTTTGCCTGTTGTACAATCAAACTGAGCACCATGCCATCCACAAGTAATTGTTGAATCATCAATTGTTCCTTCTGATAAACTAGCACCAGAATGTGTACATGTATCATCACATGCAAAATAATTTCCACCAACATTTGCAACCACAATTTCTTTTCCATCAATTGTAATTTTCTTCATATTTCCAGATTCAAGCTCATTTGCTTTACATGCAATAATTTTAGTCATCAACAGATCTCCTTTAATTATTCTTAATATTTTTTCTTATTATACTTGACACAAATTCGTAAACCAGTCGCGTCTGATAAACAGCAAATATTGGGTTTTTGTACAAATACTTTCTCGTGGGGTGATTATATTCACGAAGTTTATGATTCATGGACAAATGAAGGTGAGCTTGTAATACTAGAAGAGAATAATGAACCAATTGCAATGTGCCATGGTGTAATATATTCGGAAGAAAAAATGTTATGGATAGAAGGTATCAGGGTTAGACAGGATTACAGAAGGAAGGGATTTGCTGAATTGCTAATATCACATCTTGAAAGAAACGCACATGATTTGGGTATAAGTCACGCTGACATGCTAATTGAATCAGAAAATGTTCCTTCACTTAATCTTGCAGCAAAGATTGGCTATGAAATAAAATCACAATGGAATTATTTTGCTGTTGAATCAAAGAAGACTTCGTATTCTTCACTATTTGATTCTGTAGATTATGATGAACTAAATTACTCAGAATTACGATTTGTTGAATCGTGGAGATGGATTCCTCTAACCAGATCTAATTTTCAAAGATTAAATTCTGATGGACAAATCTTATGCATAAGAGATAATAAAAAAATACAAAGTTTGGGTATTATGACAGATTCAAGATCATTTGATAATACAATGATACTGACAATTCTCTTTGGGAAATCTTATGGTATACAAAAATTTATCCAGTATGTTCAACGTTTGGCTCTAGAAAAAAACTATTCAAAGTTAAGAATTCTTACACAACAAGATGAAATTCCAATAGTGTCTATACAAAAGAAATTTCCATTCTATCTTGTAGAAAAAATACTTTAATCAATAAATCTTATAGTATTTTGTATTGCACCAAGTTTTTCTATCTCCATGTGAATTTTGTCACCATCTTTTAGGAATGGTATATCAGGATTTTTTAGCGCTACTCCTTCTGGCGTACCAGTGGATATTATATCACCAGGTTCTAACGTCATCACCTTACTAAGCTTTGAGATAATTTGCGGAATTTTTAGATACATATTTTTTGTATTTGAATTCTGTCTTTGCTCGCCGTTAATATTTGTCAATAGGCGAAGATTTTGTGGTTCATCAATTTCATCTCTTGTTATTATCCATGGACCACATGGTGCAAATGTATCAAAGGATTTACCTCTTGTAAATTGCTTATCTTGAAATTGTATGTCTCTTGCAGATACATCATTGAAAACCATGTAACCAAATACTTGGCTCATCGCTTCTTCTTCTGATACATTTTTACATTTTTTACCTATGATTACGGCAAGCTCAACCTCATAATCTAATTCTTTGACAAATCTAGGACATATGATATCACTATTTGTACCACATAGCGTTGTACGAGGCTTTATGAAGATAGAAGGCTCGCTTGGAGGCGTAAGTTCCTGCTCTTTGGCATGGTCAATGTAATTGAATGCAAGGCAGACTATTTTTTGGGGATTTGGCAGGGGTGCCAAAATCTCAAATTCAGCCAAATCATGATTAAATGATATCTTTGAATATTTTGATTTTATCTCTTGCAGCCAACCATCAAACAAAAAATCTCTTACATTTATTGGAATTGGTACGCCAGTAGAATATGTAATATCATCTTTTGTAGCAATTTTGTCATCTTGGACTAGACCATATGTTTCATTTTCTCCTTTTCTTATACTTGCTATTTTCATCATTAATCACTTGTGACTGAATATGGCTTGATGAGATGATTCTTTTCTGTAGTATCCAAGTCTAACAAACTGAATTTCCGAGTCGTCCTTTAAATTTGAATATGCAGATTCTGTGATTACCTGATGGGTCTGCAAACTATCTTTGTTAAATTTCTCATCAATGAATAGTAAATCTGGAATAATTGCCTTAATTTGTAGTGCATCATTACCTGCAACCCATTGAATCTTTTTTTCGGTATTTACTGAATTATCGATTAATTCAGCATCAATTTCGTCTGTCAAACCATTTATTTTTACAACACCCAGTCCTAGTAATCGTATATTTTCTCCTACTTTCATCTCTGCAACATCAGAACCTGAAATTAATAAAATACCGTTAACCATTACTGTTCTTTTTCCAAGATCCTTTGTAGGATGATTTGAAAGTGTTATTTCTTTAGGTTCAAAGTTTGATATCTTCATTTTCTTTGGATTACTTACCATGTGTAGTCGAACACTTTCTGAATCAATAATTTTTTTGTTAAATGCCTCAAGTGTTGCAAATGGTGAATTTGTATCATTTTTTGTCAATCCAAGTGAAAGGATAAATTTTCTTACTGCTTCTGGTTTTATTCCCCTACGCCTTAAGCCCTCTAATGTAGGAAGTCGTGGATCATCATACCAGGGAATTTTGCCATCCTCGATTAGTGGTTTTAGTTCACTTTTTGAGACAGGCATTCCTTCAAGATCAAGTCTTCCAAAAAAGATGAATTCTGCTTTTTCCATACCAAGTTTATCTAGTATGTTATAATGTAGCTCTTTTCGCAGTTCAAACTCCTTTGAGCGCATGGCATGTGTTACGCCTGAATTACTATCGAAAATTATGCCTGCAAAGTCATATGTTGGCCAGACACGATATTTTTGGTCTGCCCGTGCATGTTTTTTGGTATTTATCCTAAATAATGTAGGATCACGCATTGTCGTGTTTCCAGATTTCATGTCTCCTCTAAATCGTAATAATGCTTGACCTTCCTTGAATTTTTTCTCTCCAAACATTTCATGCCACATTTGTTCATTTTCTTGCATGCTTCGTCTTGTACATTCACATTCTGTCATTTCTCTACGGTTTTTACTTATGGTATCTTGTTTACAAGTACAAACATAGGCATCATTGGATTTTATTAATTTCTCGGCATTCTCATATAGATTTTCTAAGTTATCAGAAACATGTTCTATCTTGTCAAATTGTATTCCAAGCCAATCCATTCCAACTTTGATTGCAGCATAATATTCTAATCGCTCAGTTCCAGGATTTGTATCCTCATATCTGAGAATAATCTTTCCACCATACATTTTTGCATATTCTTCACTTATTATTGCAGCCTTTGCATGACCTATGTGAGGGTATCCATTTGGTGCAGGTGGAAATCTTGTAATTATTGTTTTTCCTTCAATATTTCTTAGGGCAGGTAGAACATTTTGTTCAGGTTTTTTTTGTTCAACCCGTAAAAGTTCTGGATATTTTTCAGTGATTTCCTTTTTCTGTTGCTCTAATGGAATTTGATTAATCTCAGAAACTATTTCTACTATGACTGGTGATATCTCCTGTACTTTCTGCCTCAGTTCTGGGATAGATCCTAAAATTTTTGCAAGAATTGTTTTATCTCTTGTTTGTCCTTCATGTTCTGCAGCATTTTGTAGTGCAAATTTTCTAATTTCTTTTTTTATTTCTTCTTCGTTCATCTATAGCGTCACTAACTTTACAGTATCCATTCTTTTGTTAATTTGAAAATCCTTAGTAATAGAGCTAACAGAACCCGCCTCTCCTTTTAACATGAAAAGTTCCATGCACTTGTCTCCCTCTATCTTGCTGTGAAGATGGGTTGTAATGAGATCCTCGTATGAGTGCTTGATTCCGTTTACTTGATTATCATACTCGTCATTATGCACTACTAGCAAGATGGCATTTACATTTCCAGAAAGATCCTCTTTTTGCTTTTCTTCTGCAACAAAACTTCGTATTCCCGCCCTAATCGCATCTGACCTTCCTGAGAATCCTAGATTCTTTTGCAACGAATCAATTTCTTTGAGAATTTCTTCAGTTAGTGATATAGAGACTATTGGCATATGTCATATGTTATTAAGAAACATAAAAATTTTAACTAAATGTTATTAACTTTTTATACATTTATTAATAATCTAGGCACGATTTTTTCTATGAATATTCAGATTAAACTAGCGATAATTGCAATAGTAGTTGTAATTACATTAGCTTCTCTTGCAGTCTCTCAAACTAATCTTAATTCAGAGATTTCTACTACTGATAATTCAAAATTACAAATAGTCACTTCTGCCGGTTTTCTTCACGAATTTTCACAAAATATAGGAAAAGAGAAGATTGATTCATTTTTGTTAATACCCATGGGCATCAATCCACATGATTGGGAGCCTACCATTAGAGATACCGAAAGATTGGAAAAATCTGATATGATAATTATCAATGGTCTAGGCTATGAAAATTGGGTTAGTTCATTAGATTTATCTAATTATCAAGGAATCATTGTTGACACAAGTAACGGAATTTCAATTGAACATGATGAACATGATGAACATGCAAAAGAAGATGAACATGATGAACATGCAAACGAAGATGAACATGATGATGATTCTCACATAGAAGAATTTTATGAAGAGATTGCAAGTGTAATTGAAGAATTTGAACATGGACATATGACCGAATTACAATCAATTGAAGCTATAGAAGAAATACTTCATGAGCATGAGGGTGATGGACATGGTCATGGAATAGGTGCAATTGAAGATATTGAACATTTGTTACATGAAATTGAAGATGGACACATTGAAGGTTCACATGGATTAGAAGAAATTCACCACTTAGTTTCTGGTGAAGATGTACATGATGAGCATGCAAAAGAAGATGATCATGATGGACATGATCATGGTGGTCAAGATCCACACATTTGGCTAAATCCGGTATATGCACAATTACAAGCTAAAAACATTGCAAATGCTTTATCCAACTCTGATCCTATGAATAAAAATTATTATCAATCTAATGCTGAAATCTATATTAAAGAATTAGATTTGCTTGATTCAAAAATTAGAACTGAACTATCTGGATGTAGATCTGATTTTATAACTTTCCATGATGCGTTTTCATACTTTGCTGAAGAATATGGTTTAACTCAACATACAATTGTTGCTTCAACTGATCCGCATGGTGATGTTACTCCAAAAACATTAGAAAAAATTATTTCTACTGCAAAAAAATTAAACATTAAAATAATTTTTGCTGAAGAAAGTACCTCTACAAAAACATCTCAAGTTATTGCAGATGAAATTGGCGGAAAAGTTCTCGTTTTATCTCCTCTAGAAATTGTCTCAAATGAAGAAAATTATGTCTCTAAAATGACTAAAAATCTCGAAAATTTGAGCGAGGCATTATGTTGAATGCTGTAGAAATATCAAATCTCACAGTCAAATATCCAGAAGTAAAGGCATTAGATGATGTAAGTTTTGTAGTAAAGGAAGGTGATTTCTTAGGCATAATTGGGCCTAACGGTGCAGGTAAATCTACACTTTTTGATTCAATGCTGGGTCTAAATACAACATATACTGGAACAATCAAATTTTTTGAACAGGATATTAAAAAATCAAAAAAATATCATAAAGAAATTGGATATGTCCCACAAAAACCTGAATTTGAAAAAAATTTTCCTGCAACAGTTAGTGATGTTGTAAGAATGGGATTGAGAACTGAATCTGATGAAAATAAAATCGATGAAATTTTGCAGCAATTATGGATACATGAACTTCGTAACAGAAGAATAGGTGAATTATCTGGTGGACAATTACAACGTGTATTTATTGCAAAAGCCTTAGTAAATAATCCAAAAATTTTGATTTTAGATGAACCTGTTACAGGTGTTGATCAACAAAGCATAGAATTATTCTTTAGTATTCTTAAAAAATTAAATTCTAAACAAGGAATTACAATTATTTGGTCTTCTCATGATTTGGATGCAGTAAATAAATTAGCAAACCATGTTGCATGTTTGAATCGAACATTATTTTTTCATGGAGAATCTGAAAAATTCTTTTCTGATGATGAGCTTGTTAAACAATATTCTGAAGCATCAATGCAGGAACACATGCATCATCATTAATCATGTCTTTTGAAATTCTAACTTACAGCTTTATGCATAGAGCATTAATTTCTGGAATTGCAATAGCAATTTTATGTTCTGTTATTGGATTGTTTTTAGTTTTAAGACGTTATTCTTTATTTGGTGATGCACTTGCGCATTCATCATTTGGTGGAATTGCATTGGGTCTATTTGCTGGAGTTTATCCATTATGGACTGCATATGGTGTATCAATAATTAGTGCATTAATTATTACAAAAATTAAGGATAGATACAACATATCCGGTGACGCCTCAATTGCAGTACTATTATCCTCCGGCATAGCAACTGGACTTGTAATTATTAGTTTTTCAGGAGGCTTTTCAATTGATATCTTTAGTTTTCTATTTGGAAGTATTCTTCTCATTAGTGTAAATGATACAGTTTTGATTTTAGCCTTAACCGGAGGTATTTTAATTGTAATTTTATTATTGTATAGACAAATTCTCTATTCTACATTTAACGAAGAACAGGCTAAAGTTAGTGGAATTTCAGTAGAAAAAATTAATTATTTGATTATATTTATGGCAGGACTTACTGTTGTTACATCAATTCAGCTTGTCGGTGTATTATTAATTTCAGCACTATTTGTTATTCCAAATGTTACAGCAATTATGTACGGTAGGGGTTTCAAACAAACTGCAATAATTTCAATAAGCTTTTCTGTATTTTCAGTTCTTTCAGGAATTTTAATTTCATACATATTTGATATTACTCCTGCTGGAACCATAGTTTTGTTCTCAATTGGATTACTTGCTGCAACAATGGGAATAAGATCTCTAGGATTATTATCTAAGAAATAATTATCCCTACTGGAATTGTTAAAACAGCTGGTATCTCACCTAAGGTAGCATGATAACTACTGCATGTCCAATTTGTAATGAGGATCTAAGAAATCATCACAAAGAAAAGAGAGAAAAATGTTTATGGCGTTTTACCAGAGAAGCAAGAAATCCAGTTGTATATGCCTCTAGAACTAAGTTAATTTGCCCTACATGTGGCGAGGAAATGCTTGATCATAACTCTAGTCAAACACAGGAATGTGTAAACCAATACATCCTTGATGTTGGTGAATTAGATCCCTAAGAAATTCTGTTAAAGACTTCGTTTTACAACAAAGTCTAATAAACTAATCATCTCTTTTGTATTAGTTCCAGAATAGGGATCAAGTGATTTTGTTGCTTTGTTTGCATATCCAAGTGCTTTTCTCCTAACTACTTCTTCAATTCCCAATGAGCGGATTGTGTTTACTGCAGTTTGGACATCTTTTTTTGAAGCATTAGCTTTACCAAAAACTTTGATTATCTTTTGTTTGTCTTTTCCTTTTGCCTTTCGAATTGCTAGAAGTATTGGTAGTGACTTTTTCCCTTCTCGAATATCATTTCCTACAGGCTTTTTAGTAATTTTACTATCACCCATTATTCCAATCAGGTCATCTGTTATCTGAAATGCAATTCCAAGATTACGTCCGAATGATGAAAGGTTTTTCACGTCTTTTGGTTTCTTTTTGGCACATATTGCACCCATTGCACATGATACCTCAAAAAGAACCGCAGTTTTTTTCTCTATCATTTTGATATATTCTTGTTCAGTTGGAATTCGCTTGTTTTCAGCAAGTTTGATATCATCTACCTGGCCTTCGCAAATTTCTACACATGCTTTTGATAGTTTTTTCACAAGTTGTGCGGTATAGCTTGCTGAAAGCTTTGAGTTTGCAGATATTGTATGATACGCTTTTGAATACAAAACATCGCCAGCCAAAATTGCTAATGGCATATCAAATTTCTTGTGAGTAGTGGGTACTCCGTGCCGCATCTCATCATTATCCATAATATCGTCATGAACTAATGTAAAATTATGAATCATCTCAACAGAGCTTGCTGCCACCATAGCATCAGATTGTCTTCCACCTAAAACCTTACAACTCTTCAATACAAGATATGGTCTTAGACGTTTTCCTCCGTGAATGATCAAGTGTGATGCTGCGTCATACAGCTGTTTTGGTTCCCCCTTTAGCTCATTTCTCAAGAATTTGTTTACTAAAACTGCATTTTTTTTGATTGATTCAGATGTATTCATTTTACTAATCTCCAATTATCTTGAGGAATGTAATGTTTAATTGCGTTTTCATATGTAGTCTTCAATTCATCTGTGGTCCAATTTGAGATTAACGAATTGAATTTTTCTTTTGTATCAGATTCGCACTCATCAAGAAAGTATAATGCTATTACCATCCATGGACAGTAAACATCTCTGTTATTTT
This sequence comes from Candidatus Nitrosopelagicus sp., assembly GCA_028345295.1. Taxonomy (GTDB): domain Archaea; phylum Thermoproteota; class Nitrososphaeria; order Nitrososphaerales; family Nitrosopumilaceae; genus Nitrosopelagicus. The sequence goes on along the minus strand of JAOMDA010000001.1, from coordinate 111,635 downwards.
CTAATTCAGTCTTTAATTCATTAGGTGTAATCCACCTAATTTCAGAAATCTCATCTTTTATCAAACATGACTCGTCAAAATCATCTATAACTCCCATTAATGTTCCACAAACCTCATTTTCTGAACCAATGTCTTTGTATGGAACATGATACTCGAATTTATTCACATAATTCATTTTACATGTTATGCCAATCTCTTCAGGCATTCTACGCTCGGCTGATGATACATAACTCTCAGATTCCCTAGGATGACTTGCAACCGTTCCATCCCAGTCATCTGGCCATAGCATTTTTGAGTTACTTCTTCGTGTTAGAAGTAATTTTCCTTCTTTGTTGTAGATTAACGCAGTAAATGCTCTATGAAGTTTGCCATCTGGTAAATGGCATTTTACTTTTTCTTCTTTTCCTATTGGATGATCGTTTCCATCAACTAGTATTACATATTCGTCCATTCTAACTCCTAAACATAGTCCCCTCAAATTTTTTTCCTGTTACAGCATCGGAAATTCTTTGGGGTTTGTTACCATTTACAAAAAATACTTTCATACCAGCCTTGGAGATTTTGACTGCTTCTGTAATTTTCCTTGTCATTCCTCCAGTAACATCCATTGAATTTGTTGCAATTTTTGGTGCATCTTTTTTGAAATCATAGATTAGTTTTTTGGATTTAATGTTAGAGTATACCCCATCTACATTTAATACAAAAATAGTTAACCTTGGTCTTAGAATTTTTGCAAGTGTACTCATTATTACGTCACCTGATAAGATGAAGGATTTTTTTTGACCAAACCATAATGCGTCACCAAATGTGACGGGTGTCAAGCCTGATTTTGAGATGTCACTTATTGTTAGAATTTTATTTTTAATTGGCTTGTTTCCATTCATGAAGTCAGTTGGTGGTAAACAATAGGCATTAATTCTATTTTTTACTGCAATGTCTAGAATTATCTTGTTTAGTTCCACCATAGAATTTTTTACAATTGCTACACCACGCATATCATTTTTTGCTGGTTTTGTATGCATGTCATATTTGAGAGACCAATAATGACCATAAGAGCCTCCTCCGTGGACTATTATCACAGGTTCTTTGATTTTCTTAATTTGTTTCAGAATATTTTCTATTGTCTTTTTTCTAGGTGATAGTGGTCTTTCTTTGTTAGTGATAATGGAACCACCCAGTTTGATTAGTATCATATCATTTCTTTGCTAATTGTCGTTAAAAACTTGCATACCTGTCTTGTCTATGGTTACTGAATATGCTTCATATTCAGTTTTCATATGCCCAACTACTGCTTCTTTTTCATTTTTATCAGTTAGCGCAATAATACACCCGCCATCTCCCGCACCGGTAATTTTTGCACCAAATGTTTCTTTTTCAATTATTTTTATAATTTCTAGTAGTTGATCATTTGATACACCAAGCTGTTCTAGAAAAATCTGATTTTGTGATATACACTTTCCTACTGTTTCTAGATCAAATTTTTGTAGTGCCTTAACTGCTTGGATTATTAATTTACGCTCATCATCACATAAGCCATTAAAGATTTCTTTATTTTCATTTTTGAATTTATTTACACGGTCTACTACAATACTGGTTGAATGTGGCTTTTTTGAATTTACTACAATAAAATCAAATTCATGTTCAGTTTCTATGATTTCATATGTAATGCCTTTTTCATAACCAATTATACCACCAAAAACTGAAACTGTACAATCTGCACCTGATGTTTTTGGAAATATGGTTTGTTCAGCTTCTATTGCCAGCTCTAAAATTTGATTTTTTTCAGGTTTTGAAAATAAATTTGATACTGATGCTGCTGCTGCAACACAGCATGCAGAGGATGAACCTAGACCAGCTCCAATTGGAATATCAGACTGTATGTCTATGTCTATCCCATTACTAAAATTATTTTCATTGATTATTTTTTTTGCAATAAAGAAAAATGGTTTAAACATACTATCAACATTCTCTATTGATTCAGAAATTGGAATAGAATTTTCACCTAAAGACGATTTAATAGAAATATTTTGACTTTTATTTTTTTCTGAAATTATTGTTACTCGTTTGTTGATTGCACATAAAATTGCCTTTGTACCATGAACTACGAAATGTTCTCCGAAAAGAATTATTTTACCTGGCGCTGATGCTTTTGAAATCAAATAATTATTTTAAAATGTACTTGTATAATTCTTCTTCTAAGACTATTAAGACTCGTCTTCTTCAATGTCTTTAATTTTAGTCTCAAAATCATCTATTTCATATTTCATATCTTGATCTTCTGTAAGTTCACCTTTTTGAATCAGAATTTCACGAGCAAGAAGCCAATATACTGTTGCAAGAGCTTTTCTGCCTCTATTGTTTGCAGGTATTACTAAATCTAATTGGGATGTTAAATTATCTGTATTTGCTACACCAATAACTGGTATTCCTGCATTTGTTGCTTCAGTAACTGCTTGTGAATCTACTTGAGGATCAGATATTATTAGTAACTGTGGTTCAGTGTAAAATGGTAATGATGGGTTTGTTAGAGTTCCTGGCATGAATCTTCGAAGCATCATTTCTGCTCCTGTACATTCACAAAACTTTTCAATTGGAGTTCCTGCATATTCTCTTCCTGAACAAACGATAACTCGTTTAATATCCATACGACTAACAAATTTTGCTGCAGTCTTAATTCTACTTAATGTCATATCTATATCCAACATGTACAATCCCTCAGGACTTGATTCGGTGATATATTGACGCATAAATTTGGTCTTTACTGCTGTACCTACTCTAATACCAGTCGATAAAACTTTCTTCTTTATACTTGAAATTTCTGCTTGTTCGCTCATTGTGATTTTTAAATGTCTATCATGCCATGTATTAAATCATGCTCTGAGAGTCGAATTAATTCATTTAATTTTGCAACTCTTTCCCCTCCCACAACACCAACTTTCAGTAGTTTTGACTTTGTTGCTATCCCGATATGGGATATCTGTGAATCTGTTGATTCACCTGATCTATGAGATGTTATTAATTTTATATTATTTTCATTAGCCATTGTAGCAAATTCTAATGCATCAAAAAGACTTCCTGCTTGGTTAACCTTGAGAATTGCAGCATTACATGAGCCACGCTTAATTGCTTTATCCAAAATTTTTGTATTTGTAACTGTAAGATCATCACCAGTAATCATTCTGTCTGGAAATTTTTTTGTCAGAACTGCCATGTCATCAAATGCTTCTTCATGTACAGCATCTTCTGCATAGATTAGTTTGTACTTGTCTATTATTTCTGCAGCAAAATCAATTTGTTGACCAGAATCATTCTCAAATCCTGCTCTATCATAGATGTATTTTCCCTTATTATCATTCCATTGAGTTGATGATGCAAAATCAACTCCCAGAGCTACTTCTTTTCCCAGTGTAAATCCTAGATTTTCAATTGCTTTAGTGGAAATTTCCAAAGCTTTTTCATTATCAAATTTTGGTGCCCAACCGCCTTCATCACCCCTACCATTCGTAAAAGTTAGATCCTCTTTCTGAATTAAGTTTCTCAGTTCTTTATGAACTTGTAAATTCATATCAATAGCTTCTTCTATTCCCTTTGCACCTATTGATGCAACTAAAACTTCCTGAATATCTGGTGTTCCAGGACCTGCATGTGCTCCCCCACCAAGTATATTTCCTAATGGAAATGGAAATTTTAATTCATCATCTTTGTTTAGAAGATTGTATAGTGGTTCTTCTAGTGAATTTGCAGCTGCTTGAGCTGCTGCAATTGTTATTGCAAATGCACATGCACCACCAATTTCTGAATAGTTATCTGAATTATCAATTGATTTGATAATATCATGAATTAATTTTAAATCAGATGCATCAGAACCAAGAAATTTTTTAGAATTTTCATTTAGAACTGTTAAGCTTTGTTCAGGTTTATTATTAGGAAAACTTACAGCTTCATATTTTCCAACACTTGCACCAGATGGTGCACAAACTCTACCTAGAAATTCGTTATCAGATATTATGTCAACTTCAATAGTTTTACTACCACGACTATTATAGAGAATTCTTCCTGTTATTGATGTAATTTCTGGCAACCTATTCTAGCTCGCTTTGCACTTCTTGGTTTCTTTTGTGCATTGCTTCATAAAACGGAATTACTTGCTGGATTGTTTCAACTGAGGTTAATAGCATTCTTCTACAGCAATATCTATTCATTCCAAGTTCGTCAAGAACTTTTACTGGTTCTTCACCTGCCTTAATTCTATTTTGATAATCTTCATACTTATCGGCAATTAATTTTCCACAAGTAAAACATCTAACAGGTACTAACACATTTCCAGATCCAATCAAGGATTATAAAAACCCTGCATGAAATTGTCTGTGCGGGTGTCGCCCAGCCTGGTCAAAGGCGCTAGGTTGAGGGCCTAGTCTCTTAGGAGTTCGTGGGTTCAAATCCCATCGCCCGCATTATTTTCTTAAAATTATTTTTTGGTTTTATTGATAGTCTCGATTAATTTCTGTCTTCTAATTTCCTCAGTAAGTATAGTTCTTGTATCTTCCACCAAACTTCTATTAACATCCAATTTTCTTCTTGTTTCTTTGACAATCTTATCATAAGTTGCAAATGGATATAACATTAAATACAAATTTTCCATCAGATCAAACAAATTTTCTGCATTTTTTAAATTTCCAACTCGAATTGTATCTATAACTTGTCTTTTTAGTTCTCCTATGCAGTCTAGTAAACCAAGAATATATGATTCGCCAGAAACTTTGAGTGATTTGTAAGATGGAATATCTTTTCCTTCTATAATTGATAAAAGTGATACTGCTTCAACCAATTCTTGTTCAGGAGTAAGAACATATCTATCAAGATCCCCTGCTGCTTTTTGTTTTAATTTTAATAGTTGCTCTTTTGCATTTTTTATTTTGTTTTTAGCTGTAACTAGATCTTTTTTATGAATAGAGATTATTGCCTGGCTACAATTAATTACCACAGCACGATTGTTTTTTATTAAGAATTCTCGTGATGAATTTGTTTTTTCTAATTCTTTAGAAATTATTGGCAATGATGTTTTGACATTTTTTAATCCCATCGGCTATTTTTCTACTATTCTTAGTTAAAGGCGTTTGCAAAAGCTCTTATTTGAATTTGATTTTTTCTAACAATATGGAAATTTCTGTAGATGATATGTATAAGATTGAAAACAAGGGTCATGACATGGGTTTCTTGAAAAAATTTATGATGGAAAATGCTGGCGCTGCAGCAGTTAGACGGTTAGTAGAAAAATTTGGAAGTGTTGAGGGAAAAGAAATTGTTGTAAATGCCGGACTGGGAAATAATGGTGGTGATGCGTTAGTCATGGCTAGACATCTTGCAGGTCATAATGCAAACGTTAGGGTATTCCTACTTGGTACGCCTGATAAAATTAAAACTGAAGAGAGTAAATGGAATTGGTCAATTTTAGAAAAAATGAAATCTGTAAAACTAATGCCAAAACCAATCTATTCTGCATTTGTTGATTTCCACCCTGATGTCATAATTGATGGTATTCTGGGTACTGGAATAACAGGAGAGATAAGAGAACCATATGCATCAGCGATAAATTATATCAATGAATCTAATTGCTTCAAGTTTGCAGTTGATGTGCCATCAGGATTAGATCCTCAAACAGGAGATACTGCCAATATCTATACTAAATGCGATATGACTGTAACATTTCATAAGATGAAACAAGGGATTCCTAAAAGAAAAGATCTTACAGGTGAACTATTTGTTGAAAAAATTGGAATACCTCCAGAGGCAGAGGATGGTATTCTATGAAAGTTTATCAGATTTCAGTAGGTCCAATGCAGAACTTTTCGTATATTATTGAGGATGAATCTACTCAAGAGTGCATAGTAATTGATCCATCTTGGGAACTGGATAAAATAATTCAGATAATTGAAGAACAAAATCTTAACCCAAAGTATATTGTCAATACACATTGGCATGATGATCATACAAGGGGTAATGAGGAATTAGCAGCAGAAATTAGTGTCAAGATTGTACAACATGAGGCATCAACTTTACAAAATGATATGACCGTCAAAGATGGAGATTCAATCAAGTTTGGTTGCTCAGAACTTTTGGTATATCATACACCTGGTCATTCAAAGGACAGTATTTGTTTAGTTGGTGATGGTAAAATTTTCTCTGGTGACACACTTTTTGTGGGAAACTGTGGAAGAGTTGATCTTCCCGGTGGAAGTCCAAAGGAACTTTACCATAGTCTATTTGATGTAATTGCAAAATTAGATGAAAAACTAGTAATGTATCCAGGTCATGATTATGGTTCAAATCCAACTTCTACTATTTCTAACGAAAAAAACACAAATCCAGTAATACAACCAATTTCTGAAGAAGAATTTGTTATGAGAATGGGTGGATAAATTGACAATATCCAGTCATGGAAATATTGAAAGTGCAAAGGAATTTACCAATTCATTAGAAAAAAGTCAATTTACTTTCTGCCTTGTAATTTCTTATACTGAAACGTCTGAAATACCTGGAATTACTATTGCTGGAGCAGATAAAGAATTCTTAAAATTTACATCACCTGCAGATGCTGAATTTCTTAGACATGGACACTGCAAGTGTATAGATACTATTCCAATGTCACCTGATGGAAAGCCAACTCCTGCATTATTAACTAAAGTAGCACTTGATTCAGCAAAAATTCCTCATTTTGTAGTCAATGCAGGAAGTAAGATTTCTCCTGACACATCTCATTTTGATTCACAATTAGAATTTGGCAAAAATATTTCAGAATCTAAAGCATTATCTCCTGAAAAAGTATCTGAAGCGGTAGAATTTGGAAAAATTATTGGGCGATCAATTTCACAACCAAATCAATGTCTTGTTGTTGGTGAAAGTATACCAGGTGGTACAACTACAGCATTAGCGGTTCTCAAAGGTTTTGGTATTAACACAAGTGTCAGCTCAAGCATGCCAAAAAATCCAATTGAAATTAAAAATCAAGCAGTCTCTAATGCTCTAAAACGTTTAACATCAGATGATCCAATTAATGTAATTTCTGAATTAGGCGATCCAATGATTCCAGTTGTTGCTGGAATACTATCTGAATCATCAAAAATTACACGTGTAATTTTGGCTGGGGGAACACAGATGACTGCAGTACTTGCATTTGCAAAAAGAATTGGATATAACAAGCAGAATATTGCTGTTGGATGTACTTCATATATTATTGATGATGTAGATTCCAAATTTTTAGAGACTGTTAAACAAATAGATGACATTCCTGTATTATCAGTTGATCCTCTGTTAAGTCAATCAAAGTTTGCTGGATTAAAATCATATTCTGAAGGATTTGTTAAGGAGGGAGCTGGTGCTGGAGGATGTATAATTGCATCTTTATTAAAAAGTAGAATGACTTCAGAAAAACTATTAGAATTAATTGAAAAAGAATATGAGAGAATTTCTGATCTTAAATTTACCTAGATAGTTATTCAGTACTAACTTTTTCTTCAGCAGGTGCTTCAGCTTTTACTTCTTCAGCAGGTGCTTCAGCTTTTACTTCTTCAGCAGGAATTTCTAGGTTTTCAGTTTCAGGACTACCCAAGTCAGATTCTGGTTCTGATAGAATCTCGTTAAAAATAGATTCTGTAGTAAGTTTAACTTTTGGTTCTTCGTCAACACTTACAACATATGATGGAATATTTACTATCCTATCTCCAATCAATATATGCCCATGAGAAACTGCTTGTCTTGCTTGATATGGTGTTTTAAAATAAAATTTTTTCTGAACAACAGTTTGAAGTCTACGAGAAAATAAATCACTTATTTCAAGATTTAATACATCATCTAATGTTGCATTAGGTTGTACATATCCTACTTTAGTTAATGATTGTATTAGAATTGGTTCTTCTTTATCCCTTACCTCTTGTCTTAAAGCCAAGAGAGAACGAGCCTGGTTTCTTACTCGTGATAATTCAGTTCTAGCTTTCCATAACTCTCGCTTTGTTTTTAATCCAAAAGTTCCTAGTATTTTTAATTCTTCCATCTTTAAATCAAAATTAAGTGGTCGTTTTGGTTTTTTCCAAACTCTTCTAAAATTCTTAGTATCTCCCATTATTATCACCTATTCTTTCTTTTCTACTGCTGGTGCTTCTTTCTTTTCTGTAGCAGGTGCAGTATCTCCTTCTGCTGCTGGTGCAGTATCTCCTTCTGCTGCAGCAGCTCCTTCTGCTGCTGGTGCTCCTGCTCCTCCTCTAGCTGGTAAAACTCTTCCACCTTTTGCAACTCCTACTGCTCCTCCTTTACGACCAGTGCATCTAGTGCGCTGACCTCGAACTTTCAATCCAAACATATGTCTGTAACCTCTCCAACTAAAAACACTCTTCTCTCTTTCAATATCATTTCTAACATTAAATGCAATATCTGATGTAACTAAATGCAAATCTTTTCCAGTTTCAGCATCTTTTCTACGATTCAAAAACCATGTTGGAAAATTTGATGATTGTGGATCTTCTATAACTTTTTCAATAGAAGAAACTTGTTCAGAATTAAGGTATCCAATCTTTGAATTAGGATCTATTTTTAGATGATTAATGATTGAATTTGCAAACATCATTCCAACTCCACGAATCTGAGTTAGCCCAACTAGGATCTTTCTTTCACCAGGAATATCATTTCCCAATATTCTAATAAGATTCTCATATTGTGTGCTCAAGTAAGCAAGATTCTTAGTTACCCCATTAAAAACCATGCTGAAAATTATGCGTAATCTCAAGAATAATTTTAGAATAGTATTATAAATCAAAAATATGACATAATTTTATGGAAAAACCAGATTTGGATACAAAAAAAATTATTGATAATCTATTTGATCCAGAGATATCTGAAATCTTAGCTGAGATGGAAAGTGGTCCAAAACACTGTACATTTCTATCGGAAAAATTTGGTATTATGCCAGAGGATCTTCAGGAAAAACTATCATATCTCATACAGAACCAATTTGTCACTAAAAATGGAAGTTTAGATGATATTCAATATTCTGTTGATTCTGAAAAACTATCTGAGATAATGGAATCTGGTCATAATTACAAAAATGTTGAAGATGGTCTTGCCAAAATGGATAGTTTTCTTAACTAGCTTTCTGCTTTCTTTCTCTGACAAGAAGTATTCCTAACACTATTACACCTATCATACCTGAAAGTAAGATGAAAAATCCTGCGGTTGAAATAGAATATGATGAACTATCAGGAACATGTCCAATTCCTCCTACAACATTAATCATTTCATCACTGTCTGTTTTAATCACTAATGTATACGTACCAATTTCCGATATCTCAAATATTTCTTCAAAAGAGCTTTGGTTGATTGTACTTACAACTATTGGTATTCCGAAAGGGTCAAAAACCGTTGCTGTAATCTTTTCTTGGTTTTCCTCTAATGTTTGTACAGCAAATACTCCTTCATTATTGATTTTTGGATCTAAAATAGCCTCAATCTTAACTGTATTAATTTCATCTATTTGTCCTTCTATAATTACAATATCAGCAGTAATTGATTGAGATCCATAAAATAATAGTGCGGCCCCAATTCCAATCATTATTCCCACAATAACCAGAAACTTTGGTTTATTTGCCATACATTGTTCGCAGAACTCAGAGTTAAATTTGTTTAATTACAATTTATTGTTTTTAGTGGAATTGGTAAATTTAGTCATGGCTAATAAAGTTAGCCTAGGCTAAATTTTAAATATCATTCAAATAGTGGAATTTTGTTGGAGAAAAATAATCAATCTAAAAAAATGTTTATGATATTGGTAATAGTAGTCTCAATTTCAACATTGTATTTTGTTATTCCAGCAGTAAGTGACGCTGCAGAAGAACCAAAAACATTTCTTACACACACTGGACTTGCAATACAAACTACAGGTGATATAATTGACCCAATTGGATATACAGGAGAATTACTAGAGTTTGATCCAGAATCTTATTTACGAGATTTTGATTATGGAACTGTCTCTGAACTAGAAGATGGTACAATACTTCGAGAATTTACAATTACTGCACGAGATGATCAGGTGATGGAGGTTTCACCAGGAGTATTTTATAATGTCTGGACTTTTAATGGAACTGTACCAGGACCAACAATTCGTGCAACAGAAGGTGATCTAGTTCGTGTCCATTTCTCAAATGAGGGTTCAAAATCTCATACAATGCATTTTCATGGTATTCATAAAGCCGAAATGGACGGTGTTTTTGAAAATGTAGGACCTGGTGGAAAATTTATCTATGAATTTTTTGCTGAGCCTGTAGGCTTACACCTGTATCATTGCCACGTTCATCCTGTTGAAGAGCATATTGCTCATGGACTTTATGGTGCATACATAGTAGATCCAAAGGAAGGAAGAGCCCAAGCAGATGAACTAGTTTTTGTTCTAAATGGATTAGATACAGACTTTGATGGCGAAAATAATTTTTATGGTGCAAATACAGTTCCATTCTATTATCAACATCATCCAGTAGAAATTTCAACAAATGAATTAATCCGTGCATACGTAGTAAATATTTTAGAATTTGATCCAGTAAATAATTTTCATTTACATGGAACTCTTTTCCATCATTATCCTGCAGGAACTGACACAGTTCCAGCAGGATTCAATGATATGTTAACAATGTCACAAGGTGAAAGAGAAATTCTTGAATTTGAGTACAAATATCCTGGTCTTTACATGTTTCATGCACATAACACAGAATTTTCTGAAAAAGGTTGGGTCGGTTCTTTCTTAGCTAAAGACACTAACAAAAATATTAGTGATGAAATTTAATCATGGCAGAGATTTCAAATTATAAAATTGTACTAAGTGCTATTGGTCCATTAATGCTTTTAGCAATTGTAATTGCTTTTTTAATGGGTCCAGGTACAAGTTTTCTTGAATTTGGTTTAGTCTTACCTGATATTCATATAGAACAAATTGATTTTGTTGATGGCGAGATACAAGCAATAGTTAGAAACACTGGACCTATTGATGTCAATATCACAGTAGCTGATGTTAATGACAGAATACAACCTGCAGCAATAGAACCTGATAATCATCTAACAAAATTTGAAACAGCGTTGGTTAGAATTCCTTATGATTGGAATGAAGGTCAACCATATAGTATTGGTCTAACAACTGATGATGGAACACGGTTTGAAAAATCTGTGGATGCAGCATCACTTAAACTCGAAGTAAATGCAGAACTTATTGGTTATTTAGGATTAATTGGATTTCTAATTGGCATAGTACCAATAATGATTGGACTTTTATGGTTTTCATTTATTCAAAAACTTGGAAGTAACAAATATCGATTTTTTCTGGCTTTTACAGTAGGGTTACTTCTCTTTTTAGCATTTGATGCAATTGAAGAAGCATCAGAGATCTCTCAAAATCACCTATCGGAAATTTTTAATGGTCAATTACTCATTGTAACTGTAACAATATTATCATTTTTGATTCTATTTGCTATAGGTAACAGTTTAATCAGAAAATCACAATTTTCCAAAATTTCAAAACCTCTAGCAATTTCTTTGATGATTGCTGTCGGAATAGGATTTCATAATTTTGGTGAAGGTTTGGCTGTAGGCGCTGCAATAGCACTTGGGCAGGTTGCATTGAGTACTTTCCTAATTGTAGGCTTTGCAATTCATAATACAACAGAAGGATTTGCAATTGCTGCTCCAATGGCAAGAACAAAAGCCATGATTTTAAGATTAATCTGCCTAGGACTTATTGCAGGAACACCAGCAATTTTTGGGACATGGGTAGGAGGATTCTCTTTCTCACCTTTTTCAACTGTCGTTTTTTTGTCAATAGGAGCCGGTGCAATATTTCAAGTAGTTGTATCAATTATTCAGTATATACGAGAAGAGAGCGAAAATACACTTTCTAACACATCAATTATTCTTGGTATTGGATTAGGATTAGTTGTAATGTATTTGACCAGTATTTTCATCTAAAATTTTCTAAAATAACAAAATTTGTCTTATTTTTGTCAATTTTTTTATCACTCTATGATAAATAGTCGCAGTATTGAATTATCATAAATGCGAATATATGGAACTTTTGCAATTTTATTACTTAGTTTATCAATTATGTCATATGGCCTTACTGGTGCAGTTAGTGCACAGAGTAATGTTCCACCAATCTCAGTAACAACTGATTTTCCAGCATATGGAGAAACTGGTGTTATAGGAATTTCAGGTCATGTAAAAGAATCTATACTATCTGAATTTAACGTACCTGTAATTATTAAAGTCCAAAAAGATGATGGATCACTAGTTGCAATTGCACAAGTATCACTAGATAGAGATGGAGACTTTGTGACACAAATCACCCCTGGCGGTCAAATGAGTTCAGCTGGAGAATACACTGTCACTGCAATTTATAATAAAAACGAAGGTTCAACTAGTTTCAATTATACTGGAGGAAGTGGTGGTACTGTAGCTATTCCAACACCAGAACCAACACCAGAACCAACACCAGAACCAACACCAGAACCAACACCAGAACCAATATCAGAACCAATACCAGAACCAGTAGCAATTGTTGAACCAGAACCAGAACCAGAACCAGAACCAATGTGTGGAGAAGGAACTGTTCTTGAAGATGGTAAGTGTGTAGTTGCACAAGAAGAAAAAGGCGGTGGCTGTCTAATTGCAACAGCAGCATATGGTAGTGAAATGGCACCACAAGTACAGTTCTTGAGAGAAATTCGTGATAACACAGTACTACAAACACAGTCTGGCATATCATTTATGACAGCATTTAATCAATTCTATTATTCATTCAGCCCAACAATAGCAGACTATGAAAGAGAGAATCCAGTATTCAAAGAGGCAGTAAAGGTTGGATTAACACCACTACTTACATCACTTACTATACTAAACTATGTTGACATTGATACAGAACAAGAAATGCTAGGTTATGGTATTGGAATCATAATGCTAAACATTGGAATGTACTTTGTAGCCCCAGCAGTTGTGATTATTGCACTCAAAAAGAGAATGAAGTAATCTCTAACTTATTATATTCTATCATATCATTACGATCATGAATGTTGAGTATGAAGAATTTGATAATGTAGAAGACATGTTCATGTATCTTGCATCCGTGGCACCACCAATGAAAAATACAATGCCAATAAATTCGTACAAAGGATACATCTGCTCTTTTATCCCATTAAGTCCAACCGGCGGTGATACATTTCTAATGTTATATACAAAAGGTGAACTAGAAAATGGAATACACGAGTTTGATGTTGTATCAAAAAGTATTACAAAAGTTGAAGCAGTTGAACGTGCTGACAAGCAGTATTTTATTTCAATAACACCAAAAAGAAATACAATTGCCGATCAAGCAATAGAACAACTTTAATTTTTCTATTTTGTATAGTTTGGTGCAGCAACAGATCTACTTCTAGCATATTTTTCTACAATGTCTTCTGGTAATCTACCATTAAACAAGTCCTTACAGAGACCTCTTAGATATCTCATTATAGCCCATGTTCCTGCTTTGAGAATTCCATACATGAAAATCTTCATTGGCGGTCCATACGTCTTGTTTCTTAGAATTATTGGGATTATATCATTAATCACACGTAAATTATTTTCCCAACATTTCCAAAATAGTGTAAACTGTGCTTCATTCAAGTTTCCAAAGTGCATAGAATTCTTTTCACTAAAATCTTGGTATAGTAGTGGAGCTACTAGACCCCTAAAGTCAGTGGCTCTGAAGTCCTGCATCATATCAATTGTATATTGAGTTTCATCAGGAGTTTCATCGGGCCATCCAATTATTATTGTAGCTGCTGGGAACCAATGATTTTCATTCATTATTTTTGCACCCTCGCGAACAACCCAACCCCATTCATCAACTGAGAATGGTTTTGTTTTTACTCCTAGATGTTTTTTTACCATACTGGGTGCTACAGTTTCAATCCCCAAATTCGTTGATAGCCATCTTCCATTGTTATGCATTCCATTAATTTCTGAAATATCGTGTAGCAGTTTTGGGTCTGCAGCTATTGCAGAAAATGTCATATGTGTAGTTCCGATAAAGTTTGCACCTAAATTTTTTAATGCTTTCCAAAGTTCTACAATTGCATCATAGTTTGGCTGAAAGTCTCTGCTTTCACATCCATAAAGTAACATTTCATCTGAATGTAACCAAACAGAATCAAATCCATAATCAAGATTCATCTTTGCTTCTCTTACGAGTCTTTCAACTGGTAGATCTTTTTTAGAGCGCTTATTGACGTCACAAAAATCACATCCTCTTCCACAACCTCTCATAGCTTCAATCAATGAATTCACAGTAGGACCAGTAATTTCTGGAATATTTTGAATATTCTTAACAAAACAATGCATCATTTCTGGGGCTTCGCCTGATTCTAATTCATGAAACAAATCTAATGCAAGTTCATCGGCTTCACCAACAACAACCGTATCTATCCCATGAACTTTCATCCTATCTGATTTTGCTAATTCCCATGCTCCATTTCCACCAACTGCAACTTTAAAATCATATTTTTTTTTCAATTGAATAATGTCAGCACACATTTTTTTGAATTTCATTGCAACATAGGATAGTTTTTCTGGAGCCATTGTAGTTGTAACTGGTGCCATTCCAAGTGGATCCATAACATTAATTCCTACGACTTTTGTATCTGGTCCAATTGATTTTGCTAAATAATCTGGATTTGCAACAAATACATCTTCTTTTTTGTAACCTTGATGTAATGCAGCCTCAACTCTTCTTAGACCCACTTGTGCAACTTTGGCTTCTCCTGTAATAGTATCAGTTTCTACTGGTGGGCAAAACACTTTATCAAAAACCCATTCTGGTAAGACTTCGTATGGACCACATGCAATAAAGCCATAAAGAAAATTTCCTCTATAATTTGTCATTAAACTTCTATCAGCAGTAAGAACAATTCTTTTTCCATTCAACGTTAACTTCCACCTTTTTGTATGATATATATGATTTACGAGAAAACTAACGATTAATTAGTAAGAAATTATTTTTTTGAGTTTTGATTTGCTATTTTTGCAGCTACTGCACCTGCACCTATTCCATTATCAATGTTAACAACTGAAAGACCTAATGAACAACTTTGAAGCATAGATGCTAATGCAGCTATTCCCTTTTCACCATATCCATATCCAACAGATGTTGGTACCCCTATTACTGGAACATTTACTATAGATGATACAACTGAAGCTAACGCACCTTCCATTCCAGCTGCTACAATAATAACATCTACATCTTTTTTAACAAATTCTTTCAATATAGGAAATGTTCTGTGTAATCCTGCAATTCCAATATCATAACTTGTAATGCATTCACAATTCATAGATTCACACATGAGTTTGGCTTCTTCTGCAACACCAATATCTGATGTTCCGGCAGTGATGATTCCAATTTTACCTCCAGATTTTTTAATAACTTTTCTAAAAATTAAGGTAGTTGTTGTATTTTTTCCTCTTTTTATTTTATAATTATTTTTTTTAGAATAGTCTATTACTTTTTGATAATCTTTTTTCTGAATTCTTGAGACTAAAACACTATCTGATTTTTTTAACACTTTTGAAATAATTTTTTTTATTTCTAGTAACTGCTTTCTCTCTGCAAAAATTACTTCCGGTATACCTTTTCTCATTTTACGATTAATGTCAATTTTTGCAAACTTTTCTACTTCTTCAATTGAATATAATTCCAAAAGCTTCTTAGCTTTACTTACTGAAATTTTACCTTGATTTAATGATTCTAAGACTTCTGAAATATCCAATTCTTTTCTTGTTGTGTAATGAATTTAAAAACTGTTTATACATTTATGCCTGAAATTGCATCTTTAACGCTTTTTACACCTTTTTCAAACCAATCTTTCTCATTATCGTTTAATTCAAGCTCAATAATTTTCTCTACACCGTTTTTACCTAATATTGCAGGAACTCCAATTGAAACATCAGAAAAACCATATTCTCCATCTAAGTATGTAGAGACTGGCATTACTTGTTTTTTATCATTGACTACATTATCTATCATTGCAGAAATTGCATTTCCAGGTGCGTGAACTGTGGCACCCTTTAGTTTGATGACTTCAGCTGCAACATTTTTTGTTAATGTAAAGATATTATCAAGTTTTTCTTGAGAAATAATTTCTGGTAGAGGCTTTCCAGATATTTTTGCAAGTCTGGTTAAGGGAAGCATGTTTTCTCCATGTTCACCAATTACTAACGCATTGATTTCTTTTCGTGAAGAATTAGTTTCTTCATGGATAAATTGCTTGAATCTTGATAAATCCAGCATTCCACCCATTCCAAAAACTCTGCTTTTTTCAAAATCAGAAGTTTTGAAAGTAATGTATGCCATTGGATCTAATGGGTTAGTTACAGGGATTATAAGCGAGTCATCAGCATATTTTTTGATATTTCCTACAACATCTTTTACAACTCCTGCATTAATCTTCAGCAAATCCATTCTAGTCATTCCAGGTTTTCGTCCAGCACCTGCAACAACTACTACAATTTTTGAACCCTTCATATCTTCGTAATTATTAGAACCTTTGATTTCAACGTCAATGCCTTGCTCAGATAACATATGATTGATATCCATCGCTTCACCTTGTGGAAGTCCTTCTGCAATATCTAAGAGAAGTATCTGATCATCTAATTGCTTTATTGCAGAAAACAGTGCTGCGTCTCCACCTACTTTGCCTGCACCTATTATTGTGATCATATATGCGCTCAAGATTTTGATTAATTAAATCTTATTTTGAACTTTAAACAGATTTTTATGTATTTTTACTATCCATACTTTATGGTTCTAATCATTGATGCACAGATTGCTGGGATATCAGGAGATATGATATTATCATCATTAGTAAGTCTTGGAGCAAATAAATCAAGAATTATTGAGGGTATTTACACTGCAGAATCATTTTTAGATAATTCTAAGATTATAAATATTGATTTTATATCTGTACAAAAAAATGGAAAAGACGCAACTAAGTTAGTTTTAGAAATTGATGAAAATATTCATGAAAGAAAGGGTATAGATGTAAAGAATTGTATTATAGAAGCAGCAAAAAAAATTGGACTATCTAAATCTGGTTTGAATTTTGTAACAAATACTATTAACACTCTAATTTCTGCAGAATCCAAGGTCCATGGAGAATCAGAATCATCAGTCCATTTTCATGAAGCAGCAAGTATTGATACAGTAGTTGATATTCTTGGTACAGCAATTGCCCTAGATGATTTGAACCTGTTTAACGATGAAATAATTTGTTCGCCTGTTGCAATTGGCGGTGGCAGTGTTACATTTTCACATGGAAAAACATCAAATCCTGCATATGCAATTTTAGAAATTTTTAAAAATTCTGAAATAATTATTCAAGGTGGAACTATTACAGAGGAATTAACCACTCCTACTGGAGCAAGTATTTTAGTTAATTTGACAAAAATATGTTCTGAGTTTTATCCACCAGTCAAGATAAATTCTGTAGGATATGGTGCAGGCTCAAAGGATTTTGGAGAATTTGCTAATGTCCTAAAAATTGTAAATGGAAAAACCAAAATCAATCTAGTCAAAGATACAGTTCAAGTTCTAGAGACTAATGTTGATGATGTATCTGGTGAAATTTTAGGAAATATGATTGAAAAAATCATGATAAATGGTGCAAAAGATGTAACGATTACTTCTGGTATCACAAAAAAAGGTAGACCAACTCAATTGATATCTGTAATCTGTGATTCAGAATCAATGAATTCTATTTTGGAATTACTAGTTGCTGAAACCAAAACTCTTGGTGTCAGAATTCGAAATTCAGAAAGATATGTTGTTCCTAGATCAATGGAACAAGATACGGTTGAAATTGATGGGCATAAATTTCCAGTTAATTATAAAGTAGTCAAAGGAAATTCTCATTTTAAAATAGAATTTGAAGACATAAAATCCATCTCAAATTCATTAAATATGTCATTTAATCAGACTGAAGAGTTACTTAGAGAAAAAATCAATCAAGTAAGAAAATGAAAAAATATCAAGATCTACTCAACTGGTTTAGTGATAAAAATAGTGTTTTAGTATCATTGTCTGGTGGTGTTGATAGTGCATTAGTAGCTTATGCAGCATTTGAAAAAATTGGAAAAAATGCAGTTGCTGTCACCGCGGATTATAAAACACTGGCAGAGGATGAATTAGATTCTGCAAAAAAAATTACTGAGGAAATTGGAATTAGGCATATACTGATTAGTTATGATGAATTACAGAATGAAAATTTTGTAAGAAACGATAAAAATCGCTGTTTTTATTGTCGTGATGAATTATCTGAGAAACTACTTGTAACATCAAAAAAACTTGGTAGTGATGTAATTGTTGATGGAACTCATGTAGATGATCTTGGCGATTATCGACCTGGAATTGATGCATTACATAAGAATGGAATTAAAAGCCCATTAGTAGAAACAAATTTCACAAAACAAGAAATCCGTAAGCAAACAAAGACTCTTGGTTTAACTGTCTATGATAGACCATCTAACTCATGTTTGGCATCTCGTATTCCATGGGGACAAAGAGTAACTGCAGAAAAATTAGCTCGAGTTGAGATGGGAGAATTAATGATTAAACAAAGTATTGATGTAAAACAAGTTCGTGTTAGAGATTTAGATGGTGTTGCAAAAATTGAAGTTGATCTAGATAAGATTCCCTTACTCATTGATCAACAAAAAATCGAAGAAGTTTCAGAAAAATTACAAATGATTGGATTTTCTTCTGTTATTGTAGATTATGATGGATATATGCCCGGTAAAGCAAATATTTAGAAATTATTTATTCCAAGTCTTGACTTTGCAGTTATTGCAATTATTGAAGTAATTGCTACTACAAGAATTAATGCTGCTATTGTACCAAATTCTGGAATTACAAATGTTCCAATGATATGAATCGTATAATCTCCATTTTTAAGTGGAATTTCTATAGTACGAAAATCACCATTTGATTCAATTTTTCGAAATTCTGTTTGTATGCTAGTTTCATTCTCTGAATTAGAGATTAAAATTATAAACTCCTCATCAGTACCATCATTTTTTATCGAGTCTATATAATCACGATCAAGTTGTAATGTAAGGTACCCATCAGAATGTGAATTAATTATAATATCAAGACCAAAGTTGTTTTTATTCAGTGAGATTGATTCTAATATTCCTCCTTTCATTGTATATGGAATATCAAATGTACCTGCATCTGGAATATTTACTTCAAAATTTGAAATCATTTCACTTTGTGTTCTTTTTTGAAAATAATCAAAAGTTGCTTCTGTATTGATATTACCATATGCAACTCTTATTATTACAATTCCATCTGAATTCCATAGTGGGCCATCTGCAACAAAAGTTTTTGAAAACTTACCATTTTGTGACACATTAACTTGTGCAATATCAACTTGGGTTCTATCAAAAAATAGTTGTATTATTACTGGTGTTCCTGGAATAATTTTTTCGATGTTGCCTGTAACTGTAATTATGTCTCCTTGTTGGTATGCAGTGTTATCTGTAGTTACTGTCAGTTTTTGTCCTTCTACAGCAAATGCAGGAACAATGGTAATTGATGCAATTAAGATTATCAGAAAAATTAGTTTATTCACTATACGACTCTGTTGAGATTGTATATTTCTTTTACTCCTGAATTAAGTAAAATAAAAAAAATGAAAAAAGATGAGGTTTCTAGAGTTTTGGCATTAAACTAAGTCTTGACTTTGCAGTTATTGCAATTATTGAAGTAATTGCTACTACAAGAATTAATGCTGCTATTGTACCAAATTCTGGAATTACGTGTGTACCAATTACTTCAACTGATTCTACGCCAAATTCCAATGGAATTGTTACTGTATTACCACTTTGTGATGCATCATCACTTTCTTCTCCATCTACGAGAACAAAGTAACTACCATCATTAAATGGTGTTAGCACATCACTATCTACTGTTAATGTTAATTCTCCACCGTCTTCAGCATCATGAATTGCTATAACTACTGAGTTGTTTCCTGCAGTTACGCTTTCCACATGACCTCCACTTATGCTTGTACTTACATCATCTGTAAGGTCATAAGCTTCTGCTGCTTCATGGTGTCCTTCTTCATGATGGTCATCACCACCTGACAATGAGCCAGCTGCGATTCCACCTTCAAGTGTTACAATAACAGAGTCGTTAATGCTCTTATCTCCGTATGTTGCTTTTATTTTGTATTCACCATCATACTTCATCAAGTTACTTCCAGTTCCTACTGAACTAGAGAAACTGCCATCAGCACTTGGGGTGACTTGATCAACTGAAACAATTCCCATTGGTCCGGATACTACAATAGCTATTGCAGCACCATCTCTTACTGTACTTACTTGTCCAGTAATTGAAATTGTTGAATCATGATCATATGTATCACTGTCAGTTGAAATTTGAATTGGTATTCCCTGACCTCCACTGTGATGATCGGCAAATGCTTGTGAAGCGATGCCCATACTACCTATTGACAAAACTGCCATTAGTAGTACTATAGATTGAACGTTCATCTATTCGATCTCAAAATTATTCTATATTTATGCATTTTCAAATTCTCTTGGTTATTTTATTAGATTTCTAGAGTTTTGGCATTAAACTAAGTCTTGATTTAGAAGTTACTGCAATTATTGCAATAATTGATATAGCTAATACTAGTACACCGATAAGACCAAATTCTGGAATTACAAATGTTCCAATTACCTCAATTTCTTCAGATCCATAATAAAATGGAATTGTTAAAGTCCGAGAATTATCATGTAACTCTTCAATATATGCCGTTTCTTCACCATCAACTAAAACAAAAAATCCTTCTTCATCAGTATCAATGACATCTTTTGGCAATGTGATTACAAGTTCTCCATCATCGGTGGTACTGATTTTAATGATTAGTGATTTTGCATCAAGATCAGGTGTTATCGAAATAATTTTTGCATTAGTAATTGTATAATTCACATTAATTCCATCTATTACTAAAAATGAATCTAGTATTTCAACACCAACAATTTCAGATGATTGTATTCCTTCTTCATTTTGTATTGATTCAGGCACAGGCATTGTTTCTTGCATACCAACAGAAGTCATTCCATAATCAAATTGTATATCAACTCTTACATCTTTCCAGTAAAATACATTAATCACATAAGTCCCTGAATTCTTCCATGCTCCACCAAAATCTGTTTCAATATTTCCACTAAAATTACCATCAGAATCAACTTCAAGTTGTTCTACTTGAATGATATTAGTTGCTTGAGGAGAAATAATTCGTAAAATTACATCAGTTCCAGGAACTTGAGGGTGGACATTACCAGAAACCGTAATTGTTTCTCCTGGATTATATGCTTCTTTGTCAGTAGTTACATCAAGCGTAATTCCACTACCAGATAATTGTTCGTCATGTGAACTAGCAAAACTTTGACTCATAAATAATGGTGAAACCACTATAGCCAAAATCAGGAAAATTGTCTTTGTTCTCAATCTCAACAATTCTTAAAGTATTTTGTTATATTTAACCAACATAGAATAAAAAAAACAGATTACTGGGATAATTTTTGGTTTTTTCTAAAAAAACTAATTAAATATATATTGACCTCACAGAGACTTTTGTTCAGTTTGTTGCGATTGTTTTCTCAAATAACTAGTGTTATGCATGGGGGTAAATTTTTTGGCAACTAAAAAAATCCCAACTCTTGTCCCCAATCATGTATATGTTCCAAAACATGAAATTATGACAAAAAAAGATGCCGAAAAAGTGTTAGAAGATTTCAATTGTAATCCAACTGAATTACCATTTATTTTTATAACCGATCCTGCAATTTTAGGACTTGGTGTAAAGCCAGGTGATATGATAAAAATTACTAGAAAAAGTGGTACCGCAGGTGAGAGTTTCTATTATCGATATGTGGTGGAAACATAATGAAGAATAAAAATAGAAACTGGTCAGTGATTCAAAATATTTTAAAAACAGAGGGTATTGCACGACAACATCTAAATTCATTTGATGAATTTGTTGATGCTGGATTACAAAGTATAATTCATGAAGTTGAACATGTTGACATTGAAAATGCTGAATATCCATACAAAATTCAATTAGGAAAAATCAAGCTACAACAACCAAGAATGATGGAGTTGGATGGCTCAATTACTCATATAACTCCTGCAGAGGCAAGACTTCGAAATATTTCGTATGCTGCACCAATAATGATGGAAGCAAGTGTAATAGAAGATGGAAAAATTTTGGAATCTCGTTATGTACACATAGGAGATATGCCTGTTATGGTAAAATCACATGGATGTATTTTACACAGCTTTACTGATCAAAAATTAATTGATCATGGAGAAGATGCAAAAGATCCTGGTGGTTACTTTATAATTAACGGCTCTGAAAGAGTAATTGTTGGATTAGAAGATCTGTCTTACAATAAAATAATTGTTGATGCAGAAAAAATTGGTGGTAAAATAGTACATAAGGCAAAGGTTTATTCATCAATTGTTGGGTATCGTGCAAAACTTGAACTTGTAATGAAAGAAGATGGGTTGATTGTTGCAAAAATTCCAGGTTCTCCAGTTGATATTCCAGTTGTGACACTAATACGTGCACTAGGTTTAGAATCAGATAAGGAAATTGCAGGTGTTGTTTCTTTAGTTGATACAATTCAAAATCAATTGGAAGGTTCTTTTGAAAAGGCTGGTGATGTTCCTTCACCTAAAGATGCAATTGTATACATTAGTAAAAGAATTGCACCAGGAATGTTAGAAGAATTCCAAATAAAAAGGGCAGAAACTTTACTTGACTGGGGGTTATTACCTCACTTAGGAAAACATCCAGAAAATAGAAAAGAAAAAGCATTTTTCTTAGGTGAGGCTGCTTGTAAATTAATTGAATTAAAACTTGGATGGATTGAGCCTGATGACAAAGATCATTATGGAAATAAAGTAATCAAATTTGCAGGACAAATGCTTGCTGATCTGTTCAGAACTGCATTTAGAAATCTAGTTAGAGATATGAAATATCAGTTAGAACGCTCAGGACAAAAAAGAGGACTTAATGCAGTTGCTGCTGCCATTAGGCCTGGAATTATTTCTGATAAACTGAATAATGCAATTGCAACTGGAAATTGGGGACGTGGAAGAGTTGGTGTCACGCAATTATTAGATAGAACAAATTATCTTTCAACTATTAGTCATCTAAGACGAGTCCAATCACCATTAAGTCGTACACAACCTAATTTTGAGGCAAGAGATCTTCATTCTACACATTTTGGAAGAATATGTCCTGCTGAGACACCTGAGGGCTCTAATTGTGGTTTAGTAAAGAATCTTGCATTATCTGCAATAATTTCTCAAAATGTTCCTTCAGAAGATGTAGTTGAAACACTTTACAGTTCTGGGGTTGTTGATTTAAACTCCGCTCATAATGAAATGAAAAAAGATGGTACTAGAATTTTTGTAGATGGTAAATTAATTGGATTTCATAAAAATGGCAAAGAATTAACTGAAGAACTACGTACTTTGAGACGAAGTTCGAAAATTCATCCCCATGTTGGTATTTCAATATATGAACCAGATGAAAAAGACGCTACAGGTAGATTATATGTAAATTGTAATGCAGGTAGAGTTCTACGGCCATTAATAATAATTGAAAATGACAAAACACGTTTAACAGAAGAGTTTCTAGACAAAATTTCTAAGAAACTAATTTCATGGAATGATTTGATTAGAATGGGAATAATTGAATTAATTGATGCAAACGAGGAAGAGAATTGTTATGTTACATTTGATTTAGCAAATACCAAGAAATATTCACATCTAGAAATATTTCCTTCGGCAATTTTGGGCGCTGGTGCTTCAATTATACCATATCCGGAACATAACCAATCTCCAAGAAATACATATGAATCTGCAATGGCAAAACAGAGTTTAGGATTTTCTACTCCTATGATGAACACCAGTACATATGTTCGTCAACACTTTATGCTGTATCCTCAAACTCCTATTGTAACAACAAAATCTCTAAGTTTATTGGGAATGGAAGAACGACCGGCAGGACAAAATTGTGTTGTAGCAGTTTTACCATTTGATGGCTATAATATTGAAGATGCTATTGTTCTAAGTAAATCATCAGTTGATAGAGGGCTTGCTAGAACATTCTTTTATAGAATCTATGATGCTGAAGCAAAACAATATCCTGGTGGTATGAGGGATAATTTTGAGATTCCAAACGCAGATGATAATATAAGAGGATACAAAGGTGAAAAATCATATAGAGTTTTAGAAGAGGATGGAATTGTTGCCACTGAATCATCAGTTACAGGTGGTGACATCTTAATTGGAAAAACTAGCCCTCCAAGATTTATGGAAGAATACAAGGAATTTGAATCAAGTGGACCATATCGTAGGGATACATCAATTGGTGTTCGTCCATCAGAAACTGGTGTAGTGGATACAGTTGTAATGACACAATCACATGAAGGTGGAAAAATGTACAAGATTAGGGCTAGGGATATGAGAGTTCCTGAGATTGGCGACAAGTTTGCATCTAGACATGGTCAGAAAGGTGTCCTAGGGATTTTAGCAAAGAATGAGGATCTTCCATATACAGAACAAGGTATTTCTCCTGACGTGTTAATTAATCCACATGCATTTCCATCTAGAATGACAGTTGGAATGATGATGGAGTCAGTTACTGGTAAAGCCGCAGCAATGAGAGGGAAACAATTTGACGGTTCTGCATTTGTAGGTGAAAAGATGGATGTTGTAAAAGAAATTCTAGACAAAGCAGGTTTCAAATATTCTGGTAAAGAGAAAATGTATGATGGTAGAACTGGTAAATCATTTTTAGTTGATGTGTTTATTGGCGTTGTTTACTATCAAAAACTTCATCATATGGTTGCTGATAAGATTCATGCCAGAGCACGAGGTCAAGTACAGATGCTCACAAAACAACCTACTGAGGGACGAGCACGTGGAGGAGGTCTAAGATTTGGTGAAATGGAACGTGACTGTTTAATTGCTTATGGTGCATCAATGTTACTTAAAGACAGATTATTAGATGAATCTGATAAAACTGAAGTTCTTGTTTGTGAAAAATGTGGTCTAACAGGTTTTCATGATGCAAGAAAAAGGAAATTTGTCTGTGCACAATGTGGAGATACTGCACCAATATCTTCTGTGTCTGTTGCATATGCCTTCAAATTACTTTTACAAGAAATTCTTAGCCTAAATATTGCACCTAGATTAAAACTAAAGGAGAGAGTCTAATGTCACTTACCACTACAAAAATTATAGACGGAATAATTTTTTCTGTTTGGTCTCCACAAGAAATAAGAAAATATTCGGTTGCTGAAATTACTCAACCTGAAACATATGATGAAGATGGAATGGCTGTACAAGGTGGATTAATGGACGGCAGATTAGGTGTTTTAGAACCTGGACAGAAATGTGTTACAGATGGAAATACTGCTGCAAGAAGTCCTGGACATTTTGGACACATTGAATTAGCAGAACCAGTTCTTCACATTGCATTTGTTGATAATATTTACAAATTATTACAATCTACATGTAGATCATGTGGAAGGATTAAACTTCCACCACAGGATATTGATGAGTTTTCCAAAATTACTGAGCGTGAGGCTTCATATTCAGTAATTTCGCAAAAACGTATTCCTGAACAGATTCAAGATAAAGCAAAAAAACAGAAAGATTGTCCACACTGTGGTAAATCACAATATGAGCTTATTTTTACAAAACCAACAATTTTCATAGAAAAAACAGAAATTGGTGAAAATAGATTACTACCAATTACAATTCGAGAAAGATTATCACAGATTACTGATTCTGACTTGAAACTATTAGGCTATGATCCAAAAACTGCAAGACCAGAATGGTTTATACTTCAAGCACTTCCTGTACCTCCAGTAACAGTTAGACCATCTATAATTCTAGAAACTGGAATTAGATCAGAAGATGATCTTACACATAAGCTAGTTGATATAATAAGAGTTAATCAGCGTCTTAAAGAAAGTAAAGAAGCTGGTACACCACCTTTAATTGTTCAAGATTTAGTTGATTTACTGCAGTATCATGTTACAACTTACTTTGATAACGAAGTTTCTGGCATACCACAAGCCCATCATAGATCTGGAAGACCTCTAAAAACATTAACACAAAGACTCAAAGGCAAAGAAGGTAGGTTTAGAGGATCACTTTCTGGAAAACGTGTTGATTTTTCAAGCCGTACTGTAATATCACCTGACCCTAATCTTGATCTTTCTGAAGTTGGCGTTCCAGAAGCAGTAGCTACTAAACTTACTATTCCTGAAATTGTAACAGATTGGAACATTGAAAAATTAAAAAAATTAGTTATTAATGGCCCAACTAAATTTCCAGGAGTCAATTACATTACACGTCCTGATGGTGTAAAGATTAGATTAGATTTTGTTGAGGATCGTTCAATAATTGCTGATCAATTAGAAATTGGATTTCTAGTTGAAAGACATCTTATGGATGGTGATGTTGTGTTATTTAACAGACAACCTTCTCTACACCAAATGTCCATTATGGCCCATTTTGTAAAAGTTTTACCTGGAAAAACATTCAGATTACATCCATCTGTATGTCCACCATATAACGCAGATTTTGATGGAGATGAAATGAATCTCCATGTCCCACAAAGCGAGGAAGCACGTTCTGAAGCCGTTCTTCTTATGCGTGTTCAGGATCAATTAATTTCTCCTAGATTTGGCGGACCAATAATTGGAGGACTTCGTGATTTTATTACAGGTGCATATTTGATGACAAAAGATGATACTGTGTTAACAAAACAAGAATTTGCAAATCTTGCAATGCTTGGTGGGTTTAATGGAGTTCTACCTGAACCTGATAATAAAAAAGAGCAATCGTTTACAGGAAAACAATTATTTTCATTGTTTTTACCAAGTGATTTCAATTACGTAATGACATCTAAATGGTCCAAAGGAACTGGAGGACAACAAAAAGATATTGTAATAAAAAATGGTCAATTACTAAGTGGAGTCATTGATAAATCATCTATTGGTGCAGAAGAACCTGAAAGTGTATTACATAGAATTGCAAAGGACTACGGTAATGCACAAGCTAAAACATTTCTTAACTCTGAATTGATAATGATAAAACAATTCATTACTCATTATGGTTTTAGTTATGGGTATAGTGATCTGGAATTATCTGAAAAAGACAGATCCAGTATTAATGATGATATCAATAAAACGTATGATGAAGTTTTTGATTTAATTGATCAAGAAAAGAAAGGTACACTAAAGGGAACAAGAGGAATGACAACAAAGGAAACTCTAGAAGCATATATTGTAAATAATTTAGGAAAAGCAAGAGATAGAGCAGCAACTACAGCTAATAGCTCACTCAATGATGATAATGCAGGAAAAATTATGGCCACTACTGGCGCAAGAGGTTCTTCACTTAATGTAGGGCAAATGGCTGGTGCACTTGGTCAACAGGCTAGACGTGGAAACCGTTTACATAAAGGTTACAATAATCGTGTTTTAGTTCACTTTAAAGAACATGATGATAATCCTGATGCACATGGATTTGTAAAATCAAATTATCGTGATGGTTTATCCACACTTGAATTCTTTTTCCATGCAATGGGAGGACGAGAAGGACTAGTAGATACTGCAGTTAGAACGCAACAAAGTGGATACATGCAAAGAAGGCTAATAAACGCATTAGAACATATACGACTTGAATATGATGGAACTGTTAGGGATCCACATGGACATATTATACAATTTCTCTATGGTGAGGATGGTATTGATGTTGCAAAAAGCGACCATGGTGAGGCATTTAATATTAACAGGTTAGTTGAATCTCAGGAAATTGTAGATTCTGGAAAATCTGCAACTAAAGAAGAAGTTTCTGATATTGTCAAAAAATATACAAAAACATTCAACACACGGTTAGCAAATTCTGTTGTTGATGGTCTTGAAAAATCAAAACTTAGTAAAGATGGAATAGAAAAAGTTGCTAAGAAAGGATTGGAATTATACAATAATGCTCAAGCAGAACCTGGTCAAGCAGTTGGAATTGTGACTGCACAATCAATTGGAGAGCCAGGTACACAAATGACACTTAGAACTTTTCACTTTGCAGGAATTGCAGAAAGAAATGTTACACTTGGTTTACCAAGATTAATAGAGCTTGTTGATGCACGAAAGAAGCCAGTTACCCCAACCATGGATGTTTATCTCGATAAAGAATCTAAAGCTGATCAACAAAAAGCAGTACACATTGCTAAAAATATTTTAGAAACAGCAATTAGGGATTTGATAATTGACACTGAAACTGATTATGCCACAAAAATTAGTTTAAATCTAAATGAAAGAAAACTTAAGGATCGTGGTTGCACAATTGAAGATATTACAGAAAAACTAGAAACTAATAAAAAATTTAAACTTGAGGTAATCAATGGTGGCAATACTATACTTTTGAAATTAGTAGATGAAGAATCTGATGCACCAACTGTAATCACATTAAGAAATAAAATCCTTAAGACTACTGTTAAAGGTGTAAAAGATATTCAGAGAGTTACAATTGTAAAGAAAGATAATGAATGGGTTATTCAAACTACAGGTTCAAACCTCGGTGATGTACTCAAAGTTTCTGGAATTGATAAGAATAATGTAAGAACTAATAATGTATCTGAGATAGCTGAAACTCTTGGAATTGAGGCAGCTAGAAATTCATTAATTAATGAACTTTCTTCCACACTTGAAGACCAAGGTCTTGAAGTTGATCAGAGATATCTTATGTTGGTTGCTGATTTGATGTGTCATCGTGGTTACATGCAACAAATTGGTCGTCATGGAATTGCGGGAACAAAAGATAGTGTACTTGCACGTGCTGCATTTGAAATTACTGTACCAACAATTGCTGGTGCTGCAAGGACAGGTGAAACTGAAGAACTCAAAGGAATTACTGAAAATGTCATAGTTGGAAGTCAAATTCCAGTTGGCAGTGGAACTGTTGATCTTTATATGCAAGTAGCCAAAAAACGAGATACTAATTAGTAAAAACTCAACACATGACATAAAAATAGCAGTATGATATATTCCTAATATGGTAGGTCCTCAAGATGGCGGATTTGGATTTGATCAATCAAAAAAATATACATCTGTTGAAAATCTGGAAAAAATCTGTGTTCAGTGTCAAGCTGGTCAACACAAAAAATGTTTAGCAAAATCGAAACAACAACCAAACTGTGATTGTGAACAATGCATGATATTTGGCTGAAATTACTAGTTGTCTTGCTTTCTAAGAGAAATTTTTTTGCTGTGAGTAATCAGACTAGCAGATCTGAAAAATACTGCCATCGAATCTTTACAACCAATATCACATGATTCTTGAATTGGTATTTTATTAGAACTAGTACCTGTTAGATTAAAAATTGCTGAGATCAATGGATAAATGGCAGCTCTCCCACCAAACGCCGTATCTTTATTGATAAACCAAAACATCTCTAATGCGCTGGCATCAAGAAAATTATCTCTAATTGACTTGCCAAGTTCAGTATAATGTCCAACCATCCTTAATTTCCCTTTTGTAAAGAAATTAACCGTTTTTGCAAACTGTATGCATACATAACATCTGTCATCATAGATCATTAGAGGTAGTTTTTTTTCCAAATCCATACTCTACTAGGATCTTTCAGGATTAAAATTTTCAGATATAGCTATTTATGTAATCTTTGTGATTTTCTGTTTGGGATGGGACTAAATTATTACCAAATTAAAAAAAATGTTCTCAAAGCTAGAAAACTAGTAATCAAAGGTACAACTGCTGCTGGCTCAGGTCACCCTGGAGGTTCATTTTCAATGGCTGAAATAATGGGATGCCTATTTTATAAACATCTTCGATATGATATAAAAAATCCGGAATGGGATGGTAGAGATAAGCTAATTTTATCTAAAGGACATGCTTCACCAGGTCTTTTTTCAAATATGGCTGTATCTGGATATTTTGATGAGTCTAAAATGGAGACTCTCAGACAGTTTGGCACAACTCTACAAGGACATCCAGATTTAAAATGTCCTGGTGTAGAATTTTGTGGAGGTTCACTTGGAATAGGGCTTTCGTATTCAATTGGTAATGCATTAGCTGCAAGACTTGATGGAAAAGATACTAGAATATTTACGGTTATGGGAGATGGCGAAACTGATGAAGGACAAGTTTGGGAAGCTGCAATGACTGCAGCTAAATATAAGATTGATAATCTTACTGTTTTTCTAGACAGAAATTTTATTCAACAAGATTCCTATACTGAAAAAATTATGCCATTAGATGAACACCTTGAAAGTGATGAGTTATCAGAAATGTGGAAAGATGCAAGTAGATGGAAAACTGGTGATAAATGGCGTTCATTTGGTTGGAATGTTATAGAAGTTGATGGTCATCGAATTGAACAAATTTCTAATGCCATTACTAGAGCAAAATCAATTAAAGGATTACCAACAATCATTATTGCCAGAACAATAAAGGGCAAAGCTGTTGAACACATGGAAGATAATCCACAGTGGCATGGAAAAGCTGCAAAACCAGAATTTGTTCCAATTATTGAAGAAGAACTTGAATCACAGTTTATGATTTCTCCATCTATCATAGCTGGTGATATGACTCATCTGGAAAATGAGGTGAAACGATGTGTTGATGGTCGTGCAGATTATATCCATTTAGATGTAATGGATGGTCAATTTGTTCCAAATACAACTTTTGATAATGAAAAAATAAAAGAACTGCGACCGTTAACTGTAATTCCATTTGATACACATCTTATGATTAATGAACCAGTAAAACATGTGAAAGATTACATTGATGCTGGTAGTGACATAATTACAGTTCATACAGAAGTATGTGATGAATCAAGTTTTGGGGAAATATATGATATTCTTAAATCCAGTCAAGTTGGTGTTGGTCTTGCAATAAATCCTGATACAGATCTTCCTACTTGGTCAGAAAAATTCATCTCTTCATTAGATCAGATAATTGTAATGTCTGTAGTACCAGGTAAGTCTGGTCAAACATTTATCGAATCGTCTCATGAAAAAATCCAAAAACTTGCTCAAAATCTAAAAGAACACAAATTTGATGGCTATATTGAGGCTGATGGTGGCGTTACATTAGATAATGTTGGGGCT
This sequence comes from Candidatus Nitrosopelagicus sp., assembly GCA_028345295.1. Classification (GTDB taxonomy): domain Archaea; phylum Thermoproteota; class Nitrososphaeria; order Nitrososphaerales; family Nitrosopumilaceae; genus Nitrosopelagicus. Next base: position 80,354 of record JAOMDA010000001.1, on the reverse strand, counting down.
TGTTTTACTGATGGTGCTAGAGCATTTGTTGGTGGTAGTGCAATAATTGGCCAAAATGATGTAAGAGTTGTTATTAGAGAATTTAGAAACAAAATTCTAAGATCAAGAAGGAAACTCTTAATCCAAAAAGCAAATGAACTTGGTGGAACAGATTTAGTGAATAAATGGATAGATTTGCATGTAGTAGGTAAGAAAAAGGACGAGTTACTACAAATTTCTCAGGAGTTAGGATATCAATGAGTACTGATATTCTTGGTGACATGAGAACCGAATATGGGAAATCCTTAGTTGAGTTAGGTGAACAAGATAAAAATATTGTAGTCTTAGGTGCAGATACTACAGATTCATTAAAAACTGCAAGTTTTGGAAAAAAGTTTCCTGAACGTTTCTTTAATGTTGGAATTGCAGAAGCAAATCTAGTATCTGTTGCTGCTGGATTAGCATATTCTGGTAAAACATCATTTGCAAGTACATATGCAATATTTCTTCCAGGACGATGTGTTGATCAAATAAGAAATGCCATTGCATATCCATCACGTGGAGATAAAAAAGGACTTGATGTAAAATTAGTAGTTTCACATGGAGGATTAACAGTTGGTGCTGATGGCGGTTCTCATCAACAACTTGAAGATATCGCAATTATGCGTGCAATACCAAACATGCGTGTACTTATTCCTGCTGATTCTACTGCAGTGTCAAAACTTACTTGGACTATTGCACAACAATATGGACCATTTTATATGAGAATGGCACGTTCCAAAGTTCCAATTATTCATAATGAATCACAAGAGTTTGAAATTGGTAAAGGAATCACTCTAAGAGACGGCTCTGATTGTACAATAGCAGCATGTGGAATTACAGTTAAATTGGCATTAGATGCTGCAGAAAAACTAAAGCAGGAAGGAATTTCTTGTAGGGTTATTGATTGTTTTTCTGTAAAGCCTATTGACAAAGAAATTTTAGAAAATGCTGCAAGAGAAACAGGAGCAATTGTAACATGTGAGGAGCATAATATTCTAGGAGGATTTGGTTCTGCTGTGTCTGAAGTAATTTCTGAAACCTATCCTGTCCCAATCAGAAGAATCGGTGCACAAGATATGTTTGGTGAATCTGCTCGTGATAATGAGATTCCAGAGTTACTTGAGAAACATGGTATAACATCAGTTAATATAGCAAATATGGCAAAAGAGATTAGGAGTAAGAAATAATGAAAATTTTTCTAGACACTGCTAATCTGGATGAAATTAGAAAGTATAACGATATGGGTTTACTTGATGGAATAACTACCAACCCCTCACTTTTAGCAAAAGAAGGTGGTGACCCACATGAAGCAATGGAGGAAATCACACGAATTATCAAGGGCGATGTTAGTCTTGAAGTGGTCAGTACCGATTATGATGGTATGATAGCAGAAGGAAAAAAACTTCGTGAATATGGTGATCATGTTGTTGTAAAATGCCCTATGACAGGAGAAGGACTAAGAGCATGCAAGAGTTTGACTGAACAAGGAATACCTGTTAATGTCACTCTAGTTTTTTCTCCAAATCAAGCACTTTTGGCAGCAAAGGCAGGTGCAAAATACGTTAGTCCATTTATTGGTAGGTTAGATGATATTGGTCACACTGGAATGGATCTTATCAAAGAAATCAAACAGATTTTTAGAAATTATGATTTTAAGACACAGATTCTTGTTGCAAGTGTAAGGCATCCACAGCATGTAATTGACGCTGCGAAGACTGGAGCAGATGTTGTAACATTGCCACCTGCAGTACTTGGTAAGATGTTAGGTCATGCATTAACAGATAAGGGTCTGAAAGCATTCTTAGCTGATTGGGAAAAATTACAGTCAGAAAATTCTTCCAAATAGATTTTTGAAAGTATTTGACTGGATTATTCAAAAAAAATCCAAGGAGACGTCTTAGAAAATTAATCAAAGAAAAAAAATATGATGAAGCTCTAGAATACGGTCATGAAATTGAAAAAAACCTTGATCATGATCCTGACGTGGCGTTCATTATAGGTACAGTATATTTTATGAAAGGTGATATAAAAAATACCTTAGCATATATGAATAAGACTTTAGAAGTAGGCGAGTATGATATAGATGCCTTATCAATAAAGGCAAGTGTTTACCTGCATCTAAAAAAGAGTGATGAGGTGAAAGAATGCTGTGAAAAAATACGAGAAATTGATCCAAAAAATAAATCACTCAAAGAAATTGAAGCCGAATTGAAGGAAATAGACGATAGTTAATAATTAAAATAAAGAATATGGATGAATCTACGCGTCGTAGATCATTAGTTCTTTCTCTTCTAGTGTTGCATGTAAGTTATGAACAGAACGGTATACATCTGCCTCTTTTTTTGCTCCAGTACAGACCAGTTTTCCTGATGCAAATAAAAGAATGACAGTTTTGGGATCTAGCATTCTGTGAATGAGACCAGGAAATTGTTCCGGTTCATACATACTTCTAGGTAGTTTTCTGGCAGCTTGTTCAAGATGAATTTTTCCACCAAGGTTAATTGCTGCTACAATATTTTGAACTGTTATTACTGCATCTTTCTTTATTTTTATTTTCCCTTTTCGAAGTCTCTGAACAACTGTTTTTACTGCTTTTATTGCCATCTCTTCTGATTTTGCTCCAGTGCAAACCATTTTTCCTGTTCTAAAGATTAGGGTTGCAGTTCTAGGACTTTCTAGTCGAAATACCAAACCTGGAAATTGATCTGGATGATATTCTGTGTCAGGAAATTTTTTTGTAACATCATTCAAGTCAATCTTTTGATCAACTGATGCTGAAGCAACAACATTTTCTACACTAACTATTGGTTTTGTCTCTGGCATTTATCGAGTTTATAAATGCCCTTTATATATACACAGGGTTGTTTTAGGCCTTGTACTAATGATGGTTAATCCACATGTATCTATGTTCATCTTCAAAAATATCTATTTTGATATCATTATTTTTTATTTCATCAGGATAAAATTCAAAGAAATTAAGTTTACCAGAGTATTCAATGGGTATTCGTAATTTTTTTGGCTTCTCTAAAATAAATCCATATTTGTTTTTTATATAATCTGTTTCAGCATGATGTTTTTTTCTATCAGCATAAAGTTCTTTTTCTGAATTATATTTTTTTACATCCACTAGACTAACTTTTCCAATGATTGCACCTGTTATCATTGATTCAGGAGATAAGTTCATTCTATTGCAATCTTCTAAGAGTATATTTTTTGCAGCATGAATTAAAAACTCACCACGAAATTGTGTATTCCATTTTCTTAATTCTATTGTTTTTTTACCTTGAACTATTAATTCTGCAAATGGCTGACAAACTGAAAGGCATTTCATAAATTTTCATTATTTACAGTGTCTTAATAAATATCAAAATTGGGATACTTGTTCAATAATTTGTGAGAGATCTTTAGTTTTGCTTTCAGGAAGTCCAGTAATACCTCCAGTTAGACTATCAGTCTGAATACCTTTTTCTGCCAAAACATTAGCAGCCATTAGTGATGTTCTTCCTGCCATACATACCATCAATGATTTTCCTTTAGATTCTTGTAATGCCTGATCAATTTCTTCTGGAACTTGTTGACCTGACAATAATTGCTGTGCAGTTCTAGCATTTGGTACAATAATCTTACTTTTATCGATACCAAGGGATTTTGCAAGTAATTCAAGTCCTTCATCACGTGGAGTGTATTGAGTATGTACCCAAATTACTTTATCATACTCACTTGCATTTGAAGCAACTTCTTGTTGGCTAACTTGTGTAGGAGTAACAGTGTTTCCAATCTTTTCAAAATTCTTTCTATATTTGTCAATTCCATCACAGATCATAACAACAAATTTTCCTCCATTACTGTGTATCATTTGTAAAGCTGCATAAAGTTCAAGAGCACTACTCTCACCCATATCATGTCCTTTGTCTACCATAAATTTCAAAAGTGGTTTTGCCTGTTCAAAATCCACTTGGTGCTTTCCAGCATATTTATCAGGATTATAATATTTTAAGCCATCAGCATTACCTACTGTTCTGATACCTGCAACATCTTGTTGATCAGGTGGGAATATTACATGAACTCCTTTTTTGTTGTATTGTTCATCAAAATATTTACTAAGACCACCAGATGTTCCACCTGTTCCAAAAGTACAAACAATACTGTAATCATTTAGTGATTCACCATTTTCATGTAATTGTTGATCAATTTCAACACCTGTTACGGTTCTGTGTGCTTCAACATTCAAATCATTATCGTATTGTTCAGGACAGAAGCAATTGTAAATTTTTGCAAGAAACTTTGCTAAATTGATAATATCTTTTTTAGCTAAAAGGGTTTCAATATCTCCAATATTGTTGTCATAAGTTTCAGGCTCAAATCCAAGTTCAATTAATTGTGAACGAATGTTTGCAGCAGTTGCTTTTGCAACCAAAGCATCTTGCTTGTCTTCCATTCCTGGAGCAGGACAAATATCCATGTCAAGATCCATAATTCTAATATTTCCATTTCTTAATTCTTTGAACACACCTTCCTGAAGTTTTCTTGAGACAAGCGCAATTGCAGTTACACCAATTTTTGACAATAACCCAAGAGCAATTCCAAAGTTGCCTGAAGTAGCTTCAATTACTGTTGTTCCAGTTTTGATCTTACCTGTAGTTATTGCATCATGAATAATGTTGATAGCAGGTCTAAGTTTTATTGAACCTGTAAGTAGTGTGCCATCAAATTTGCCATAAATTTTGAAATCTTTGTCACTGACATCTACGTCATAAACGGTCTTTGCACATTCCTTGAGATCATTAGTAAGATCAAGTAAAGGTGTAGCATTAACTATCTCTACCTTTCCATCCTTCTCTTTTCTGTGAGGTACTTGTGATAGAACTTCTTTTTCAAATTTCTCTAATAGTACATTGTCAATATTACCCTCAGACATATGATTGCATAATGAAGCTTCAATTTAGAACTTTTGCAGTTAGCTAAGAATAATTATAGTGAAGTATTTTAACTCTGAAAAATAATCTATCTTATGAAAATCTCATCTGGACTTACAAAAGTAATAAATGAACAAATTGCAATGGAAGCCAACGCATCTAATAATTATTTATCTATGGCATGTTGGTGTGAAATCAATGGATATGATGAATCTGCAGAAGCTTTCTTTACACAATCTAACGAAGAACGAACTCATATGATGAAATTTGTAACTTTTTTGTCAGGTCAAGGAGTGAAACCTGTAATTCCATCAACAAAACAACCTTCACAATCATTCAAATCTTTAGAATCAATATGTAAGATTGCATTAAAAAATGAGCAAGCAGTTACTAAATCAATCCAAAAGATTGCAGAGATGGCATTAAAACAAAAAGATTTTGCAACTCGTAATTTCATACAGTGGTTTGTTGATGAACAGATAGAAGAAGAACAAAAATTTGAAACAATTTTACAGAAATTTGATCTCTTAGGACGTGATAAACTTGCTATTTACGAGATCAATAAATTACTTGGTTTATCAGCATCTTCTACTGAAGAATAATTATATTATTCACTAAATTTTACAAGTATTAGAAATGAGCAAAGATCAAAAGAGTTTTACAGCATTTTTAAAAAAAAGAGCACCAATCTATCTTGGACTAATAGGTCTGTTTTTCTTATTTGCATATCCTGCCCTAATGGAAAAAAATTTAGAATCACATATTCCAACTGATCTTACAGAAGACAAAAGAGCAATGGTGGATTTTCTTTTGTCATATAACGGATTAAATAATTCTGGCATGACTATAATGAATGTCTTAGAGGAAGAGATATCTACAAAATATCCTGATAAAAAAATTTTTGATACTGAAATTACATTATTGAGATTGGAATTTCAAAAATTATCAGATTCAAATTCTTCACATGATGTAACTTTTCTGTTTATGATTAATGAAGAAATCCTAACGTACACTTGGATTGTTAATATGAATTCTGGTGAAATATCGTCTGCAAATCAGGAAGCAAAAAGAATACTGGATATTGTAAATTATTATAATTGATCAGATGATTCTATTTCTTTGACACGTTCAAAACATTTCGCTGCTTCTTCATTTCTTCCAAGTTCATCTAGTATCGTACCCTTATTGTATAATGCATCAGCGTCATTAGGTTCAATTTCTAAAACTTTATCATAACATTCTATAGCTTCTTCTTTTTTTTGCATATCGGTAAGTAATACGCCTTTATTGTACAGTACAAATTCATCACTAGGATCAAGTTGAATTGCCTTGTTATAACATTCTAGAGACTCATCATTTTTTTCTAATGCTGCAAGCGATATTCCTTTATTGCAAAGTACCTCTGCATTTACATCAATCTCCATCACTTTATCAAAATTTTTTATTGCATCTTCATGCATATCAGAATCTGCAGATAAAACACCTTCATCAAATAGAACTCTTGCATCATCCTTGGTTAATGTCATTGTATTATACTATTTCTAATGTAATATTAGTTTTCAATTATTCTAAATAATTAATCAGTTTTTAATAATTTTTCACATCTTTTTAGTAATTGTTCTTTTGTTGATGATTCTAGAATTAATTGTAGATCCTTTGGAGATGAAGCACCTAATGCACATAATGAATATACATAATCTAATGTAGGAATTTCAGTTTTGAGATAATATCTATCTAATAAAGTATCTAATTCATATGATGATATATTTTGTGGGTCAGCCAGAAGAGAAATTTTCTTCTTCCATAATTCAATTAAATAATTCCATTCTCTTAGAGAAATTGATTCTTCGATGTCATTAATTAATTCAACAACAGCTTGAATGTACATTTTTTCATGAGTTCCTACATCTTGATGTAATTCATCAATTTTTTGCACTCCTTCAATTGAAAATGGATCGTAGTAATTTGGTTGCTTCAAGCAAGGTGGGATAATTCTAATTATGCGAAATCTGTTGTGACCTTTTGTATTAATGTGTAAATGACCACTTGTAGTATCAACGTCTTTACAATCAATTATTTTTGCAATTGTACCAACACCATATGGAGCCTCCCAATTTGATACAGTCATTTCTGAACTACTTAGACATACACCAAATTCTTTATTTGATAAAATACAATCATCTATCATCTGTTTGTATCTTGGTTCAAAAATCTTCAGAGGTAATTCTTGATTTGGAAACAAAACTAGATCCAGAGGAAAAATAGGTATTGTCTTTGTTTTTACCATTATCTTGTTATGATTTTATCATATAAAATACAATCTTAATTATTCAATATTTCCAATATATTTTGTTTTTATATCTATGATGTTAGTTTATACAAGCCAATATTTGAAAAAATATATGAAAACAAAGCTTGGTGTAGAATTTGAGATTGATTTTGCACATACATTACGTGGTCATCCTAAATGTGGAAAACCACATGGTCATACATCTAGAATTATTGTTGAGGTTGAAGGTGATGTAAAACAGGGTGATTCATATCAAGAAAATATGGTTATTGAATTTGATGCAATGAAAAAAATATGTTGGGAAACAATTCAAGAACTTGATCATAGAAATCTAAATGAACTTTTTGATTTTCCTACATCAGAAAATATTGCTGCGTGGGTTTTTGAAAAACTAAGTAATAAGATTCCTGTTTCTTCTATTAAATTTTTTGAAGGAACAAACAAGTATTGTGAAATTGCTAAAGATTAGATTTTAAAAAAAATAAAAAAATACTATGTAGTTAAAAGGAATTAAGAAATTAATATAAATTACTTATCTTACTCAACTTTTTTTACTTTCACAGCATTAGGGCCTTTTTCACTTTCGCCTACTTCAAACTCTACTTTGTCTCCATCTCTGATGTTGCCTTCAACTTCAGTTTTGTGGACAAACAAGTCTTTTTCAGAATCTTCTCTTTCAATGAAGCCAAAGCCTTTTGTCTGATTGAACCATTTTACGGTACCATTTTCCATATTGATGTTCCTCAAATCTTTGTCTATTTATATTTTCATGACAAACAATATAGTAATTTGGGATGTTTTATCTCATATCATCGTCTTTTAATTTCTTAAATTCTATTTGCCTTGTACATTCTTCAAGTTCTTCAGGTAGGTGTTCATTGATTGGTCTTTTACACTGTTTACAGATAGTTCCATCCATTTCAGAATCTGGTTTTGACATCATTTTTTATCGCCAATCGTTTTTTTTATTTGAACATCTGGAACATTTAAGTCCATTTGTGGTTTCACCGCAAATCTTACATTTCATACTAAACCCAATAACATCATTTTTACCTGTTTTAGTATATTTAAAAACCAAGATTAATGCAATAATTATTCCTGCAGCTGCAACTATAATCCACAACATCATAACACTACTACATCATTTAGACAATTAAAGGTAGATGATAAGTTAATTGGCATCCAGCAATTCTAAGCCAATGAAAAACCGTTTATTCATTTTTTTAGAATGTTAGGTATTCAGTATATTTCCTAATCTAGCCAATCAACAGTAAATGGGAATTTTTTTAGTTTAAAAGAATTGATTAGTTATCTGGTGTTAATCATCAGACTGAAATTTATTCTCAATTGCTTCTGCTTTTATTTCCAATTCACGCAAGTCTCCTAATTTTTGATATGTTAGTTTTTCAAGTGTTTCTAGAATTGTTTTAGCTGAACGGTATTGTGGAATTCTTGGTTCTAGTAATTCCCCATAAAGTCCAATTCCATTAATTCTATTTAATTTTGCATATCCCAAAATTAGACCATTAAATCCTGTAATTACAGATTCAGTTGGTGTAGTTTCTATTCCTAATTTTTGTACTAGTTTTAGAAGTTCTTGTGAAGTAGTAGTAACATATGTTGTTGGAGATTTTCCAAAATGTCGTGTTGTATGGTATCCCCCTACAGTATAGATGAATTTAGCATCATATTGTTTTGCAACATTGATTACCTCCTGACAAAGTTCGTTTAATTCTTGATTATCTTGTGGTTGACCACGACCACCTCCAAACACTATGAAATCTTTTGCAAATCTAAATTGCCATTTTTCTTCTGGTATGTCTATGTAACCTCCTTTGTCATAAACAAATGAAGGTCTAGTTGAACTAACATTTCTGAATTCTGCTGTTCCTAAACTTTTGTTAATAAAATTTACCACTATAGAACCCACATTACCCATATCTTGCATTGCAGCAATTATTATTGGTTTTTTTATATCTGGTTTCCTTACATCCTCAAATTCCATTATTTGAAACCATCTTAATTCTATAAAAATATACTAATTACCAATTATACATCAAGAATTTTTTTCCTGTACCTAATCAAGAGGCATTCTCTACAAATACAATCTTTTTCATTAATCTGCTGTTCAGTTAATTTTGGAAAACTTGAGCACCAACATGTAATATTATTATCACATGAAAATTCAGTACCACATTCTGAACAATTTTTCTTCATCAGTAATCTGAAAGAATGCTAAGAACTCTATTAGGTATATCTGGCAGTCTACTTACAGCTAAAACCTTCTCATAGCCAAGGTATTTGAGATTATTCGCAATTGTGGTGGCACTGAATGTGTCTCTACCAACTCCAATTGCGGTCATTTTTACACCTAGATTTTTGTATGATTTTAGAACCATTTTCAATGCATTAGGATCTGATGGTTCTCCATCTGATAATGTAAGAAAAATGTCGGGTTTTTTTGATGCCAAAACTGGTAGCATTCTATCATAAACTTCTGCTAGAGGCGTACCACCATTTGCAGAAATTTGAGCAAGTCTTTTTGCGGAAGAATTATTCCATTTCATATCTTCTGGTTTCACCAACCAACATACAACTTGTCTATCAACTGTGTTAAAGGCATAAACGGAAAAATTAACTTTCAGGTAAGCTAGAACTTCACATAATGCAATTGTAGTTTTCTTGTATTCTGTTTGTTGATCTGTAATACTTGATGAATGATCAAGTAGTATTACTATTCTAGATTTTATTGCTTTTTTTACATCAGTAAAAAATGGATTTTCATGTCCTTCAATGTATGCTTCCTCATCAAATTCATCACCTTCTCGCATATGTTGTTCCTTCCAACCAGTTTTCCATTCTCTGAATTTATTTTTTAAATTACTAATTAGATCTTGGTCATAGATTTTTGTTTCATCAACATTTGTAGATTCAGGAATTTGTATTCCAATTTTTTCCGGAATTAACCCCTTGTTTTCATTTTTCTTGTTTTCATCTTTTATTAGACTAAATTCCTGAGAAATTTCCTTTCCCTCAATTACATTTTTTGGATCTAGTTTACCAATTTCAGCTTCTAGATTTTTTACTATTTTTTGTACTGCTTTTTCAAAATCTTGAGGTTGAATCAACATTCCTGGACCTTTTAATGGAACAGATAACGGAATTGTGATGAGTGGATCAATATCTAACATAGTTAATATTTTTGGTATGCTTTTTTCAATCCAATCAGTTCCATAATCATTTTCTAATGATTTATCCAGTATTGTTTTTGCATATTCTTCTGCTTTTTTGACCTTTTCAAAATGACTTGGCTGAATTTCTCCTTTAATATCACCAAATAAAAAATACTGGTAAAATGCTTCTACTATCCTTGCCTTTCCTAGTACATTATTTAGTAGTGGTCTGTAAATCCACTGCCACGTATAGTTAAAGATTAACTCATTATCCATTCCACGCCAAACTTTCCTTCCTAGAAGTTCGATTCTTCTTCTTTCAATAGTGTTTAGGATGAACCCAAAGGCATGATCATTTGACAAAATTTTATTACAATGATTGATGCGCATTGCTTCGTACCATGTAGCTGTTCTAAATTGTCTATACCTTCCAAATTCATCTCCGTTATAATCTAAAAATGGAATTAAAATAACTCTATTCTCCTTCATTCTAGTTTCATTTGTTTTTTTGTTTGAGAATTCTACAGTGATTTTATCATTTTCTGACCATCTTCTAACTAGAAATGTTGCTATTTCAATTAGGGTATCATTACGTAGTGAAAACGATGACATTATTTTTCATACATAGAGGTAATAATGTCATTTACTTTTTGTACTTCAATACTTCCCCATTGTGCATATACATTTCCAAATACTATTTGAGCTGCATCTTTTGGCGTAGTTTCATTTTGAACTAATTTTGCATATGCAATAGTTTCACGTAGAGATGGTGAATAGTATAATTCTTCAACTGCAGCTGCCTGTCTTAGTGTGTTTGCCAGTTTAATTCCTTGTTTTGTAGATTGTTCATCTGTATTTGGAACATGTTTTTTTACTATTTCAAATTCTATTTCCTCTGGTGGATAATCAAGTCTTAATCTCACAGGAAATCTACTCAAAAGTTGTGGTGGAAGTTCTTTTGTTCCGACATGTGTTAGGGGATTAATTGTTGCAATTACATACCAAGATTCTTTTGCTTTAATAGTTTCTCCATCTGATTCTTTTAGAACCAATTGCCTTCTATCATCCAGCGCCTCATCTAATCTTAATAGAACATCTGCTTCTGCTGCATTTATCTCATCAAGATAAAGCATATTTCCTTCCTTCATTGATTTAACAAGAATACCCTCATCAAATCCAATAGTTCCTTCAGTAAGATTTTTTGTTCCTACAAGATGACTTTCCCTGGTTCTTAAGCTGAAGTTGATTGATTCCAGTTGTTTTGATTTTCTTTTTGCATATTCTCTAACTAGACTAGTTTTTCCAGTTCCTTTTGGACCTATTATAAGAACAAAAATTCCTTGTTCATGTGCTTTATCTAAAGTCTTAAAAGAATTATTCCAGTCTAAATATTGTTGCTCTTCCATCATTGTATAATTGCTTGATTTTTCACTTTATTTAAGATTAGATCTAATTTGCAAATGATGCTATCTTTACATAAGACTCGTCTAGAGTTTTGTGTAACGCTTTATTCCATTCATCAAATCCAGATGGATCTTTTGGATAATTGTAATAATGATCTACTAACCACTGATTTTGACCTGATGTATATTTGAGTCCACTAGCAACTGTCTTGTTCATTGCACCTCTAATTATCATTCCAATTTTCCCAAGACCTGTAAAATCTGGATGTTCTCCTTTACTGATTGCCTCGACATCAAGATTTCCCAAAAAGTGTTTCATACCATAACTAATTTGTTCATTTGTCATAGTTTGTACAAGTCGTCTAAAAAGTTCTAGTCCAGCAGTTTTGTATCCATATTCTTTAATGAAATCTATATTATATTGCCACAAACTTGCTTCTGAAACATCATTTGCTTCAATTGCATGTGCAACATTATTTCCAAGAATTGTTCCTGCAATAAGAGCTGGTCCAATACCACCTGCATCTATAGGCTTTGGCATCCATGCTGAATCTCCAACTAGCATGTATCCTCCTGAAACTAAACAATCATTTTGTCTTCTTACTGAGACTTGATAAACTCCTGTATTGTTATGTATGTCTCCTGCATCTTCAGATAATTTTGCATTTTTAATTGCCTTGTTTCGTTCAAGATATTCTTTCATTAATGATGCAACATTATCTGATTTTCCTAATCTCTTATTTCGTTGTTCTAGAATCGATTTTTCAACTCCTAATCCAATATTGACTTTATTATCTCCTTTAGGAAATACCCATCCATATCCTCCAGGTGCAATATCTTGATCTAAATGAATTATACAATAATCTGGATCAAATTGTGCTAAATCATTCTCTCCTTGCTCAAAATACATAATATGTCTTCCAGTTGATTCGACATCTCTTCTATCAATTTTTCTTTCTACCTTTGTAGAATTTTCTAATTGATTTCTTAACATAGATGTAATTCCTGTTGCATCTACTACTAATTTGGCAGTTTTTTTGTATGGTTGTTTTGTTTTATAATCTACTCCTTGTATCCCTACAACTTGTGTTCCATCATAAATCAATCCTGAAAGATTGATCTCAAAATCAAATTCAACTCCCATCTTTTTTGTTCTGGCATTTTGGATTTCTGGAAGTTTTTGTCTATTTAGCATATATCCTGCACCATCAAATGGAATTGCAGTTTCGTAGTCAGGGGAAAATGCCATAACTCCTTTCACATCATGTTCAATTTCTGGTCTAGTCCATGGCACCTTAATTCTTTCAGTCATATAATCAACAGCTTCTTTTGAACATGCATCTCCACATGTCCATCCAGGTGCTGATTTTCTTCCAGGTAAATGTTCTGGATTTCTGTCTACTACAAGAATTTTCAAATTTTGTTTTGAATAATAAGAAATTGCTTGTGCTGCAATTGTTCCAGTTAAGCCACCACCGGCAACTATTACATCAAAATCTGGTTCCAATAAATTTCCTGTGTCTGTTCCGTATTTAAAACAATCATAAAAAAGAAATTAATAAAATTGGGTCGGTTCGTCGCGGCATCATCAGCGCTTGGCACTCAGACTGGAGCGGCTTTTATTTCCTCATTCCCTTATGTAATACACTTTGAATATTTTTAAGTGATATCTGTCTATTCTGGAATTTTGAGAGTTTGGCGATAGATCTTTGCAAGATTCTTTTTTACATAAACTGGTATTGTAATTGTAATCTTAACTGCATCCTTATTTTCCAGAATTATTTTACCCATGATTAATTTCTGCTTACTAATTCTAATTTTTAGACCATCACTACTAAGTTGTTCATTAAGAGTTTCAGAAATTGTTTCAAGATCATTTTTTTTCATTTTTGAAAAAAGTATTGATACAAAGTCTTCAGAAATTTGTTTTTTCATTACTAATGTTAATACTGTAAGTGGATTTTCAAAATGTCCTGTCAAATTTTGAATTGTAAAATCATCAGAATTTATATTAAATAAATTATTTAGTGATTTTATAATTTTTTCAGAATCATCTGTTCCATGAATAATGATTTGTATTTTAGATTTAATTTGGTTTGGCATGTAAATAAATACTAGTTATTTTCAGTCTTAGGAGTTTTTGCCTCTAATAGTATAGTTTGTGCTGAAGCAGTTTCGATGAGTTTAACTCTTTCCAATCCAACATGTCTCAATCTGACAATTTTTTTTGCAGATGCCATTATCTCAGCATTTATCTTTCCATAACAAGTCGCTTGTACAAATTCATCTAATTCCATCTGTGGTATTGTTTTTTCAATTATATTCTTTGCAATTAAACGTAATTGTCTCTGTCTTGATGTATTTAGTTGTCTATAAGTTAGTGCAATAATTTTAATTCTAAATGTATTTCCATCTTTTGTTTTAACATCTATTATAAAATTGATTTTTGAAGAACCTCTTCTGATTAAACTGCGTAAAAATTCTTTTGAATATTCAAATTTTTTGAAAATTGTTTTTGCTTTTTCATCAACAACTTTTTCAATTTGGAAAAATATCTTATATTGGTGTTGAGATGGGTCACCCTTTAAAATGTCGTGTAATGTAACTTCCAATACTCTACCTTTTGCTTTTTCGTCATCTGTAATTGGAATATAACCTATTGAAATATCGTTAAAAGCATCAGGTGCGATAACTGTAACCCATTTTTTTTCTTTCCATTTATCTTTGATTTTACGTGCTTTTCGTGCCAATTATCTTCAACCTAGATTTTCTGAATATAAACTGTTCTGGCTAAATTTTGCTGCATCCTAAATATTTCTGTAAAACTTCTGGTACTATAATGTGACCATCACTTGTTTGAAAGTTTTCTATTATTGCTACCAATGTTCTTTCTATTGCTACCAATGTTCCATTTAATGTATGGACGTATTGTGTTTCTTCGTTTGTTTTATCACGAAATCTTATCATTAATCTTCTTGCTTGGAAATCAAAACAGTTTGATACAGAGCAGATTTCTCTGTACGCATTTTGACCTGGCATCCAAGCCTCAACATCATATGTTTTAGCAGCAACCTTACCCATATCCCCACTTGAAAGTAACACAACTCTGTACGGAATTCCAAGTTTCTGATAAAATTCTTCAGTATATCCAATCATTTTTTCTTGTTCACTTTCTGAATCTTCTGGTTTTGTAAAAACAAATTGTTCAAATTTTTCAAATTGGTGAACTCTGAAAATTCCTTTTTGATCTTTTCCATGTGCACCAGCTTCCCGTCTGAAACAGGGACTAATAGAGCCAAATCTGTCTGGAAGAGATTTTCCATCTATGATTTCATCTGAATACATAGATGCAATTGCATGCTCAGATGTACCAATTAGAAAGAGTTTATCCTCCTGAATCTCGTAAATCACATCTGACATATCATCTGCTATTACAGCTCCTTCCATGGATTTTTTATTAATCATATAGGGAGGCTGTATCAACTTGTAACCTTTTTCTGATAAGAAATCAGATGCAAATGCAGTTACTGCATGAGCAAGTCTTACTAAATCACCTTTGAGAAAGTAAAATCTAGCACCTGCAATTTTAGATGCTCTTTTAATATCAAGAAGGTCTAGTTTTTCAGTTATTTCTTCATGACCTTTTACATCAAAATCAAAATTTGGTATATCTCCCCATTTTCTAATCTCTACATTGGCAGATTCATCAGGTCCAATTGGAACTGATTTATGAATCATATTCGGTATTGATAATGCAAGATTTGTGTAACTTGATTCAACAGATTTTTGTGATTGTTCAAGTTCATCAAGTTCCTTTGAGATTTTCCTCATTTCATTAAGGAGGTTTGGTGCATCTTCGTTTGATTTTTTTGCCTTACCAATTGCAATTGACATTTCATTTCTTTTTTTACGGAGATCATCAGTTGATTTTATCAGGTCTCTTCTTTTTTTGTCAAATTCTAGCATTTTATCAAAGTCAAAATCAAGTGCTCTATCTTCTAGCATTTTTTTAATTTTTTCCGGTTCGTCTCTGATAATTTTTGGATCAAGCATTATTTTATTACCTCAAGTGCAATGTGTACATGTTCAAGTACTTCATCTACTGTAGAGATTAACTTCTTCATATTACCGTTGTTTTGAAAATTAAAAACAAGTTTGTTATCAATTTTTTCTACTTTTAATGAAAGATCTTTTGGAAAATTGATATTATCTGGTTCCAGAGCTTTTTTGACCGTCTCTGCCTTTTTTTCAGAAATATTATTGATCGATATCTGTAACTTGCAATTTAGAGACATTTTCTTCAATATAGTCTAGAAACTCATCTAATTTGTCTTTAGTTATTTTAGCTCCTGCAGCAGCATTATGACCTCCACCAATACCATCAAATTTCACTGCACCATCTCTCATTAACACACTCAGATTTACGTCTGATTTACAATCCATTGATTTTCTTGATGAAAACTTGATTGTTCCTTCAGCCCCATCTGTTCTCAAAATAACTATCTTTCCAGAATTTTTGGGAGAACCTGCAATAAGTGAAGTTATTGTTCCAGTCATTGTTTCAGGTACAAGTCCCTCTCCATTTACCATCACATAATTTTCTGAATTGCTCATTCTCCAGCGTTCATTCGATAAGACATTCATGTAATTTCTAATCATGCCACGATATTCAGCAAGTATTTTTTTGCCTTCTTCTAGCATCTTATTTCTATCGCCCATACAAATTGATATTCCAACACCAGATCTACTAATCCGTCCACAAGAATTTAACATAGTAGAAAACTCTCTACCATCTCTAAGAAAACTTCGCCTATCCTCCCTTGGGAATGTATATGTAAATCCAATCAAATCATTCATAATCTGTGTTGCATTTTTGCCTTGAGCAAATTTAGTTATAGCCTCAATAATATCCCGTTTTTCATCTTGTTCCAAGTCTGCAGTAACTCTCCATCTTGCACCTTCTTTGAGTCTAATTCCTGCAGAATTTAGAATTGATAGGCATGCACTTCTATTCCATGTCAAGCCCTCGATAAATGGTTGTGAGGTAAATGCAAGAGCATCTGAAAGTGGTCTTGTTTCTCGACCAACTAAAAGTAAATCTAAATCAATATCTACTAATCCTAAACTTTTGGCTGTTCTTGCAATTTCCAAGTTTTTTCCTGTAAATGATTTTTTTTCACCCTGATCTTGTCTATCACCTAATGCTGAGATTACTGCAATACTTGAAAGATCCTGGTTTTCTTTTTCTAATGCTACTGCTGCAAGATATGTCATTCCTCCTGCACAAATTTCAACTCCACCATCAAAACCAAATTTCCATGCATTGATAATTCTATTATTATCAATTTCATCATCAGGAATTTCATGATGATCCAAGACAAGCCAATTATCTCCTAGTTTTTCATCTAGTATTTTTCCAAAACCACCTCCAAGGTCTGTAATAATATGCAAATCTCTTGTTTCTTTTTGCATTTTTTCGATTAGAGTCTGACTGAATTCATTAGTTGTTCTAACAGTACATTTTGCACCCTTTCTAATCAAAGCCTTTGTGATAATTGACCCTGACGTAAGACCATCACAATCAATATGGGTAGTTACTAAGATTTTCTTATTTGATTTTATTGAATCAGAAACCCGATCAGCAAAATATGAAAGTGATTCTTGAATCTTTTTTCCCATTATTCTAGTTGTGCGACCACTGATTTATACTTCCATTTTTTTGGAAGAATTCCTACCTTCTTGTAATGCGTTGAAAGTCTATGGACTTTGGCCTCAATTAGCTCAAGGGATCTAACATTTCTATTGTCACTTTTATTCTCCTTTAGGTGTTTTTGTAAATTAACTGCTTTTAATACAATATTATTTAGGTCCTCAGGAATTTCTGGTGTAAGCTTGTTTTCTTCAAGAACCTGAGAAATTCTTTTTTTGATAATTGGTCTTACAAGAGGGATTGCATGTTGGTCTCGTAATTTTATCCCTATTTGGCTACTTGTCATACCATCTTTTGAATATTTTACAATCAATTCCTCGATCTCAGCTGGACTTTGTGTTATCCAATCAGGTTTTTTCAGATCGATTGGTCTAATCGAATGTGACTTTCCATGATTATGAGTGTGTAATCTTCCCATACGCACGCTTGATTAGGTTCAAAATTAAATGTATCTTGACACAAATTAGATAAAAGTTAAATAATAACTCTAGCCACAGATTCTCAGATACAAATGTACAAAAGATTACTCTTAGGCGCATTATTTGCGGTAATTATATCACTGTCAACTGCTCCAGCCTTTGCTCAGTATATGGGCTCTGGTGGTACAGGTGGAAGTGGTGAAGGTGGTGTATCATATCCAAAAATGTCTCTTGAAGACACCTTAGAACTAGCAAAACGTAAAGTTGAGTATGCTGGTAATAACCCAGGTGCTGGTTCTGGTACTCCATACATGGACGCTGATGGTGTTCTTGGTGCATCTGCAATTGCAGCTGCTATATTCGGTGGCATCGCAGGAGCATTCTTCGTCAGAGGCAGAAGCGGTAAATACGCTGCTCAAGGCAGAGGATAAAACCTCACTTTCTTCTTTTATTATCCACTTCCTAGCGAAAGCTGATCCCTTTTCCTATAATAGTGAGAAAAATGTTTATATCGACCTGATATGCTCGTTTTACTGATGATTCCTATATTCGGAACAATCTTGAGTATACTGTCTAGTTTAACCGGTCAATTAGGTCCAAACTATGATCCACTATTCTACGATGTTATGGTATACATCTTCGGAACAATTATGTTCACAATATTCCTTCTTGCATTGATTGCATATTGGGTACGTGTTCATGGCTGGGGATACAAAGACAATCGTGAAAGATGGGTTGATGAACTTGACAGACACTTTGAAAATGAGGGCATCGGCTTAATTCCAGATAACGGAAAATACTGGTAAACCTTCAATCTTTTCTCTTTTCTATTATTTTTACTTTGGATTACTATTATAGATCTGGTGGCATAAAGTCAGCATCTTTTGCTGAATCGTAATCTTTTGATGTAAATTCTGCCCTGTAATGATAGCCATCTACCAGTAATTCATTTATGAAATTTGGTGATTCTTTTCCATTTACTATCATTCTAGATTCATCAAGTACCATGTCTCTTATTGGGAAATCCCATGACCACAAAAAGTGACCAATTTCAAATTGATATTCCTCCATCCATTCTGCATATATTGTTCCATCATCTGTTAAAGTGTAAAGTGATCTTTGACATCCATCCTCAAATCCAACATTGGCTGGAATATCTGCTTTATTTCCATCAACATAAAGTTCCAATGTTGCAGAAATAACAAATTGTGTATCTCGTTCATTTATGCAGACTTTGAGAGGATCATTCTGGCCTAGCTGACCTTGAACCAGGCTACTTGCAACACCAACAGAAATTGCAATTATTGCAGTCACTGCTAGAAATCTCAGTGTTTTCTTACGTTTTGCAGGATCACCCATACCAGGCCAATTCATGGCTAAAGTCATCTATTAGTGCATAAAGTCTTTTCTAAGCCTCTGATAAATCATCAATAATTTCTAATGTATCAAATTGATCTTGATGATCTGCAACATAAAATGTAATTGCATCAGAATCTATCTCCACCCATTCTGATTTGCCACAAAATGGCAAGAAGTCTTCTACTACTACATTTGGACCAGTCATTCTAACTAGGATTTTGTTATTTTTTTCTGGCAAATCAAACGGAAGTTTCAGGACTTTACCTCTTCTCTCATTTTGTAAATTGATTGTATATTCATCTCCACGAAATTCCACCTTACCCTTGAAATAACTTTCATGAATATCCATGTAGTTAATTTTGAAATTTATCCCCATATACCATATTATATTTTTGATCATAAAAGTAATTATACTCTGAAATTTTTTTTACGCCTAGAATCACATTAAAAATTAAGTATTACTTAACTTTTTTATTTTTTCTTAAATAATAAAATTAAGCAATACACCTTACAGTAACCTAGTGAATAAAAGGAAAAAGAGGTTTTGGGTTTAGATTACTTGCCAAGGTCGTGTTGCAAATGTTATCACATAACCGACTCCAATGATTATTGACTGATATGCAATATTGGTATATGGAATTGGTTTGAGAATTGGTTCTCCTTCTACAACAACTGTTTGTCCAGGTCCAAGTCCAGGTCCTACTTTCTCAATATTGAGTTGAGTATGGACGTGGTAAACTCCAGGTTCTAGAGCACGTGCTGATAATTCATAATCAACTACACTGTTTCCAGGAATGCTGAAAACATTACCTGGTGGGTCTCTAGCCAACATTTCCCATCTGTTACCTGCATTTGTAGACTCTGAAAAGATTGATGACCATGCTCGTAGCGGTTTATCAACCAAACTGACGAATGAGCCAGTAAGAGTAATTACTTCACCGGTTTGTAGGGATTGTCTGTTGAATGTTTCGTCTTCTATTCTGACGAAACGACTTTGCAATTGTGCCTGTACACCGTGTCCTTCTGCTGTTTGGATCATTGTTGCTATGTTTGGTCCTAAACCACCTAGGACTAAAACGGCTCCCAGAACAAATGCTATAGTTATTTTATCAACCATTGTATTACCTTAACTATAGTACAAGCGAAAAAAGAATGATATAAGTTTTAACTTACACCACGATCTATTTCTATTCATACATAATGATTAACATCAATGATTATCATTGACCTTGAATCAAAATTAGTATATAATAATTCCAATTTATTAGAAATAAAATAGAAATATTATACAGAATTATGTATTAATATTGTAATATTTTTAAAAAAATTCTATTTTTTAAAGCTCGTGGCTTATATGAGTAAGAATACAATACAATACTATGGCACAGATGCCCGCATTACTCCCAAAGGAAGTCGAAATCCAGAGACTAAAGAAAATCTGGTTAGTAGTCATTGCAATGGGATCAACAGCTGCATCCGTTGAAGTCGACAATTTTGTCGATGGTTCACTCCATCAGACTTCTATTAGAGACTCAGCATTTACTCCAGCACATTGGTGGTTATACTCTCACTTTGTAGCACTACCACTTGGATGGGGATTTGTTGCAATCTATGATAGAAAAGTCCCAGTATTGAGAGGACCAAACAACTCTATGAATACAGGTCTAAAGATGACTGTTCTAGGTTATCTAGCAACTATGTTTACAATTGGAGTTAACGAGATGTGGCACTTTTGGTTTGTCGAAGAAATCTTCGCAGTACCAAATCATTGGATGTTTAACATGGGAGTTGTAGTAGCCTTCATGGGTGCTCTAGCTTATGTAGTTAGAGTCTATGCAAGACTCGTTGAATTAGGTGCAGAAACACCTGGTGAAAACCCCTATGTTGCTGAAATGTACAAGATGGCCTTAGAAGGCAAATTGTACAGCAGATCCATACCATAATCAAGGTACGAATTCGTATCCTTTTTTCTTTTATTTCTCCTACTGAAAGTGATCGGGTCAGGCACAGGATTTAGGAAAGATTTAAAAAGATTCTGACGAGTAGATATTCAATATGACTTTACCAAAAGGTTTTGGCTCAGGCGGAGGCGGAGCAGGTTCTGCAGACGTCGAGAAAATGATAGGCCGTCGTGTAGAAAACATGACAGGAATGATTACAGCATCATTTATCGCAGCATGGCTAGCAACATTTGGTGGTACTGCAGCGGGATATTTCGTATATCCTTGGGCATATCCAACCCCAAGTGGTCACTATGCATTTATCGTCCTGACCATAGTAGAAGCAATTGGTTATCTCTTCTGTGTCAAAGTAATGGAAGAGGGTACAAGAAAGAACAGTAATGGTATAGTAGGCGGCGTATTAGGCGGCGTAACAATTGGTACCATTGCAATCGTAATGTTCGTAGGTCACTAACCAAAAACTGTCCTCGTGGACTTTTTCCTTTTTATATTTAATTAGGCGTGTAGGCGATCACGTGATTTTACCAAATTTTTATATACTCACTGTCTGGACTAAGTCTAATGGTCTGGCTTAGACGATGTACTCACTACTTATTCATAGTAGTAGTCGCAGTCAATTCAACTCTGCTAACAATTAACGCAGGAGACTACATCTTCTATACTGATTGGGCCTGGACATCGTTTGTAGTATTCTCAATATCTCAAACATTGATGCTTGCAGTAGGTGCATCGTATTATCTGACATTTACTGGAGTTCCAGGAACCGCAACGTATTATGCGCTGATTATGACAGTCTATACTTGGATTGCTAAAGGTGCATGGTTCGCTTTAGGTTACCCATATGACTTCATCGTTACACCAGTTTGGCTTCCGTCAGCAATGCTGTTGGATCTGGCATACTGGGCAACAAAGAAGAATAAGCACTCCTTGATACTGTTCGGCGGAGTCTTAGTTGGAATGTCGTTGCCACTATTCAATATGGTTAATTTGATTACGGTGGCAGATCCACTAGAGACTGCTTTCAAGTATCCGAGACCAACGTTACCACCATATATGACACCGATAGAGCCGCAGGTAGGTAAATTCTACAACAGCCCAGTTGCACTTGGTGCAGGTGCTGGAGCAGTACTATCAGTTACGTTCACAGCCTTAGGTTGTAAACTAACAACGTGGACATACAGATGGATGGCCGCTTGGTCAAAGTGGGATTAGAAAAAACCCAACCTCTTTTCATTTTATTGATTATTCCTAGGCTCTGCCTTAGAATTTTCAAAAAAAACGAAATTTGTATTTAAAATATTTGCCAAAAAGAACAACACACTTAGTGATCTTCGATTAACTTGCCTAGAGAAAACCTCATTACGAAAGTAATGAGCCTTGGCACAAGAATATCAGCAGGTAGCACTAGAACCAAAACCATTTGTAAAATGGGCTGGCGGAAAAAGGCAACTTTTAACAGAATTGGAGAAAAACTTTCCTAAGAAATTTGGAACATATTTTGAGCCATTTCTAGGTGGTGGGGCTGTATTGTTTGATTTACTTGCAAAGAAGCCTAATCTCAAATGTAGTGTTTCTGATTTGAATTCGGATCTGGTTTTAGCATATGTAACAATTAGGGATAAACTAGGAAGATTAATCGAATCACTTGAAAATCATTCAGAAAACTACCATAAGGATTCTACTGGATACTATTATGAGATAAGAAAGCAAGAGCCAAAAAGCCAGATTGAAAAAGTCTCACGATTACTATTTTTGAATAAAACCTGTTTTAACGGATTATACCGTGTAAATAGTAAGGGTAAATTTAATGTCCCTTTGGGTAGATATACAAATCCCAATATTGTGAACAGGGAAAATTTAACCACAGTGAGCAAATTTTTGCAGTCTGATAAAATCAAAATTTCATGTCGAGATTTTGAATCAATTTTGAAGGATACCAAAAAAGGTGATTTTGTATATTTTGATCCTCCATATCAACCAGTTAGTGATACTGCAAACTTCACTAGTTACACTCATCGAGATTTCACAGAAGATGACCTTCAGAGATTGGCTGATTTAGCAAATCAGCTAAACTCTAATGGCTCTCATGTACTGCTGTCAAATTCGAATACAAAAATAGTCAAAAAAATATTCTCATCAAAGAAATGGAAAGTTAAAGAAATTGCTGTAAATAGAGCGATCAATTCTAACTCCCAAAAGAGAACTGGACACAAAGAAGTTTTAATAAAAAATTATTAAAGCTCCGAGTGGGATCTGAACCCACGACCTTTACATTACCAATGTAACGCTCTACCAGGCTGAGCTATCGGAGCATGAAAACTTGGTTAAATGGAATCCTTATAATTCTTGACTGAAAAACCTGAAACACTAAACGTTAAATTTCTCGCAAAATCTAGTTTTGTTAGTGGAGGGGTAGTCAAGCCTGGCCAAAGAAAGCAAAAAATGCTTTTGGACACGCGGGACTTAAGATCATAAAAATGGGTGATCCCGTCTCTCAGGAGTTCGAGGGTTCGAATCCCTCCTCCTCCACTTTTTATTTTGAATGTCTAATACCTTTGGAGCTTAGTTTTTCATAAATCTCTGGAATTGACCAGACATATCCAATACAGTGACAATCTTTTACTTCACAAAGTTGACAGTAGAGTTCCCCACGTTGGTAAACAATCTCAGCTATTCTATTTTGGATATTATTTTTAATAATCACTCTATCGTCTTCAATTGAAATTAATTCTAATTTTGGTGCATATTTTGCAAAAGTTTTGTCCTTTTGCATTTTATCCTCCAGCATGTAAGTTATGTATCCAGCAAAACTGTTGACACCCTTCATTGTTAGTTTATCTTTATTCTTTTCATAGACATCATGAAATTTTTCATAAACTGATTCTGAAATAGTAATTGATTTGAATCCTGGTTTTGGCATTTTACCTTCTCTAACCGTATTTTAAAGTACCAAGTATATAATGTTTTTTTAGTAAAAATTATTGCATATAGGTAAACTATTCCATATCACAATTATCCTTTATACTATAGTGAGAAACTAGTGCAATATGGCACGTGGTTATAATGATAATGAAGTTAAAGCACGTCTAATTAATTTACTAAGTGATTCAAAGACAGGATTATCTGGAGTTGAAATTTCTACAAAACTTGGAATAAACCGTGTTACAATGACCAAGTTTCTTAATGTTTTTGCTGCAGAGGGAATCATAAAACAAAAAAATATTGGAAATCTTAATTTGTGGTTAATTGAAGAAGGCACTGAAAATCTCAAATTTCCAGATGATTACTTTAAAGTACAAGAAAAATATTTGGGATTTCTAACACAAGGTTCAGAATCAGCAGTTTATAATCTAATTCGAAATTGTATTAGTTCAAATGCAAATGTTACTAAATTGATGACAGAAGTCGTTATTCCATCAACAATTCAAATTAACACTTCATTTAATGCTGGAAGAATTGGAAAATCGGAACAACAATTTTTGAATGGTATTATATCAAAATCAATTCAAGTTATTAATCTAGGTCATTTTAATCAAAAATCTAACAAAAATGTTATTGTATTATCCTCTGACTTACAAAGTATCTTATATTCTGAAGCAGCTTCAGCAGTATTTAGATCAGATGGATGGAATGTTTTCTCTTTAGGTGATATGTCATCAGCAATTGATGTACTTTTTGATCTTGATCTAAAAAAAATGCTAACAAAAATTTGGAAATCTAAACAGGATCTTATGCTCATAGTGGTTTTTTCATCCACTGAGGAGGGTCTAAAATTCTTTTCAGAATCATTTGATTCAATAAAAGGAAAAACTGAAAAAAATCTATTCTTAATATTATCAGGTAAAGTAGGAAAAAAAGTAAAAATCAAATCTGATCTTCTTACCGAAAAACTAGAAGACATAATCCAGTGGTCACAAACTAAATATGAAAATAGTAGCCTAAAATGATTAAATGGGCCCGATGAGATTCGAACTCATGGCCTTTCGATTATCAGTCGAACGCTCTAGCCAAGCTGAGCTACGAGCCCCACGAATTTTCTTGAATTTGCTCATTTAAGTTTGCTGCTCTTTCCACTTAATTGAGCAGCCAATTGAAGGATCAAAATCTTTTTCAATTTTTTCTCCATTAAGAAATTTCTTAATATTGATAATCATCACTTTTTCGGTTACTTCTGCTTCTGGATTCATTGCATCATCAATACGTCCATGAAACACTAATTTCTTTTCTGAATCAAATAGGAATGGATCAGGTGTACAAACTGCGCCATATTTCTTTGCAGTATTTTGTGTCTCATCTACCAAGTAATCAATTTCAAGACCTTTTTCATTAGCAACATTTTTCATACTATCAAAATTATCATCTGGATATTTCACAGAATCATTGCTGTTAATACCTACAATTGAAATATCATCTTTGAATTTGTTATGTATTTCTTTAATTGCTTCAATTTTTGCTTTTACAAATGGACAATGATTGCACATGAAAATTATCAACAATCCTTTTTTTGAATAATCATTAAGAGAATGCATCTCATCATCAATTCCTTTGAGACTAAATTCTGGTGCACTATCTCCAGTTTTTAATGAAATAACTGATTCCATTTTTGCCATGAACAAATCACTTTCTACAGTAAATAAAAGGATTACAAATGTTCTAAAAGACAACAATTAAACTCTCACAATTATTGAAGCAGTTAATGGGCTTGTAGTTCAGACTGGTAGAATACTCGCCTTGCACGCGAGGGGTCCTGGGTTCAAATCCCAGCGAGTCCACTTCATATTATGTATATATGCTAATGCTACGATCTGCTTCGAATTTCGACTTTTGGGGGTGGATTTAAATATCATAACTATGGCAAAAATAAACATGGCAGGTTATGAAGCCTCAATAGCAGTTTGGATTCCACTTATTGTAGGTCTAGCACCAGGATTAGTTTACTGGTTTGCAATTACTGGAATGCGAAAAAGAAGATAATCTTCAAACAAACTCTTTTTACTTATTTTATAATTTTTCATAGTCGCATCATTAACATAATCTAATTAATATTGATATTATATTGCAATTAAGGAAATTATTCAAATTCAAAAATTTCATGATATTTTTGTTACTAGCTATAATTTCATTTCCAATCTTGGAAGGTTTTGGGCAAATTCAAACTGAAAAGGGTGAAGGAGTTTTTTTTGTTAATATGCATCCATATAGTTTCAAAGATGAAAGTGGATATACTGTAATCCTTGGAGAAATTAGTAATAATCGAGATTTTCCAATTTCTAAAGTTAGAATTTTAGCAAGTTTTTATAATGATATATCAGATGAACCAATTGATTCTGTTATAGGTTATACAATTTTTAATTCAATACCACCACAAGAAAATGCACCTTTTATTCTAAAATCTTCAATGCCAGACTCTTCAATTTCACGAATTGGTGTAACGTTATTAGGTTTTGATTCTTCACCTGAGATACAAACTTCTCTGTTAATTCAGATAGATTCACTTGAAATAAGTAATTCTCTAGATCTTTCTGGAAAGCTTACTAACATTGGAAATAATGATGCAAGAAATATCAAAATATACTTGATGTCTTTTGATGTATTTCAACCACCCAGAATTGTTAACATATCTAGCATTACTTTAGATAATCCTATTAGCTCAGGTATTTCACAAAATTTTTCAATTAATGGCACTTTAAATCCTAGATCAGTTGATTACTATGTAGTAGCACAATCAGATAATTATTTATCAAATATTGAGATTATTAATGAAGAAAAAATAATTTCACAAAATAAGATTTTTGCAATAAATGAAGTTAAAGTGACTAATATCAAACAAGAGAATTCTATTATTTTTAGTCCTGTTAGAATTGAAGCAGAGATTTTAATGCAAGAATTCACATCCATGTCTGTTCAAGAACCTTACATATTGTATGTTCAAATTAAAAATGCTGAATCTGGATTAGTAGAATTCATTTCTTCAAAAAATGCAACTCTTTCTGAGAATTTACCTGAAAAGCCCAATATAGTTTGGATTCCAGAAAAGGAAGGGTTATTTTTTATTGAAACCTATTTGTGGAATGATGATAATATCGTATTATCCCCACCAGGTGAAATATTACTTATACATGTTAACGCCGCGTAGTTTATTTTAAAATAAATTCTAGTTAAAGCATGAAATATGAAATTATTGCCTTAGGAGGAACTTTTGATATTATTCATGCAGGTCATATTGCATTACTAAAAAGGGGATTCGCAATTTCAAAAAAAGTAATAATTGGATTAACTTCAGATAAATTTGCATTAAAAAATGGAAAAGAATTAGTAAACAAATATGAAAAAAGGCATTCATCTCTAAAATTATTAATTGAAGAAAAATTTTTAGGCTCTAAATATGAAATTGCAAAATTAGAAAATGATTTTGGGCCTGCAGTAGTAGAAGGAAATGTTGAAGCATTGATAGTAAGTACTGAAACGCAGGATAAAGGTGAAATTTTAAACAAACTTAGAGCTGAGAAAAACCTTCAACCTGTCAAAATTATCTCTGTATCAATGGTGTTAGCTGAAGATGGCAATCGTATTTCTACTACTAGAATAAGAGATATGGAGATTGATTTTAACGGAAAGTTACGTTAATTGACTAATAACTTGTCTATGTTTGAGTAATTATAATAAAACAAAAATTTTTAACAATTTTTTATGTCTGCAACATCTCAGCTTATGAAGAAATTGAGTAATGATATTATTAATTTACAAAAAGGATTACATCCTGATCATCTTTCATTTTGGTATCAAAAGATTATACTTGACACTAAAGAAATGGCTCCACCATGGTTACAGGATAAAATCAAAGTTAATCAAGATGAACTATTACCAATGAAATTTAATCTTGATATTTCAAAAAGAGCAGTTAGATATCTTATGATATCTATAGATAACAACCTGCAAAAAATGCCTTACACCACACAGATGTATTTTCTAAAAGTTCAAGATATTATGACTCTTGAAATGAACAAGGCTTTAGTCTAATTATTCTTTAAAAATTTCTACTTTGTCTTCGTTAGTAGATATATCTACAATTTTGTTTTCTTTTTCAATAACTGATTGGATAAAATCAGTAAATATTTCAACTTGTTTTTCATCCTTGAGAAGCATACTATGAGCTGATTTATCTTTAATTGAAAAAACTATTTCATTATCAAAAACATCTAATATTTCTGTGATAAATGTTTCATTTCCTTCTTTTACATAAATTAAACTTGCAAGCTTCTGTGCTTCATATTTGTCCTGACAGGTAATTTTTGTTTTAATCAATCTTTCATCATATAGTCATCTAGATTTTTTCTTACTTGTTCTCTTTTTTCCTGATGAACAGATAAGAATTTATTAATTTTTTCAATGAGAATTCCTTTCAATTCGCCTGTCAGCATCTTTCCTGATTTATAATCTTCATAAATTTTTTTTAATTTATCATCATCAGGTTCAAAGAAGATTCTAAGATATTGATATGATACATCAATATCCGGATTTCCTCCAATTTTTCTGTGTTCATCAATATCTGGTTGTCCACCAGAGAATGCATATTTGTTAATTTTCTTTTTTACTTGTTCAGGTGAATCTGTGGTATAGATTGTACTCTTTTCATCTGAGGCAGACATTTTTCCACCAGGTCCCAAAAGTGATGGTATCATTATGTTATGAATTAGTGCTGGCTTAACTCGGTTAATTTTTTGAGCAATATCTCTTGTAATTCTAAAGTGCGGATCTTGGTCTACTCCAAGTGGTATCAATACTGGTTTATCTTCAATGAAGCATGGTGCAGATTGTAATGATGTATAAAAAATCATTCCAATGTTTGTTTCATTTGTAAATCCAAAAACAGCCTTTGTATTTGAGAAATTAATTTTTTTTGCAACCTCTGCAGCGATAGGATATAGTGTTTTTATGTTTTTTGTGTCTATAATGATCTTTGTTTTCTTTGGATCGAATCCTAGTGCCATAAAGTCTAATGCATTCTCTAAAGCAAAATTGCTTGTTTGTTTAAGTGAGAGTTCTTGCTTTGAAAAGAATTTTTCATCATCAGTTAATTGGAAGTACATATTAACATTAAATTTATCCTGAAGCCATTTTGCAAAAACCCATGGAACTAAATGACCAATATGTGTATGTCCAGAAGGGCCTCGTCCTGTATAGAGAAAGAATTCTTTACCTTTTTCGTGATTATCTAATATTAAATTTAGATCTCTATGTGAAAAAAACACACCTCTTCTCAGCATAAAATGATCTTCACCTGTGATTTTTTGCAGTTTTATGAGTATCTCATTTGAGATCTTTTGTGTTCCAAATTGCTTGATTAGTTTGTCATAGTCTATGTCACCTTCAACATGCCATGGAGTAACAACAAATTCATCTGATGACATTCAAGTTTGACTTAGGTTAATCTTTAAAAAGTCTTTTTAACACGTTGTACTGTTGTCACAGGTTCTACATGATATAGAAAAAAAAATTATTGATTCATTACAAAAGAAATCAGATCAAACACCGGAACAACTTTCTGAATCCACTGAATTGTCAATTGACCAGATTAGACGTGGAATTGAATGGTTACGATTAAAGGAATTTGCCAAAGTCAACGAATCATCAAAAGTTACAATTTCACTTGGAAAAAATGGAGTTGACTCTTTCAAGAATGGTTTACCAGAAAGAAAATTAATGGATTTGATCAAAGATGGCTCTAAATCATTTGAACAAGTTAGAGAAACATTGTCAGGTGCTGGGTTTAATGCCGCAATTGCAAATGCTAAAAAAAATGGTTGGGTAAAAATTGAGAAAACGGATTCAGGCTCAACAATATCAACAAAGGAAAAACCAGCAGAAACACCAGAAGAAAAATTAATTTCATTAATCGGTGATAAATCAATTCCTGAGGAACGAATTGAGAATAAATTGGCACTCAAATTTTTACTACAAAGACCAGATTATGTCATACAAAATACTGAAAAATTAAAAATAGTTTCATTAACAGAAAAAGCAGTACAAATTGATACT
Organism: Candidatus Nitrosopelagicus sp.; assembly: GCA_028345295.1. Classification (GTDB taxonomy): domain Archaea; phylum Thermoproteota; class Nitrososphaeria; order Nitrososphaerales; family Nitrosopumilaceae; genus Nitrosopelagicus. Next base: position 50,063 of record JAOMDA010000001.1, on the reverse strand, counting down.
ACACAATCTGATACAGGTGCAATTGATGTGGAGGCAAATGCTGCATTAGTATATGCAGCAAGAACACATCCACTAAAAGATACAATTGATGAGATACGAGAGATTTTTGTCAAGTTAGGTTTTTCAGAAATTCAAGGTACTTTAACACAGTCAAGCTTTTGGAATTTTGATGCATTATTCACTCCACAAGATCATCCTGCACGAGAATTACAAGATACATTCTACATAGAAAATCAAAAATCTGAGAGACATGCAACACCAACTCAAATTAAACAGGTTTCAAAATCACATTCCCAAAACTGGCATTATGATTGGAAGCTTTCAGAGTCTCAGAAGATGGTTTTAAGGACACATACAACTTGTGCGACAATAAAGTATCTAGCTGAACAAAAACCTGATGAGGCAAGGATATTTTCATTAGGTCGTGTTTTTAGAAATGAAAAGGTTAGTTACAAACATCTTGTTGAATTTAATCAAATTGAGGGAATTGTAATTGGAAATAATACAACATTAAGAGACTTAATGGGTATACAAAAAGAATTCTACAAACAACTTGGTCTTACAAAAATTAAATTTTGGCCAACATTTTTTCCATATACCGAACCATCCCTACAAACAATGGTATACAATGAAAAATTAGGAAAATGGATTGAATTATTTGGAATGGGAATTTTTAGACCTGAAGTAACAAAACCTCTTGGTATAGACAAACCTGTTTTAGCTTGGGGTGGTGGAATTGAACGAATTGCGATGTTAAAGTATGAATTAGATGATGTACGAGAATTTTATAATAATAATTTGAATTGGTTGAGGACTGTGTAACATGCCAGTAGTAGAATTAAATCTTAATAGAATTAAAAAATTAGTTTCTGGTAATATAACAAAGAAAAAAATTATTGACGTACTACCGTTTCTTGGTTTAGATATTGAATCACAAGATGGTGATGAAATTAGAATTGAATATAGTCCAAATAGACCTGATTATTCTACTGAATTTGGTATTGCCATTGGCTTACAAGGTTTATTGGGAATAAAAAAAGGAATTCAAAAAATTAAAATTAATAAAAAAGGAAAATTCTCGCTTACCGTTGAGAGATCTATACCAAGTCGACCTTATGTGACTGGGATAATTGCTAAGAATGGAAAATTAGATGATCATTCAATTAAACAATTAATGAATATGCAAGAGGATCTTCACCTTGGAATTGGTCGAAAGCGAAAGAAATCTTCCATAGGTTTGCATGATGCTGATAAATTAGATGAAATAGGTTCATTCCATCTAAATTATGCTGTTGCTGGAAGACACGTTAGTTTTGTTCCCTTAAATGGTTCTAGTGAATTAACAATTGATGAAATTTTAAAACGTACTGATGTAGGTAAAAATTATGGCTGGATTCTTGAAGGTCAAAGAAATGTTCCATGTATTGGTGATTATGGAAATCAAATCATATCGATTCCACCAATAATTAATTCTGCATTAACTACTGTGACACCAAAAACCAAAAATCTCTTAGTTGAAGTTACTGGTACTGATAAAGACTCAGTTGAAGATGCACTTTCTATAGTTGTATCTACACTGCAAATGGCTGGATTTGAATTTGAAGAATTAAAAATCACTGGATATAAAAATTCTACACCGCAATTAAAGGAGCGTACTATAATTTATGATCCAAAACTTACTTCTGATATACTTGGAATAGAAATGAGTCAATCTAATATGGTAACATGTCTAAAAAAATGCAGATTAGATGCTAGTATACGAGGTAAAAAAATCAAATGTATAATTCCTAGATATCGATTTGATATTTTTGGAGAAATGGATTTAGTTGAGGAGATAGCTCTAGGATATGGAATTGAAAATCTTGAACCAAAATTATCCCCTTCAATAACTATTGGAGAAAAGAATAATGTGACAATTAAAACTGATCTTATTACTAAAACTGCTGTTGGGCTGGGATTACTTGAGGTACTTAATTCCAGTCTCACAAGTAAAAAAATTCTTTATGAACTAACAAAAAGAAACTCATCTGAAATGATTTCTGTCTTGGATTCAAAGAGTCAAGAGCATACAATTCTTCGTGATTCACTGTTATCAGGATTATTAGAAAATTTATCAAAAAATATTCATGAGATATACCCACAAAAATTATTTGAAACTGGAGTAGTTTTTTCAAAAGGAAAACCTATCCGTGAATCTATTAATCTTGCAGTGATATTAGCTCATAAGGATACAAATTTCTCTGAAATCAAAGCTATTTTACAATCTATTCTTAGAACTCAGTTCAAAATAGACTGTAAAACTAAAACCTCCTCACAAAGTCAAGAATTATTTGTTAAGGGTAGATATGCTGACATCTATGTTAATGGTAAAAAAATTGGTGAGATAGGTGAAATATGCAATGAAATTCTTGATAATTTTAGAATTAGAACGTCAGTCGTGGGGTTTGAGATTAATTTATCTGGATTAATATTTGACTAATTAGAAAAAAATTTGCCCAATAGAGCAAGCATACAGACGGATTAGGATGACGAGATCGTAATGATTACAATGATTTCTAATTCACCCAGGTATGCCACATTGTGGGCAACCCCGGTTTCAGAGCAAAAAAGAGGCATTGGCTAATTCCAATGATTTTTTGTGAGTCAGAACCGGGGGACACTTATTAAAATTCTAAATCTATATCTGTCTAATTATTTTTGTATAATATAATGAATTATTGGTTAGCAAAACAGGAGCCAAGTGGACCACGTGGTTACAATATTTTACAATTGAAAAAAGATAAGAAAACAATATGGGATGGTGTTCACAACAATCTTGCACTAAAACATATTAGAAATATGAAAAAAGGCGATCTAGTATTTTTCTATCATACAGGTGATGAAAGACAAGTGGTTGGTATAATGTCTGTAACATCAGATTCTTACCCAAATCCAGAAGAAGAAAATGAACGATTTGTAGTAGTTGATGTAAGATTTAAGAAATTATTTAAGAATCCTGTAACACTTGATACGATAAAAAAACAAAAAAAATTCAAAAATTGGGAATTGCTACGAATTTCTAGGCTTTCAGTTATGCCTGTTCCAAAAATAATTTGGGATGATATTATAAAGATGTCCCAAAAATAAGCTCGTTGTAATAGGATAATTGATATACCATGACTGTATAACTAGTCCATGGCAACAGCTTATGTTTTGATAAACTGTGAACTTGGTTCAGAAGAATCAATAATTTCTCAACTAAAAACTTTAGAAGGAATTATTGAGGTACATGGAACATTTGGAGCCTATGACATTCTAGCAAAAATTGAGTCATCTACGGTTGAAGCGTTACGTGAAACAATAACTTGGAAAATTCGAAAAATAGAGAAGATTAGATCCACACTAACTCTCATGGGAATAGAAGGTCAAACATAAAAATAACTTCATAATGCTCCTACACTTCATTTTCGTTATTAAAGAAGAAGAACTTGATCAACGAAAACAAGAGTTTGAATATATTAAACAAATGGCAAATTTCTTTCAGGTTTGGATAAAAGAAAAATTTTCTAAAGATTTTGAGATAAAGTGTGATGAAATGGTGACACATCCACGTAGTATTTTACAAAAACTGGATATTCATGTTCTACAAAAGGATCATAGAGAACGTGGTAAAGAAATTTATCACTTTTATCTTACACACTTTCGTCCAATATGGACTGATTGTGCTGGATGTGAAGGTTTTCATTCTGAAAATTTTGGTATGGCATTATGGCAAAAACCTAAAGTCCAAAATGATACATTATTCCTAGCCGAAAAAAATTGTACTGTAGTTTCACATGAAATTTGTCATGAAATGTTAAGATCAAAAAAATACAAACGCTATATTGAAGATGTTCATGATATCTGGACACAACATCTTTTTAATAATTTACCTTTTGAACAATTTGACGATGCATTTCTAAAAACAGATGGTAAACCAAAGTTTTTAGCTATTGACACATCGAGTTTTGTATAATTTTTCTATAAAATAATTTTAATAGTAATCTAACACTTTGTTACAAAGTATATTCTATTCTCAAAGTTTGCAGTTTTAAATTCTAATTTACTTTCAGGATCTTGATTTCTTGATTTACTAAGATTCTCTAATTCAACAAGAGCATCACCTTTGAATCCAACTGATGAACCATAAATTGCATCTGTCAACTGTGTGCCATGATCACCATTTTTGATATCATCAGCAATTTCATAAAATTTTGTTACGTCTTTTTTATTCACAGAATTTCCTATTGGTTTATTGAATGCAATTGCAATATACATTCCATTACTTTTTACTGCAACAGGTACTTTATGATTTTTCTCAGATTTTCCAGGTATTGATTCATTAATTATTATTTCACATTTGTGATACATACTAGAAACATACGCAAAAAATCTATATTGTGTAAATTTTCCTTTTTTATCTTCTTCACAATCAACAAATATTCTATTTAATAGTTCAAGTGCATCATCATTCATGCTTTGAAGTCTGTCATCAATTCTACCTCTTTCTAAAAGCTCAGAATTAGTATCTTTTGCAACTAGTTTTAATATGAAATCAGGTAAATTATAATTTTTTAATGCTGTAACATATGCACCAGCTTGTGACATTCCAAAACTAGGAAATCCTTTTTTTACCATTTTAGTGACACCAGAATTTTTTTTAGATTACAATTTAGAGATAAAATCAACATAACAAATTATTGTTTTTGTCTTATAACTGTATGCGAAAATTTTGTCTTGTTTTATGAATTACGGTTTATAAACTGAAAATTATATCTTAATGTATTGGTAAAAATAAAAATTGAAACTACACCTGAAATGGTCGAAAAAGTTTACAAAAAATTAGAAGAAAATGTTAAAAAATTTAGAATTGCACTTAATAGACCACTTACCTTAACTGAAAAGATTCTTGCCGGTCATTTGGAAGATGAATTTCTTGATAATAATTTAGATGAAAAAACAAACTATGTTTTCTTAAAACCAGATCGTGTAGCACTTCAAGATGTAACAGGTCAAATGGTTATGTTACAATTTATGCAAGCAGGTTTAGATTCTATAGCAATACCAACTACAGTACATTGTGATCATCTCATACAAGCTAGAACCGAAGGAAAATCTGATACTAAATTAGCAATGTATGAAAATAATGAAGTTTACAAATTTTTAGAATCAGCATCCAGTAAATATGGTGCTGGTTTCTGGAATCCAGGTGCAGGAATAATTCATCAAGTCGTTTTAGAAAATTATGCATTTCCTGGTGGTTTAATGATTGGTACTGATTCACATACTCCTAATGCTGGTGGATTGGGTATGATAGCTATTGGTGTAGGTGGTGTTGATGCAGCTGAAACAATGGCTGGAATACCTTGGGAATTACTTTATCCTAAAAGGATCGGTGTTTATCTAAAAGGAAAAATGAGTGGATGGACTGCACCAAAAGATGTCATTCTGTATGTTGCAGGAGAACTTTCAGTGTCAGGAGGAACTAATTCAATTATTGAGTATTTTGGGCCTGGTACAGAATCAATTAGTTGTACTGGTAAAGCAACAATAACCAATATGGGTGCTGAAATAGGCGCAACATGTTCAATTTTTCCATATGACAAACGTATGGAAGTATATCTTAAATCAACTAACAGAGAAAAAATTTCTGAACTTGCAAATCAATACAATGATTTACTACAAGCTGATTCTGAAATAGAAAATAATCCAGAAGAGTATTTCGATAAAGTAATTGAAATTGATTTATCTACACTTGAACCACATATTGTTGGACCGCATACACCTGATTTGGCAAGACCAATCTCAAAATTCTCTGATGATGTTATTAGTAATGATTACATAGATGATATATCCGCTGCACTGATTGGTAGTTGTACAAATTCATCATATGAAGACATGTCAAGGTCATCTAGTATAGCAAAACAAGCTGAATCTCATGGAATAAAAGCAAAAATTCCTTTATTGGTTACTCCTGGTTCTGAACAAATTCGTTCAACAATAGAACGTGATGGTCAAATTGAAACTTTAAAATCAATTGGAGCAACTGTATTGGCAAATGCATGTGGACCTTGTATTGGGCAATGGCATAGACCAGAACTCAAAGATGGAGAAAAAAATTCTATAGTTACATCATTTAATCGTAATTTTCCCGGACGTAATGATGGAAAACGTGATACAATGAACTTTATTGCAAGCCCAGAAATAGTTACTGCCTTAGCACTAGGTGGAAGTTTATCATTTAATCCATTAGAAGATTCACTTGAAACTCAAGATGGAAAAAAATTCAAATTATCCCCTCCAGAAATTGCACCTGAAGTACCTGAGAAAGGATTTGTTTTAGCAGAAGACATCTATGTTCCACCATCTGAAAATCCAGAGAATGTACAAGTAATTATTGATCCAAATAGTGATAGATTACAAAAACTTGAACCATTCAAACCATGGAACGGTAATGACTTTACCCAATTATCATTATTAATTAAAGCAAAAGGAAAATGTACTACTGATCATATTTCTCCAGCTGGGTCTTGGCTTAGACTTCGTGGACACATTGATAATCTTAGTGATAATTTGCTTTTAGGTGCAGTTAATGCATTTAATGATGAAGTTGGAAATGCAAAAAATATGTTAACAAATGAAATAGAAAACTGTGCTCAAATTGCTAGAGAATATAAAAAACAAAATATCAATTGGGTTATAGTTGGAGATACTAATTATGGTGAAGGAAGTAGTCGTGAACATGCTGCAATGACTCCTAGATTTTTGCAATGTGTACTTGTAATTGCAAAATCATTTGCAAGAATTCATGAAACAAATCTAAAAAAACAAGGTGTTCTTGCATTAACATTTGAAAATGTAGATGATTATGAAAAAATCAATGAAGACGATAAAATTAGTATTATTGGATTAGAAAATTTTTCACCAGAATCATCTTTTGAATGTGAATTAAATCACTCTGACAGTACATCTGAAAAAATTTCTTTAAAACACTCGTATAATTTATCACAGATTGAATGGTTCAAAGCTGGTTCTGCATTAAATGTATTAAAAAATAAAAAAATGTAACGTGGGGCCGATCGGAATCGAACCGACGACCTACGGGTTACTACAGCTCCAAACTTACATCATCCTTTTGATCAGTAGCTTGAATTAACCTCTGGAGCCCTTAGCGGTGAACTTCGTAGTCACTGTCGCCCTACCAGGCTAGGCTACGACCCCACAAGTAATGAATTATCAAGCTTGAATTTTAACTATTACCAAGATTTATTGCACTACGAGACAATTTGTAACTGAATGGTAAAACCTATTTTAATAATTGTTGGAGTAATTCCTATCATTTTTGCAATTCTTTTAATTCTTCCACTCACAAATCCTGAGATTCCAATGACTGCTATTGATCCAAACGATATTGTTGAAATAGAATTTACAAAACATCATTTAACTTCAGTCTCATTTGGGATAACTGAAAGACTTGGTGCACAGCAAACTGAAATCCTTGTTATAAAAAATGATGGCGAATTACAATATACATTGGTTAACGAAGGATCACCTTCAACAGAAAAAATCTCCAAGATTGATTCTGATAAAAAAACAAAATTAATTGCAATGATTAAAGAAACTGGTTTTATGGCAATACCTTTTGATTCATTTGTGATAAAAGATGAAATAAGTGATTTTGTAAAATATGGTGTAAAAATAACATATAACGAAAAAATCAATCAGTTATTTTGGCCTGAACAGGAGGCTACAGACCAATTAATACCTCCAATTATCACTGAAGTAGAAATTGAACTTGAATCTATTCTTGACAGTATAAGAGAATAAATATTCAGTGAACATAGTATCAATATGATTCCACTCTCTGGTGATATTCCAAATTCTAAAGGTGAAATTAAGGAAGTAAACGAAATGACTTCGATTTCCAGAGGGACATCTACATTAAAACGGGGTTTTGCACACATGTTAAAAAATGGAGTTGTAATGGATGTTACAACTGTAGAACAAGCTCTAATTGCTGAAGAAGCAGGTGCAGTTTCAGTTATGGTTTTAGATAAACTACCATCGGATGTAAGAAAAGCAGGTGGTGTAGCAAGGACGGCAAGTATTAGAATCATTCAAGAAATAATGGATAACGTTACAATACCTGTAATGGCAAAATGTAGAATCGGTCATGTTTACGAAGCAAATGTACTTGCTGAGACTAATGTAGATATGATTGATGAATCAGAAGTATTAACACCAGCTGATGAATATCATCATATTTGGAAATGGGATTATACAACACCATTTGTTAATGGTGCACGTTCACTTGGTGAAGCGTTAAGGCGTGTTGAAGAAGGTGCTGCCATGATTAGAACAAAAGGAGAGCCTGGTACAGGAAATGTTGCAGAAGCAATTACTCATATCAAAAAAGTCAACGATGAACTTCGCAGTATAAAGAGTATTTACGATTCAGGTGATAAACAAGATCTAGTGAAAATGGCCAGAGAACTAAAAGTTTCTTACAGTCTTGTTGAGGAAACTGCAAAAATTGGTCGTCTTCCAGTTGTAAATTTTGCCGCTGGTGGAATTGCAACCCCAGCAGACGCTGCTTATTTAATGTCATTAGGTTGTGATGGTATTTTTGTTGGTTCAGGAATTTTCAAAGCAGAAGATGCAAAAGAAAGAGCAAGAGCAGTTGTTCTTGCAACAACATTCTGGGAAGAACCTGACAAGGTAAAAGAAGCTCAAAAAATGATTGATGAGCGCCAATCAATACTTGGTCTTGACGTTAAAGATCTAGAATTGAAAATGCAAGAACGCGGTGGTACAGTTTGACATTAAACATTGGTGTATTGGCAATTCAAGGTGATGTAACTGAGAATTTTCTATCAGTTATGGCATCATTAAGTGAATTAGGTATTGATGGTGCAGTTAGTCAAGTTAAAACTGCTGAACAAATTTCTAAATTAGACGGTCTCATTATTCCAGGTGGAGAAAGTACAATGATTGGTCAGATGTCATTAGTCAATGGTGCATTAAAAACAATCAAGGAGAAAATTGAATCTGGAATGCCAGTATTTGGTATATGCGCAGGTATGATTTTACTTTCAAAAAACTCTAAAGATAGGATTGTTGGTGATGTTGAACAACCATTACTTGATTTACTAGATGTCAAGATAGAAAGAAATTCTTTTGGAAGACAAAAAGACTCATTTGAAGCAGAAATTTCCCTTGATCCAATTGGAATATCTTCGTTTAATGGAGTTTTCATACGTGCACCATCTGTTTCAGATGTAGGTAAGGAAGTCCAAATTTTGGCAAAATTCGAGGAAAAGATAGTATCTGTCAAGCAAGGAAATATCATAGCAACATCATTTCATCCTGAATTAACAAGAGATACTTCTTTACACAAATCTTTTGTGCAAATGGTAAAAGACTCAAAATCTTAATCTGATTTTAAATTATGCATTGTCACTAAATCTTTCTTAAACTGTTGTAGATTTTCTGGAACACCAATTTCAATTGAATCCTTCAGTGATAGATTTTTGTCCTTTTTATCATTCCATACTTTAGAATTAAATTCAATTATATTCTGTGTAAATTGTGAAAAATCTTCTACATTTTCAGTTTCAGGAATTTTTTCTTTGTGAATACTATCTTCTGAGTAAAGTGTTTGCCACAGATGTTCTGTAATAAATGGTGTAATTGGTGCTAAAAGTTTTAGAATTGTTGATAAAACCTTATGTAAAGTGTAAATTGCAGCATCTCTTTCTTCATCCCGGAACCCTATTCCATATGCCCTAGCTTTTACCATCTCAATATAATGTGCCGCAAAAATATTCCATGTGAATTCTCTTAGTGCAATTGCTGGTATAAAGAAATTATATTGGGAGTAACCCTCTCTACATTGTAAAATTAATTTATCAAGCTCAGATAGTATCCATTTATCAGTATTAGTAAGATTTGCAGAATTAATTACTGGAAAACTAGAAAGAAATCTTGATACATTCCATAATTTACTTAGGAATTTTTTTGTTGATTCAATTTTTTGTTCAGAACATCTAAAATCATAACCATGATTGATTTCACTTGCACTCCAAAAACGAAAAGTGTCGGCACCTGATTTTTGAATAATAGGTAATGGATCTAATGCATTTCCCTTGCTTTTACTCATCTTCATTCCTTTTTCATCTAATCCATAACCCATAATCCATGCTTCAGCCCATGGTTTCTTACCTGTCAATTCTTCGCATCGTAAAAGTGTATAGTATAACCAAGTTCTTACAATATCTTTTGCCTGTGGTCTAATTCCTGTTGGATATGTTTTTTTGAAAAATTCATTATCTACGTTGAATTTTGTAATGAATAATGGTGACACACTTGAGTCCATCCATGTATCAAATGTTCTTTCTTCACCAATAAATTCCGTCTTACCACATTTTTCACATTTGTTAGCAGGGCATTCATCTTTCCAAGGTCGATAATATTTTCCAGGTTCAGGAACAAACGCTTCTGAACAATTCTTACAATACCAAATTGGAATTTCTGTTCCATAATATCTTCTTCTTGAAATAGGCCAATCAATAGAAATGGAATCAAGCCAATTCATTAGAATTTGTTTATGCATCTCAGGATAGAATTTGATTTGAGTCCCAGCGTGCTTCATTTTCTCTACAGAATCTTTTTGCTTCAGGTAATATTCTTCCATTGGAATAATCTCAATTGGAGTTTTACTTCTTTCAGATAATGGTGTTCTATGGGAAATATCTTCTATTTTTTCCACAAATTCGGCGTTTTCCAAATCTTCGATTATCTTTTGTCGTGCCTGTTTTGGTTTTAGACCCTCATAATCTCCTGCATCTTTTGTCATTCTACCATCAAGTCCAATTGCCACTACTTCCTCTAATTGTAATTCACGAAATAGTGCTACGTCGTTTTGATCACCATAACTACATACCATAACAGCTCCAGAACCAAATTCCATTTTTGCTGAATGATGAGGTTTAATTTCCACTTCACTATTTGTTAGCGGTACAATCAATTTTTTTCCAATTAATTCTGAATATCTAGAATCCTCTGGATGTACAATTACTGTTTTACATGCACAAAGTAATTCAGGTCTAGTACTGGCAATGATAATTTTGTCAGATGTATCTTTAATGAAAAATTTCATGTAAACTAATTTAGTTGGAATTTCATCATATACAATTTCAGCATCTGCAATTGTTGTTCCAGATACCCAATCATAGTTATTTGGTCTTGTTGCAAGATAGATAATTCCTTTTTTCCAAAGTTCAATGAACGTAGACTGTGTAAATTTCCTATACTCCTCACTGTCTGTTCTGTAATAATTTTTGAAATCACCACTTATTCCAAGACTTTTCATTATCTGAATCATTTCATCTTCCAAATCATCTAATGCATTTTTACATAACTCAAGAAACTCTCCTCTTTCAGTTTCGCGCATTCTTATATTGTGTTTTTTTTCTGTGTACAGCTCAACAGGTAATCCATTTCTATCAATGCCTATTGGGAAATACACATTTTTTCCAGACATTCTTGCAGTTCTTGCAATCATATCTATCTGAGCATAATGTGATGCTGCACCAATATGCCATGGTCTCCCTGAAGGATAAGGTGGGGGTGTATCTATTGTATAATTAGAATCTTGAATTACAAAATCATTTATCCCTGTATCTTGCCATTTTTTTAAAATTTTTTCTTCAAGAACTGGTTCCCATGCTTTTTCACTAATCTTTGGTTCCATATCTAAAACTTTGATCTTTGTCTATAAATCTCTAAAGTGATGGAATAACTGGTATCTTATCTAGGTATTTTGCAAGATTGATATCATTTTCAGTAATTCCGCCTGCATCATGTGTCATAAGATCAATTACAAGTTTGTTATAGACATTAAACCACTCTGGGTGATGATTCATCTTTTCAATCTTTGTAACTGCAATTGTCATAAACTGCCATGCCTCATTAAAACCGGCAAATTCAATCTCTTTGTGTAATTTACCGTTTACAACAGTCCAACCATTCAATTTTTTTAGATTCTCTTGAACCTCTCCATCTGAAAGTTTTTCCATGTTCTGTGGATATCTATGAACAATAATAAATTATGCAATTCAGTTTCCAAAACTATGAATCAATTACTTGCTGAAATTCAGCGTGCTATCAAAACTAGTATATTAGATAATTCTGTTGGTGTTGCCTTTTCAGGAGGAGTAGACAGTACTCTTGTTGCAAAACTATTACATGATGCAGGATACGATATACATCTTCTCACAATTGGTTTTCATGATTCACATGACATTAATTTTGCAAAAGAAGTTAATGAAATTTTAAAATTCAAACATAATATTTTAGAAATAGAACCTAAATCTTTTCAAGAGACAAGTGAAAAAATTCAGGATATAATTAAAACAGATAATCTATCTTGGAATGAAAATTCTATTGCATTTTATTATGTATCAAAATTAGCAAAAAGTTTAGGTATTTCTACAGTTATAACTGCAAATGGAATTGATGAATTATTTTGTGGTTATAATTCATATCGTGAAGCCATTAGTATTAATGAGAATGAAGTTCAAAAAATGATGGATTTAAAATTAAAAAATGAAAAGGATATGATGATTGCAGTAAACAATGTGTCTTCAGAGTTTGGAGTTACTATTGTTCAACCACTGTTAACTGATTCCTTCATAGATCATGCAAAAACAATTCCAATAAGTAAAAAAATACATGGTCCTGATGATTTACTACGTAAGCATGTTATACGTGAACTTGCAATAGAATGTAAAGTACCTAGAATTTCTGCATATAAACAGAAAAAAGCACTGCAGTATGGAACTCAGATTCACAAATCACTATTAAAATCTAGGAAAACTTCTTAGAATATAATTTGACATGTTTGTTTACATTATTAATAATTGTGAGTGATGCTCCAAGATGATTTTCTGCAATGAAGATTGATTTTATTTCTTTATTTGAAAGAACAGAGGAAATAGCTTTATCGTTTAGCAATGCATCAATATAGTTAATTTCTTTTTTATGTGCGTCAAATGCAACTCTCTGTACATCCCGATATGCCTTGAATCTTGGTATACCTTTCTTAATTAGTGCCTCTAAAACAAACTCAGCAAAAATCTGACCTTTTGTAATGTTAAGATTATCTTTAATTCGTTTTGTATTAACATGCAGATTTTCGACAACACGAATCATAGTTTCTAACATTTCATCAAGAAGAATTGATGTCATAGGAATAACAAATCTTTCATTTGCAGAATTTGATAGATCTCTTTCATGCCACAAAGGAATATTTTCAAACGATGTACTAACTTGGCTTCTTAGAATTTTTGATAATGAAGATATTCTTTCACTTTTAATTGGATTTCTTTTAACAGGTACTGCACTACTACCCATTTGACCTTTTTTGAAATATTCGGCAACTTCACTAATCTCGGTTCTCTGTAAATTTCTAATTTCTATAGCAATTTTTTCTAAAGTTGCACCTAAAAGTGATAAATGAAATACATACTCTGCATATCTTTCTCTAGGGATAACTTGTGTAGTTACTTTTGCTGCAAAAAGTCCAAGTTTCTTTGATACATTCTCTTGAACTTTTACTGCATTTTTGCCCATCAAAGAACCAGTTCCAACAACACCAAGTGTTTTACATATTAGAATTCGTTTTTTTATTTCGTCTAATCTTTCTAAATGTGTAGACATTTCAGCAGCCCAATTTGCAAACTTCAGTCCAAAAGATATGATACTAGCATGTTGTCCATGGGTTCTTCCAACTGCTGGAACATTTTTGTATTTTACAGCATTCTTTGCAAGAATTAGCGATAATTTAGAAACTTTTGGTTGAATTATTCTTAAAGCATCTCTCATTTGTAATGAATTACTTGTATCAACTAGATCATTACTTGTTAAACCATAATGAATCCATGGTCTTGATTCTTTTTTACATTTTTCTGCTAGTGCTTCTACAAGTGCTGCAGTATCATGATCACTTTTTGCCTCTAATTGTTTAATTCGTTTGTTTGTGATTTTACCAGATTTAGCAATTTTTGCAATATCGTTTGCAACATTGCGTGAAATTATTTTGATTTCACTTTGTGATAGTGCAGCAGCTGCTTCAATTTCTAACTGATAATCTATCTTTTTTTGCTCACTAAATATTGCAAGCATTTCTTTTGTACCATAACGACCACTATCTATAGGTAGAATTGTCAATATTTTTACTAAAATTTGTACAAAAATAAATCTATGTTTAGCTAAAATAGAGAATTCGAGTTTGCACCATCAAAATTAATTATTGTGCCTGAAAGATATTTGATATTATTTTCTATAATTGATTTTACAAAATTTCCAATTTCTTCTGGTTTTCCTAAGCGTCTCATTGGAAGTGTATCTACAAATTCATCTATATTATCAATTAATTCTTTGGTTCGATCTGTATTGATTGGTCCTGGTGCGATATTTATACAACTAATTTCTCTTTTTGCAAACTCTTTGCTTAGAATTTTAAAAACACTAGAAAATGCGGCTCTATATGCACTTGAGATGATAAGTTTAGAATTTGGTTCTTTAACCACATTTGATGTTATTACAAAGATGTATCCATTATCATTGATTGAAATTTGTTGCAGAATGGTACAGAATCCAAGAAATAGCTGATTATGATAATTATTCCAATCTTCTTCGGAAATTTTTTTAAATTCAATAATAGGTGGCCCTCCTGTATTAAGTACAAGAATATCTGTATTGGAATAGGTCTGCAAAAACTTTTTTACACTTTCCATATTTGATGTATCAATATCAGCCTTAGATGTTGCAACAACATCGATATCCAGTGTTTTTAGTGATTCTGAAATTGCCTTACCAATTCCTCTAGAGCCACCTAGCACAATTGCTTTTTTCATATAATTATTCATATTATCATTTCATTTTAATTTATTCAAGAGGTTGAATTTGATTTAAATTGCCTCTACCTCAACTTTGTCCATCTAATTGACTGATTTAAAACCAAAAAAAATAGGTAATATGGAATATCAAATAGAAGCTGATTCCTCTCTTGGAATGAGAGTTCCTGTAACTATCTATGCTGATGAAACCTTAATAGAAAAAATGATGACTGATAGAACAATTAAACAAGCAATTAATGTTGCAACTTTACCTGGTATACAACAACATTCTGTAGTATTACCTGATGGGCATGAAGGTTATGGCTTTCCTGTTGGTGGTGTTGCAGCAATGGATGCAGAAGAAGGAATGATTAGTCCTGGAGGTGTTGGCTATGATATTAATTGTGGTGTAAGACTTTTACGAACAAATCTTACTGAAGAAAATGTAAGGCCAAAGCTTGGTGAATTAGTTAATGATCTTTTCAAATCAATACCATCAGGAGTTGGTTCTAAAGGTGCTGTTAGATTAAATCAATCAGAACTTGATGAGGTTTTGGTTAGGGGTGTAAGGTGGGCAATTGAGCATGGTTATGGTTCTAATGATGACGCTGATGTTTGTGAAGAGAATGGACAAATGGCAAATGCTGATCCTAACAAAGTTTCTGATAAAGCAAGAAAACGTGGTGCACCACAACTTGGTAGTCTTGGTTCTGGAAATCACTTTCTGGAGGTTCAACGAGTTGAAGAGATTCATGATGAGGAAGCAGCAAAAAGAATGGGAATTGAAAAAGGTAATGTTACAGTATTAATTCATTGTGGCTCTAGAGGATTTGGTCATCAAGTTTGTAGTGATTATCTTAGAATATCAGAGCAGGCCCAGAAAAAATATAATATTAACTTGGCTGATAGAGAGTTAGCTTGTGTTCCAAACAGATCTGATGAGGGAGAATCATACAGAGCAGCAATGTTTGCAGCATTAAATTTTGCATGGAGTAATAGACAAATGATTACACATTGGACAAGAAAATCATTTGAACGAGTGTTTAATCAGACAGAATCTGATCTTGATATGAAATTGGTATATGATGTTGCACATAACATTGCTAAAGTTGAGAATCATAAAATAGATGGTAAAAATAAATCAGTTGTGGTTCATCGAAAAGGTGCAACTAGAGCATTTCCTTCAAATCTTGATGAAGTTCCAAGCAAATATCGAGATCTGGGTCAACCAGTTCTGGTCCCAGGTTCGATGGGAACTGGAAGTTGGATTTTGCTTGGAAAAGAAAATTCTATGACTAAAAGTTTTGGTTCCACTGCACATGGAGCTGGCAGAATGATGTCACGTTCAAAAGCAAGGAGAAATTTTACAGAAGAGCAAGTAAAAAAATCCCTAAACGAAAAAGGAATTTTTATCAAATCGTTAACACGTGACGGTGTGGTTGAAGAAACACCAGAAGCTTACAAAAATGTTGATGCAGTAGTAAATGTTTCACATGAACTAGGAATAGCCACTAAAGTAGCAAAATTAGTTCCAATTGGTGTGATTAAAGGATGACAGAAGACGATAGAGAATTAGAGATTTTGAAAGCAAAGCGTTTAGCTGAAATGCAGAAAAATCTTGCAGAACAAGAAAATGAGCAAGGAGAAAAAAATGAATCTAATAATGATAAAAATAGTGTTACACCCAGAGAGAAAATCATACAAAAACTTGGTCATAGAGGTCTAGAGGTACTAACGAATGCAGAATCACAATTTCCTAATGAAACAAGAATTGTCGAAGAAAAATTAGCGGAATTAATTATATCTGGAGAAATAGACGAAGTATTAGATGGTGGAAAATTATTGACATTATTTCGTTCAGTAGGAATTCGTGTTAGAATGGATAATAAAATCAATGTTGAAAAAGATGGTAAATTTGTTTCAATTTCCGAAAAATTTGTTAACACAGAAGAGAAAAGTAATTCTGAGGACGAAGAAGTATAATGGTGTATGTTCTTGAATTTAGTACAACTAAATTTGTTGAAGATCAAATATTAGTTATAGACATAATGAATAGTCTTCAGAAACTTTGTAAAATTTCTGATGGTTATGCAGTTAGTGAACCAATATCAAAATTTGGTTGGACATTTTTTTCAATTGCTATTAATTCAAATCTCTATAATGTAATATCACAAGAATTTAATGACGTGATTAAAAAAACAAAAGGAAACAAACCAGACGAGAAATTTGGAAATTTTATGAGTAATTTTCTTGAATCACAAGGATGTAAAATTAGAGTAAAATTTGTTGATCAAGTAATCTAGACTCTTCTACCGCGTTTTCCGCCTTTCTTTCTTGTAGTATCATGAGGAATTGGTGTGACATCATCAATTTTACCTATCCTAAATCCCCCTCTTGCTAGTGCTCTAATTGCAGCTTGTGCACCAGGTCCTGGAACTCTAGAACCAACACCTCCAACTGCTCTTACTCTTATATGCAATCCTGTGAATCCTTTAATTTTTGCAGCTTCTACAACAACGTTAGCTGCTTTCATAGCTGCAAATGGTGACGATTCATATCTATCTGCATTAACATGATGACCTCCAGAACTAATTGCAATTGTTTCACCACCAGTAAGATCTGTAATATGAATAATTGTATTATTGTAACTACTGTAAATATGTGCAATTCCCCATTTATCTTGCACTTTTGTTTTTGGCTCTGACTGTATTTCAGTTTTTTCTGTAGGTTTTACTTCAGTTTTAGTTTCTGCCTCAGTTTTAGTTTCTGCCTCAGTTTTAGTTTCTACCTCAGTTTTAGTTTCTGCCTCAGTTGATGTTTCCTCTACTTGAGAAACCTCTTCAACTTTTTCAGCTTCTATTACTTCCTGTGCTTCTGTTTCAGACAATGAAAATCCACAAATTAATGGCTTTATAAAAGAATAGATTTAGAATAATGAAATTTTACTTTACATCAATTTTGAAAGTGTTTCCATCCTTTATCATGAATAGTAAAACGCTTCTCATTACTTTCAGAAACCACATTTTTACCTCTTGTAACATATCCAATTTCAAATAATTTGATCTTTTTCCTTTTTGCAATTTTGTAAATTTTTGGCAAATTTTTTACTGAAACTGTACATACAAGTTCAAATTCTTCCCCACCATTAAAAACAAGATTTGAAAGATTAATCTTATTTTTTGTTGTAAAATCAACCAAATCTGAATTCACTGGAAGTTTTGTGATAACAAATTGCTTTCTACTCTGATTTGATAATTCATTTAAGCATGTTGAAAGCCCATCACTAGAATCCATTGATGATGAGAGTATATTTCTAGCAGAATAACCAAATTCTAAGCGTGGAATAGGTCTAAAAAATAATTTTTTAGATTTAGCAAGGAACTTTTTTGTTGTAATTCTCTTTTTATTCATTATATCCAATGCCGCAGATTGATATCCAAAGGCACCTGTTGTTATAATCACATCACCAATTTTTGCACCATTTCTAGGAATAACTTTGTCTGGTGTTCCAAACAAAACTGAATGAATTATAATCTCTTTTCCTTCATTAGTATCACCTCCTAATAATTTCAGATTGAATTCATTACACGCTTTAGTGAATCCAGTTGATAGTTTTGCTACTTGTTTTCTTGAAATATTTTTTGGAAATGTAATTGAAACAATACAAAATTTTGGAATTATTCCTTTTGATGCAAAATCACTAACACTTGATACAATACTCTTTCTAGCAATATCAGAAAAATCACTTTTTGGTGGGATGTCTGTGCTTTGGACTAGTGTATCTATACTAGTCGCAACTTTTGTTTTTCCAGATAAAAAAATTTCTACATCTTCAGCAACAAATTTTTTTAAATTTTGTTTTTGAAAGTATCTAATAATTTGTCTTTCACTTAATTTCTTCATAGCTCTCATTTAATAATTCTATAATATTGTTTTGTAAACTAGTTATCTTTGATTCATCATTTGATTCTATGGATATTCTAATAATATCCTCAGTATTTGATTTTCTAATCAATGCCCAACTATTTTCATCTATTTTTAATTTTATACCATCAATTGACTCTATTTCATATTTATTATGTAATTTACTTTCTAGTTTCTCTATTATTTTATCATGAAGTTTTGTTGGGAATGAGATTTTTTTCCTTGATTGTTTGTATTGTTCAAAATAATTTAGATGTTCATTGAAATTCTGATCAAGCATAGTAGCAATTAATCCGGATGTTAAAAGACCGTCTCTACAGAAATTATGTTCTGGCAAAATGAATCCACCACTACTGCCTTCACCTCCAGCATCAGCATTTTTTTCTAACATTGTTTGGATTACATTTGCTTCTCCAACTCGTGATCTCCAAACGGTTCCTCCATTTTTTATGATATATTTTTCAATACCTATACTACTATCAGTACTAAGTACGAATTTCTTGTATCCTAATTGCATTGATTTTACCACACCCATACTTAGTGTGATATCAGGAGATTTTTTTTTACCATCTTTTACAATTATAACCCTATCAGAGTCCAAATCAAATGCAAAACCAATATCTTTTGTATTTTTAATCAATTCATCAAGAGTTTCTACTGTAGGATCTGGTCCTCGTGATGAAGTAAGTAAGTTTTCATTTATTGTATTTACTTGACAACCTATACGTTCTAGTAATGTTTTTGCAAATTTTTTTGCAGCACCACCACCAACATCAATGGTTACTTTTGGATTACCTTTGACATCTCCTATAATCTTAGTAGATTCTGAAATATAATCTGACTCAACAAATGATTCATTACCTATAGTTGAAGCATGTCTTTTCTGATCATTACTAATTACTTCTAATTCTTTTTCATTAATCCCTCTCCCTTCTAAAATAAATTTGAGGCCATTCCATTCAAGTGGATTGTGGGATGATGTGATTATTATTCCAGAACCATATTTTCTTGCTTCTTTAAACACAACTGGAGTTGGAACAATTCCTAGATTGTATACTTGTATTCCAGATTGCATTAATGCAGCAGCTACATAATTCATAATTATTTCTCCTGATAACCTAGTGTCTCTTCCAATTACACATTTTCCCGATTTGATTAGTGAAGAGAAATTTGTTGTAAATCGCAAAACGTCTTTTGGCTCTAAATCATTTCCAAAAATTCCTCTAAGTCCAGATATCGATATTTTCACTATTAAAAGTCACAAAGGCTTTTTATAAACTCTGACTGCAAATCGTTCGTGCCTCGATAGCTCAGCCTGGTAGAGCGAACGCCTCGTAAGCGTTAGGTCGTGGGATCGAATCCCATTCGAGGCTTAAAATTTTTACAAGAATTATTTTACGTGTTAGGAAGTTTCATCCACAAAAGTTTCAATATCTTCTTGAAGTTCTTCTCCAAG
The DNA here is from genome assembly GCA_028345295.1 of Candidatus Nitrosopelagicus sp. Taxonomy (GTDB): domain Archaea; phylum Thermoproteota; class Nitrososphaeria; order Nitrososphaerales; family Nitrosopumilaceae; genus Nitrosopelagicus. Next base: position 29,765 of record JAOMDA010000001.1, on the reverse strand, counting down.
ACCTTTCCACCAATTATTTTCTTCTTCTGTCAATGTAACAATAAATTCCTTGTTTAGTCCTTTATAGATCTGTCGGTGTAGTTTTGATTGAGCTGTTGATCTATTGCAATCCTTTCATGTTTGATTATCGTCAGATTCTTGTTTCTTTCTTTTTTGTTTACGATACAAAATTATTCCTAAGGTCCCAACTGCACATGACCAAAAAATATATTGACCCATAGGATCTCCTTGTGCCATTAATCCTAGAAACGCGTAGATCATTCCTCCTACTAAGGCAAATCCTATAAGTTCTAGCTTTTTTATCATGGCTGACTAGAGTAAAAAAGATAAATGATTTAACGATTTAGATTAATTATGGGTAAATATCTCTCAATTGTTTTAGCTATGATGCTTGTTACTATGGCAATTGCATTCTTATCTCCACTTGATGGGGGGTTGCGTGAACAGCCAATTTATCCTTTATTTTGGGCTTCTGTAGCTGGGGCTATTGTTGTAATTATATACGGTTCTTACCAAAATAGAAAAAAACAACAAGAGCTTAGGCGTGAAAGAAGACGAAGAAGGTTTAAGAAATAAAATTATAATTCTAAACCAAAAGAACCTGCAAGATCAGAAAATCTCTTGTAAGATTCCAGATACTGTTTTCCTTTTGGGGTTATGACAAACACGTTTTTACCATCAAAATCGATTTTGTTCATAAGACCTGCACCAGTAAGATTTTTTACAAATTTTTCTAATCTAGAATGTGAAAGATTAGCTTTTGTCAGAAGTGTTGTTGTTTTGATACCCTCTTGACCGGTTTGCTCAGTAATATACAGCATGTCAGCAACTATTTGCATTCCAGTTCTGTATCCCATATTGACTAACATCTAACTATGTGATATAATAGTATTGCTTGGTTTTATCTGATATGAGATAAATATCCAGTAAATTCTCATTGTGACGTGTCTGAAAATACATCGATCATTTGGTATGAAGATTTCTTAGGTGTAGCATATAGATATTTTGATGTAAGGATGAATATTGCACTAATGTTTCCTGAAAGGAAAAAAGCATCAAATCTTTGGTTAGAAACTGTGCATTGGTGGAATGATCATACGATCAAGGTTAGATTTGTAGAAACAGGAGATGATTATTGGTTCATCATAGGTGCTGATTCCAGAAAACCTTCAACTAACAAATATTTCTACAAAATTTTACCAATATCAGACAATTATGATCGATTTAAGAAAGGACATCATGGTAGTGCTATTATAAGATTTGCAGTTTATAGCAAAAAATTCTTTGGTGATGTAAAAAATGATGAATTATGTAACTGTGGGCATAGAAAAGATGATCATGATGATGAACAAAATAATGATTGCCTATACGAAGAATGTAAGTGTAAAAAATATGAGAGTTTTCAAGTTAATCTACTAAAAAAGAAAAAAGTTGTTACTAATTTTAAATTTCTTAGTGAGAAAGAGGTTAAAGATGATTCATTAGCTTGGAATTGTTTTAACCGTCATAAATATAATAAAGAATAATAATTTCATAAAAATTATTCAAAGTCTTCTAGTCTATTTGTTCTAATATGTTTACCTGGATAATGCTCCTCAATTTTTTGTGAATAACACTTACTGCAAAGATTCCCTTTAATTTTCCATTCATCCATTGGAACATAAGTTATGCTGCCAATATCTTTTTCACATACGATACATTTCCCAGCCATTTAAATTTCAAATATAATTTGAATATAAAATGATTTGTAGCAGAAAATTATGTTAAATACTACTATTTTGTATGCTGATCGGTAATGGTCTGGCCAATGTAACCTCCTGCAAGATTTTACACTGGCCGGATTGTTACCATTTTGAATTTTTAGATACCAGAAATTGTTTTTTTGATATAATCTATTTCGTTTTGCTCTTGACTAATTTTTCTATCAATAATTTTTAGCATTTCATTACCATATACATTATTTGAAAAGAAATTATGAGCAGTATTGGATTCTTCAATTTTTGACTCAACTGCAGAGTCTTCTAGGAATTTGGTTACTACTCTGTCTGTCACTCTCAAAATCTTTTCACATAATCCAAAATTCTGAATAATCTTCTCTAATTCTACAATATCATTTTTGAAATCATCATTTTTTCCAAGTATATTTTTGTGAATAACTCTTGCAGTTACAGCAACAAATAGACTTTGAGCATATCTTTTGTTTTTATTTTGGGTGCTTTTTCTGTCATATCCTAATTGATCTTTAGCAAATTCACGAATTAAATGTGGAAATAGGAAATATCTGTAATCACATTCTAACTCATCATTAAACACAGTTTCATATTTTGACCCATTTGGAAGATATTTTGAAATTCCACCGTAGACTTCATTTGGTTTTTGAATAAAATATGATACAAATGATGCAATAGCTGAATCATCTTTGATTCTAGATCTATCTTTCACTTCTGGAAGATATTTGTTAAATATCTCATCACCTTGAAATTTGACTTTCTCAGATGGTGTAAGATTTAACCATAAACCCTGTTGATGTTCAAAACAATAATTGAATCTTGCAAGCATGTGATGGATAGAGACAAAATAATCCTGCAATGAGACATAATCCTTTCCTTTAACTGCATTTTGAGAATTTCTATACTTTGTAATCTTTCTTTGATGTTCTTCATCTTTAGTTTTAATTACAGTGACTAAGACTTCAGCATCCACATTATTTGCTTTCTTTTTCTTATCTAGAATACTTTTAGAAGTTTGTGCCCCATTAACTATCTGCGCACCTTTTAAGAATAATTCATTGTTTTTAATTGAAACATCATCTACAGTAACTGTAATTCCATTATTCCATTCAAAGAAGTTATGTGGATCATTTTCTAATGTCTTTGAAATTTTCTTATTTATCGAACCTTTTCCACCTAGATGTTTTCTAATATTTGATTCAAAAATATAATGTTCATTTTTTTCTACCAATTCTGCTAAATCAAAAGCTGATACCACACAGATTTTGCAGTTTTTGTGTTCAAGTGGTTGTTTTAGAATTTTAAGACTAGCGTTATGACCTTTGGCAGGTTTTTTGACACGTTCCCATAGTGTCTCATATACCTGCTGTCTACCCATAACCCTAACTTTATCATTTTGATAATCATCTACAAATTGATCTGTTATGTATACTAGTTCTAACTTTATTTTCTTGTCATTAAGAATTTTCCAGAGATATTGTAATTCATCACGTTTTACTTTAGATTGTTCTTTTTCTTTTAGTCGTATTACATCTTGAACGAATTGATCTATTTCACCTATTGAATGAGAAGAACCGAATTTTGACTGGAATAGTCTAATCTTTTTTTCGTCAGAATCTAATAGATACGCATCTATACCTTCATCATATCCACCATCAATTATGGCATTTTCTGCAGAATCTTCTAAAACCCCTTCAACATTTATCAAGTGCCACAAAAGATAATCACGACCTTTTTCAACTGTAGTAGTTGAATTTTTCATAAATTCACTAATGCTTGCATTTACTGCATGCATAGCAAATCCTTCTAATGGTGGATTAGAAAATTTTGAGAGAATATTGCGTCCCTCTTCACTATATTCTAAGAGATTCGCTCCTTTAGGTGGCATTTTTGTTTTTTTGCATTACTTTTGCTTTAGAAGTATATGGTCATTATAGGATAACCAAGAAACATAAAGAAATATGTAAAACGAAAAGAATGAATAAAAAAATTGCAATTATTCCTTCAATAATTATTGTTGTGATAATAATTGGTATCTCACAGGTAAACCTTGAGTATATTCCAGAACAAACACCTGAAGTTGAAATTGTTGAAGAAATTGAAAACATGATTATAATGCCAATAAAATCTGCTCGCCCTGATTGTGGTCCAAACGATGAGTGTTATGTGCCATCATACTATGTCGCAAAAATTGATGAAACTGTATACTGGATTAATGAGGATTCTGCATTTCATAGTGTAACTAGTGGTCAACAGGAAAATCCAGACGGATTATTTGACAGTGGACATATTGATCCTGATGAAAAATTTTCTTATACGTTTACTGAGCCTGGAGTTTATTCATACTATTGTACTTTGCATCCATGGATGAATGGAATGATAAAAGTTGAAAGGTGACGAAGGGAGTCGAACCCCTTTAGATAAGCTTTGCAGGCTCACGCATAACCGCTCTGCCACGTCACCGCAATTTAAAAAACGAATATTTACAATTAAACTCTTTACATCTAAAACTTTGAGGATGTTTTTGACGCAAGTTTTACGTCTTCAGCCTTTACAGTCTTCCTTCCTGCGTGCTTTGACATTTCAACTGCATTTTTAGCAATTTCTTGCGCAATTTCTTCCACAACTCTTCTCAGTTCATCAGCTGATTCATCGCTTACTCTCTCAGCACCTGATTTTTTTAAAATTCTGTACATTGACGATAGACCAAGTTCTGAAGATTTCATATCTAATAATAAAAAATATGAGGATAAAACACTTTGAGTAAAAAAATCTCACTTTTGCATAGATTTGTACAGACTATTTAGTAAGTGAAAATAATTTCAAGTATGAATTGGCTTTTTGATGCCCACATACATCTTTCAGATCCTGAATATGAATCTGATTTACCTTTAATTATAGAATCTATGAATAAGCAACATATCAAGGGTTGTTGCGTATCAATGGATCTTGATACTTGCCAAAATACAATGAAATTAAGTGAGCAATCAGAAAACATTTTACCATTTCTTGGGGTCCATCCTGAAAAGGCTCAAGATAATCCAACTCCTGTTTTTGAAATGATTAAAGAAAATCAAAGTAAGATCAGTGGTATTGGGGAAATCGGTCTTGATAGAACATACATTAACTCTGAACATGAATGGGAAACACAAAAGCAGGTATTTTCAAATCAACTATCTTTAGCAGAAAAATTTCAAAAACCTGTTTCAATACACTCAAGAAAGACTCTTGATGATATCTTTGATATTTTATCATCGTTTAAAATAAAAAATGTGTTACTCCATTGGTTTGATGGAAGTAAAAAACAACTAAAAAAGGCAATGGATTTTGGATTTTATGTATCATATGGTCCTTTACTTGTATATGCTAATGATAAACAAACACTTCTAGCAAACACACAACAAGATAAAATTTTAGTAGAGACTGATGGACCTGTTAGATTTTCTCGATGTTTTGGGCATAAAACAGCTCAAATCTTATTTCTGCCTAGTGTAGTATTCTGTGCCTCAAGAATATTGAATATGAGTTATGATGAAGTAGTGCAAATTCTTGAAGAAAATTCACAAAGATATCTTAATTGAGTTTTAATCTAAAATGGTACATATATAAAAAACCTAGAAAGTTCTGTTTTAGTGGATAGAATAAAACGACTTTCAACTGAAATCTTGTCGCAATACAAAGATAGTTTTGGTGTAGATTTTACTGAGAATAAGAAACGTCTAAACGAAATTACAATTGTACGTTCTAAGAGTCTAAAAAATGAAATTGCAGGATATATAACAAAAATTCTTCTCAGAGAACAAAAATTTCAGGCACATAAACAAAAGATAATTGATGATGAAAAAGAATTCTTAGAGAGAAATAAAGTGGATGAAAAGACATCTCCAAAAATAACCCAAGAACCAGCATCAGAACCAGCATCAGAACCAGCATCAGAACCAGCATCAGAACCAGAGAAAACCTTAGCTGAAGAAATTCTTAATGATGCAGAGAAATCAGAATAATCATAAATCAAAAAATAATTATTTGAAGTAATTTAACGATTTTTATGATTACTGTAAAATTTACTGGTGGTGCAAGAAAATCATTTGATATTGATGAAATCATATTAGATAGGAGTAATCTGACAGTTAAACAATTAATTGACTATCTAATTAGTACTAAACCAGAAAATACTACATCTTTTGACGGAAAAAATTTATTGATTGCAGTAAATGAGATTGATTCTTCAGCCCTTAATGGTTATGACACAATCCTAAATGATAATGATGTAATTAACATAATTCCAATAATTCATGGTGGAACATTCTCAAGGATACAACTAAAAATATTTTCTAACAATATTGAAATATTTGAAATGAAAAAAACTTACATCTTTGATAATATATCACTAAATAAATTAAGAAAAAAATTTCCAAATTTAATAATTCAAGCAATTTCATCAAAATTCTTACTTAATAAATCACATATCAAAAAAATAATTTCTCTATCACTTTTAGCAAAAAGAGAAAAAACTATGCTCTCAAAAAAATTAGAAACAGACATTCTGTTGCGATTTGCAGGAACTACACAGATTAATTATGCTATTGAAAATGCGGGGTTAAATCCAAAAACTAGTTTTTGTTTAATTGCAGTTGGTAAAAAAAGTCTATTAGAAAAATTGTATGCAGATATTAATAATAATATTAGTAAAATTCCTTTAAGAGTTGATAATTCTCGTTTCCTAAAAAATTATTTTCATATTTCTAAAAAACATATTAATTCAATTGATTCTAATTCCCCACTGGAAGATTTACTTGTAGAAAAATCTTCTATACTAACATGAGTCTAAACGTTTTTCACGATTTACACTTAAAATAGAATTTTTTGGAACAATTCCAATTCCAGTTATTTTTCCCATTATCTGAATTACAATTTCCCAATCTGGATATTCTAAGGATACCTTATTTGGAATTAAATCTGCAATATGTGTAACTATTTCTTGAGATTTCATTTGTGAATTTCTTTTTTCTATGGTTATTCTATAGGTCTGATCTTTATTTATACAAAAAATCATCTTCGCAATTTCATTTCTTATCACATTGAGATTAGATTCACATTCTTTCTGAATCGGAATAAGTCTAGAACAAAATCTAATTAACCATGGTTCTTCAGAAATTTTTTCCCTAATTTTTGTTATAACCTCAATAGTATCAATTATGGTATTTACTTGAATTATGCCTGAAAATTCTGTTTTAGATATTTTTGGATTAGAATCACCAAATTCATCTAAAAGATTACGTATTTCATCAATTGTTTGTTCTTCTAGATTCCTTTGACATGTGATTAGTAAATTCAAACTAAAGAAAATAATTCCTCTTGAGAAATAACTCCTTTCCTTAAGATTTTAATTTCTTTATTTACTATCTCAATAATAGTAGACTCACCTAGACTTTCAAGTGTTCCACCATCTAGAAATATATCATATCCTGTTATTGATTTGGCACATAGATCAGGTTCTACAAATGAATTTTCTGTAGATAGATTTGCACTAGTTCCAATTATTAATTTACATTGTTTAAGAAGTGATAAAATGCATTTATTGTCTGGTACTCTTACTGCAATTTTATCAGTCGCATCCATTGATTCTTTCAATTTTTTATCTTTAACTGGTAAAATTATTGTTAATTGTCCTGGCCAAAATTTCTTAGCAATTTTTTTTGTAGTTTCATCAAACACAACAATTTTTTCTAAATCAGCTTTTGAATAACCTAAAATTGGAACTCCTTTTGTTTTGTTACGTTTTTTGATTGTATATACTCTATTTACAGCCTCTTTGTTATAGGGGTCGCAGCCTATTCCGTAAACTGTGTCTGTAGGAAATATTAGCACACCACCATTTCTAATTGATTCTAAGGCAATTTTTAATCCATTATAATCACATGAGACTTTTTTCATGTATTTTGTATATTTTTAATAATTATTATGTTATTGAATTACTGGTTAAATCGTCAAGCCAAAATCACTTGTAAACTTGTTAAATTTCTTGTATTCACCAAGAAAGTCTTTGCCCACAACACTAATTCTATATTTGTAGGCTCGATCAGAATTTACTTGTTCTAGTAATCCCTGTGAAACTAAATTACTTAGAATCTTAGAAAGTCTAGTATGTGAAATATTTACATTTCTGATTAAATGCATTATTGAAGCACCATCTTGTTCCATGGTTTTTTCTTGTGCAGATACTAAAATATCTCCAATAATTTCTATTTTAGTTCTATAAGTTACCATCTATAACAAGCTAAAATCTAAAGTATATGATCTTGTTATGAATATCCTCTAAACTTTTTACGTAAAAGATTTTGACTTTCTAAAGATATTTTCTTTTACGCATGAATTATAGAACTATTCTTGATCAAGATCATCATCAAATTTTATTTTCTTGAGTGGTAATTTTGAAATTGGAATAAATAATGACAGTAATCCAGAGATTTTAATTATTATTGATATTGAATAAAGTACTGTTTCTGGAAATATTAGTGAATACCATGCAATAAATTCTCCAAATGCTAGTAGTGCTAATCCTACACCAACAGCTAATGTACCTTTTTGTTTTCCCTCTATGTATGAAACAATTGTTTCAATTGCACCATAAACTAATAAAATAAAGGAGAATGCTCTAATGATGTGTTCTATGTTCATAACCGATAAGAAAAATAATGGTAAAATTCCTACTGATCTAAAATAACGTGATTTTGGAAAAAATGATTTTATTGTATGAGAAAATGCAATAAAAAAATAACCAATTGTTTGTATACCTAATCCTAATGCCTGAATACCACGATTAATTTTTTCTTCTTCAAAAAATATTTCATTTGTAATATATGCAGACCAAATTATTCCAAAACCTATTCCTATTGCAAAAAATGCAATTGTTAATCTAAATAATACTGGACTTCCAGTATTTTTGTAGCCAACATATGAAAAGCCACCTATAATTAATCCAACTATGAACCCAATTAAGTTCAAAATACCTTCAAGAAATAATTCCAATCTGCAAAAACTCTTTTTTTGAAATTAATTAAGTCTTATAGACTAATCGTCCCAATCATCCAGTGTACCAGCAGTTTCACCTTCAGTACTTCCTGTGTAATCACCTAAAATGTCAGAGTATGCTAAATCGTTATGTGCAATAAATTTTACATATTCTCCATAAGTCACATCAAAATCACATTTTGTACATGTAACAAATGAAAAATCTGGCGTTAATTCAGCAATTTCTTTACATTTTGGACACTTAATTTTCATATCACTTTTACTATACATGACTATTACTGTATTTACCAATAAGAGATAAATTGAAAGATTTTTCAGATATTTCTAATGTCAAGAATTTGTACTAAATGTAAAGCAGAAATCCCCGATTCTGAACAGCTAGAACCACAAGCTGAAAAGTATCCATTATGTAACAAATGTTGGGAGGAATGGAAAGAAATGAGAATAATGGTAATGAATGAAATGCATCTTGATATGTCTTTGGCAGATCACAGGAAAGTAGTGAGAAAGCATGAAAAGATCTTTGCTGGTATAATTACTCCAGAGGGAGATTATGTAGATTATTCAAACGAGGATAATAGAAATCCTGAAGAAAAGCAAGCCTAAAATCCAAAAAGCTTTTTTGAATTACCTGGAGTTAGAAGAATCATTCTTCTTCTAGATTCCTCATCTAAACTATCATAAGTATTTTTGATTGATTTTATCAGAATACCTTGTTGATCTAGTTTAAGACTCAAAAAAATTTCAAAAATTCCATCTAAATTGAACAAGATTATCTTTTGCGGATCTTTTATGATTTGTTTGAAGTAGTTTGAAAACATATCATATCGTTCCTTTTCTGTAACAGTAGAAAGTACTTCTAGCCATGTTTTGAAAAGCTTTGCAAAGTTTGGGAATGGAATAGTATGTCCAGCCTCTAGTGCATTAATGATAATCTCCTCTTTTTCAGAATTATTCATAGAGAAAAACTCTAACATTCTTTTTTTGAGTATTGGGGTTCTTAGAAAATCAGGTAAACTTGCAAGATTTACTATAATATTGCCAGCAAAATTATCTTCAGACATAATGAGATCTTTTGTAACTTCATAATAACACTAACTGGTAGATAGATTAAATACGCGAAACTTTGAATTTGAATTATGGTATCAACTGTAGTAATAGGTGGTTTTTTTGGAGATGAGGGTAAAGGAAAAATTATTTCATATCTTGCCTTACATGATAAGCCATCAATAGTTGTTAGAGGCGGTGCTGGTCCTAATGCTGGGCATACCATCAAAGATGGGGAAAAAGTTTACAAGGTTAGAATGTTACCAAGTGGCTTCTTAAATAAAGATGCAAAAGTCATGGTTGGACCAGGTGTTGTAGTAAATCCTGATGTATTACTAAAAGAGATTAATGATTTTGGTGTTGAAGGGCGGGCATTTTTAGACTACAATTGTGGAATAATTGAAAAATCACATAGAGATGCAGACTCTCAAGGTATGTTAAAAGAGAAAATTGGAAGTACTGGGTCTGGAACAGGTCCTGCAAATGCAGAACGTGCTATGCGTACTCTTAAAATGGCAAAAGAAATTGACGAATTAAAACCATATCTAGTTGATGTTCCACTTGAAGTTAATTCTGCATTAGATAGAAATGAGAATGTTTTAATTGAAGGAACACAAGGAACCCATCTTTCATTATGGCATGGTACTTATCCCTTTGTTACGACAAAGGATGTTACTGCATCAGGAATCTGTGCTGACGTAGGTATAGGTCCAAAAAAAATAGATGATGTTATAGTAGTTTTCAAAGCGTATCTTACACGTGTTGGAACTGGTCCTATGCCTGGAGAATTAAGTGCAGAAGAAACATCAGCAAAAGGCTGGGAAGAGTTTGGAACTGTAACTGGGCGTCTTAGGCGTGCAGCTGAATTTGATTTTGTACTAGCCAAGCGTGCAGTCATGCTAAGTAGTGCAAATCAAATTTCCATTACAAAACTTGATGTTCGATTTCCAAATTGTGCAGGAGTTACATCTTATGATGAATTGGATGACGCAGCAAAATCATTCATCACAAACATTGAAAAAGAATTAGGCGTAAAAGTCACGCTCATTGGAACAGGTCCTAGTATTAATGAGGTCATAGATCTACGCGTGTGATTTTGTAGGGTTAAGCTTTAATTTGGATTTTTTTTAACAATCTACAGATGGATAAGCTTCCAAATTATATTCAATTGAGTTCACCTTTAGAATTTACAAGATTAGTATGTGCATTAGAACGAATGCCTAGAGTTTCATTCTTACATGAGCATAAAGGAAAAAAAGTATTATCAGTACAGATGGATTTGTTAAAAGAAAAACCAGTAATATATTACACACCTATTGAAACAATTGGCCATTTTCTAAGCTATGGACAAATTGGAGGAAAAGAGCAATTAGACTTGGTTAATTCTACAGTTGATAATTCCAAATTGTATTCACCTGTGATAAAGATAAAATCACTTCCCACATCGTTAAAACCTGATGAATCTATTTCTCAGGAAAAATATCATCCAATTGAACTTGAGGATGTATCAAGTCTAGCTAAACTAAGTTATGGATTTGATGAAGCTCCATTCCCATTATTTTCATTTCCACATAAGGAAAAATGGTTTTTAGGAGTATTTTTGAATTTTAATGAAGATGGTCCATCCTATTTCTGCCATGTAACTTTAAACAATGAACCAGAAAAACCATTTTTGAAGTATGTCACAACAAAAAATTCTGAGCCAGAATTTGTTGATCATACAGGAGAACATGGTTATTCTTATATCAAAATAATAAAGTTAAAAGAAGCACATCCAATGGTCGATTATGGCCAAATTCAATGAGCGTATAAAAAAGGCTGCTAAAGAAAGCTCGATCATTCTTGCAAATGATTATGATTACAGAACACCAAAACTTGAAGAAAAAACAATACAAAATATAAAAACATTATATGAACATGTTTGTGCATTAAAATTTAATTTCCATCTTTTATTACAACTTGGTAAAAAAGAAATATCTAGAATTAATAAAACTGCACATCAACATGGATTACAATGTATTGCTGATATTAAATTAAATGATATTGTAAATACAAATTTAATTACTACACAGAATCTTTGGGATCTAAATTTTGATGCTGTAATTGTAAATCCAATTATGGGTCCAAAAAGTTTAAAGAATTTAGTTGAAAATTCACATAAACAGAGTAAAGGTGTTATTTCACTTTGTCACATGAGTGCACCCGAGGCACGAATTTCATATGAACTAGAGATAGTACAAAAAAACCAAATCGCCAAAATTCCTCTATATCAATTATTTTTAGAATGGGCAATAAAAAATAAAACTGATGGAATAATTGTAGGCGCAACTTTTCCTAAGATTATAAAATTCTGTAAAGAGAACACTAAAAATAAACTTGACATTTATTCTCCAGGAGTAGGAGTTCAAGGTGGAAATGCATCAAAAGCCAAAAAACTCGGTTCTAATTTTTTAATTGTTGGTAGAACTATTATAAATTCTAAAAATCCTAAAAAAACTGCAAAACAACTTGCATTAGATTCTATTTTGTAATAAATTATTTGCCTTTGTTAAGATTATTTTTGCATTCTGATATGTTATTTTATCAATAGCATCTTTAAAATTTAGCCAAACAAAATTAAGATGTTCATCTGATATTTGAATTTGAGTTGAATTTGTTTTTGCAAGATAAAAAATAACTTTTTTATCAATTTGTTTATGTTTAATAAAAAATGTATATGATATTTCTTCTTTAAATCCATCAATAAATTCTATATCTGTGATTCCAGTTTCTTCTTTTGTTTCTCTAATAGCTGTTTGTTTTGTTTCTTCGAATTCTTCCATTTTCCCTTTAACAAAATCCCAATGACCACCAGGATATTGTAATACTAAAAATTCTCTTTCATCATGTTTATCGTTATACAAAATTATTCCTGCAGATGTTTCTTTTTGCATTTAAGACGTTTTTTGTATCTATTATTTATTGTATCACTATTTCCCAGCCCTTCTCTTTCTTTTTTGAAATGTTCTAATGGCTCTCATTAAATCAATTTTTCTAAATTCTGGCCAAAAAATATCTAAAAACACTAATTCACTATATGCACTTTGCCATAGTAAAAAACCACTCATTCTTTTTTCACCAGATGTTCGTAGGATCATATCAGGTGATGATTGAGGTAAATGTGATGTGTATAGGTTTGATTCAATTACTTCTTTAGTTATATTCTTAGATTCTAGGCTTCCTTCTTGTATCTGATCTCCAATTTTTTTAACAGCATCAACTAGTTCATTTTGTCCTCCATATGCTATAGCAATATTCAAAAAATGATGATCATACTCTTTAGTTGTATTATCTAGTCTTTGTAATACATTTTGAATAGAGTCTGGTAATAGATTCACTGTTCCTATTGCTTTTACTCTCATCCTATTTCGGTGGATTCTAGGATCTTTGTATAATTTTTCCAATCTCGTCTTAATCAATTCATAAAGATATTCTAACTCATCATTCTTTCTATCAAGATTCTCAGATGATAGAACATACAGTGTTATTATCTTAATATCAAACTCTTCACACCAGTCAAGAAGGTTTTCTACTGCATCTGCACCATGAAAATGTCCATCTTCACTCACTGAAAGATTTCTTTTTGCCCATCTTCTATTCCCATCTAAAATTATGGCTATATGATTAGGCATATCTCCTCTTAGAATTTCATTTTGAAGTCTTTTTGTATAGATGCTATACAGACCTGACAAATGAAGTGCTACGTCTTTTACTCCGTTAATATTTGACCGCCACCTTTTTTCCTATATCTACGGAATAATAGCGTGGCTGATATCAGTGTTATTGCAGCACCAATTAGCAATGGTGGAATCAACGAAAATGAACTTTCATTTGTTGTTAGAATTGTTGCAAATTGTGCTACAGTTGGATATAATGCAGCTAAAACAATTATTCGAAGAACATCAGTAATGTGTTTTAATTTTCTATTTAACCAGTTACTTGCTAATATTCCACCTGCAATTGTTCCAAGTCCCATCCACAAAAATGGTAACATCCCAGTAAGGAATTGTCCAACAATTTGTTGATTTGAAATTGCAACTATAAAATCAATATCTATTAACTGAGTATTCGAATAAACTGTTGTAATTCCTGCAGGAACTGATGCTAGTATTAGAATTAAACCTGTTACTAAACTAAAAATTCGAATAAATCCAGTCGGTGTTGGTTTTGCCCAATTTGACCATGCTTTATCTATATCAAATGCTCGAATCAGGAATGCACCACCAAGTATACTTACTAACACTGCAAAAATTTCTGCAGTATAGCCAACAACTGTTCCAATTCCACCAATTAATAGTAAAATACCTGGTACTCCCAAAAAGAACTTTGAATATCTTGTATCATAAACTATCATTTTTAAAAATTTACCAAAAACTGCATACGAATGTTCAATAGTATGACTTACTTGCATTACTACTCTTTGTACTGAAACAACTGGTATTACATTTTGAATAATTGGTATAACCATTTCATCATCTTCACCATCGGAAACTATTACTGCACCATTTGCACTAAACTTTTCTAATACTGATTTAATTTCAGAAATAATTTTTTCATCTGCTTGAACTCCTCTTTTATGTACACCTGCTACAGTAACGACCTGTACATCATACCCTTTGCTAATTAAATCCTCATATGTCTTAACTGCATAAAATATTGAGTTTGAGTCTGCATCTTCAGGATCCTCTAATGCTAGACGTTGTGCTGCATTGATACACTCATCTCTTCCAACTACCGGTGTTGTAATACCAGCTTTTTTACCAACATCATTGTCTCTATCCACACAGATTACTAGTAATTTTGAGGCAGATGTGGATTTGATATCTTTTTCTAACTTTCTTGTTTCGGACACACATAATTATAGCAAAATTATAATTTAACGATTTCCAACCATTGAAACTAGTAGTTTTAGTATTTTAGTCACGGTCTAGAAGAAAGTGAAAACTGTGCATAGTCTATAGACTCTTGTTTTAGGAGGGAAATCTTCGCCAAAATTTCTTCTTTATCAAACATTGTAGAATCATCATTAAGTAAATTTGCTAGTACTATTGTTTCTCTAATATACGAATTATATGCTCTTAACGATTCTAATTTATTCAAATAGCTATCTAGCCATTCATCTGTAGCCTCACTTTCAACTAATTCAATTATTTGTGAATTAATTTGTGTTGATGAAATTTCAGCAATTGAAATATACTCATCTGGTGTCATCTCAGCGTTAATCATTTCTTCAAATGATTCATCAACAGCATTAGAAATTATCTTGAAACGTTCATCTATTCCAAGAATGTGTGATTCAAAATCTGATACTACTACAGTCATTGATAGATCTGTAGGAAGTTGCCAAATCATAAAACTAGCACCAGTAATAGCAGCCAAAATTATCCCTGTGATAATAATGCCCTTTTTGGATGTCATATCACCATGACAGATATCATTATAATATTAAACTACTTTTGGAAGACATTTTATTTTTTTAATTAGAAATTACTCAAATTAGTCAAAAATTGTAATTAAATTAACTTTTTTTTCGCTTTTGAGCATTTTACATATATAAAAAATCAAATCCATCTAGCCTGAAGTTAAATATTATTTACAGACTCTTTCTAAATAGAAGAAGATTTGTGATTTTGTATAATGACAACCGCATACTGTGTAAAATGTAGAGAAAAAAGAGAAATAAAAGATCCACAAGAAACAACTCTAAAAAATGGAAGACCAGCTGTAAAGGGTGTTTGCCCAGAATGTGGAACTAATGTTTTCAGAATTGGTAAACCATAAAATATTCTTTTTTTTCTAATTAAACCCATATAGGGGCAATCTTCACATTATTGTATGACAAAGACTGAGTATGAATCACTTCTAAAACGAATTGAAAAAAAAATGTCTAATGTGAAAACAGATAATCGTTTTGAATTACCACCTGTAGAAGTCACCTGGGAAGGTAAAAAAACTATACTTAGGAATTTTAGTGATTTTCCAAAAGCTCTTCGTCGTGATACTAATCTAATTTTGCAATATCTATCTAAAGAATTCGCTGTACCTGCAGAACGTGTTGGTGACAAGGCTATTTTTACTGGCAGACGTGATCCTGATGATTTTACTAGACTATTCAGAATCTACTTAAAAGATTATGTTGAATGTCCAACTTGTAATAGTCCAGATACCAAAGTTGAGAAAGCAAGTAGAATATCATTTTTAGTTTGTGAAGCTTGTGGAGCAAAATCTACAATCAAAGGCAAATACGCATAATGTTATACTCAGTAAAAACTATTTCACGTAATGGTAACGTCATGTTAAATATGTGTGACTCGGAATTACTTGGAAAAACAATTTCAAATGGAAAAACTGTAATGAAAATTAATAAAAATTATTATCATGATGAATTTGTTGAACAAGAAGAGGCTAAAGAACTTCTAAAAAAATCAAATAATGTTAATCTAGTTGGAAATGAATCAATTTTACTTTCAGTAAATCTAGGTATAGGTTCACAACAAAGTGTAAAGTTAATTGATGGTATACCATTTTTAATTATTATCAAAATGTAACCATCACAATTATATACAAAATTTAATAGATTAATTGTATGGGAAAACGTAAAGTACTCAATGAAAGTGCATTAAAGGAAATAAAACTTGCAGAAGAAGGTGAACTTTATGGTCGTGTAATTAAACTACTAGGAAGTGATCAAGTTCTTGTTAAATGTACTGATGCTGTTACTCGTCGAGGAAGAATACGTGGAAAATTGAAACGCAGAATTTGGATCAGGGACAATGATATTGTTGTCATTGCACCATGGGATTTTAAAGCAGATGAACGTGGGGATATAATTTGGAGATTCACTATTCCACAAGTTGATTGGCTTAAGGATAATGGTCATATCCCAAAAGATTTCTAACGTTTTAGAAATGAATTTTACTTGGTAGGTTCAAAGAATTTCATTGTTTGATGATATAGATAAGAAAATTGAATCTAAAATAAACTCTGAATTATCTAAAAAGGATAGAAAAAAAACTTTGGATGATGGGTTTAAGAAAAATAAAGTAGTAAATGAGGTTTTGGATAAAACAACTGTTCTAATTTTGTATGATCTAATTAAATCAAAAATAATTTCTTATGTTAATGGAGTAGTAAAATCTGGAAAAGAATCAGTGCTTTTTTGGGCTGTTGGACCAGAAGAGACTAATCTTGCACTAAAAGTTTATCTTACTAGTACATCAAATTTCAAAAATCGCTCACAGTATATGATTGGAGATCCTAGATTCCAAAAAATCAAAAAAGGCACAAAAAATCTGGTTTATCTTTGGGCTAAAAAGGAATTTCAGAATATTTCAAAATGTTATGATTGTGGGATAAATGTGGTTAAACCAATACATATTTCAAAAAATGTGCTTGTGATGGAATTTGTTGGAAGTAATGGCAGACCTGAAAAAAATCTACTTGAATCTGATGTGGCTGAGATTGATTATCACCAGAGTTTAAAAATTATATCTGATTTATACGATAAGGCAAATCTTGTACATGGTGATTTTTCTGAATATAATATCTTCAAGACAAAAAATGGTCTAAAATTATTTGATCTTGGATCCGCAGTTGATTTAGAACATCCTCATTCCACTGATTTCTTAAAAAGAGACATTAATAACATCACTAATTTCTTTGTAAAAAGAGGACTAACTGTTGAGAATCCAGATGATATTTTTGAGAGGATAACAAAATGAGCTTTGAAAAATTAATTAGAATACCTAATGATAGGATAGGTGTACTAATTGGGAAGTCTGGTAAAACAAAAAAAAATATTGAAAACAAGTGTTCAGTAAAATTAGAAATTGACAGTGACGGTGGACAAGTTATAGTTAAAAGTGAAGAAATTAGTGATGATTTTGAACCATTTAAAGCAATAGAAATTATTACTGCAATTGGAAGAGGGTTCTCTCCAGAAAATTCACTTAGATTACTCAAAGGTGAAAACAGTTTACATGTAATTGATTTACGTGAGTTTGCTGGAAAATCTACAGATCAGATTGAAAGAATTAAGGGAAGGATAATTGGAGAGGGAGGAAAGGCAAGATTGAATATAGAAAATTTAACTAATGCATCTATCACTGTCTATGGCAGAACAGTGGCTATAATTGGTGAACCAAATCAATTGAGACTTGCAGTTGATGCAATTTCATCATTATCAAATGGAAGTATGCATGGACCAGTTTATACAAAACTAGAATCTGCCAGAAGAAGAGAAAAAGCAGAGAAAGCAAAGATATGGGAAGATCAGGATGTCTTCTAAAGAACAATTTAATCAAATATCTCCCAGTGAATTCTTTTACCGTAATCGTGATCTAGCAGGATTTAGTAATCCTACACGTTCCCTTTATACGGCTGTACGTGAATTTGTAGAAAATTCTCTTGACGCTTGTGATCACAGTGGTGTTTTTCCTAATATTGAGATGACAATAAAGGCTGTAAATACAGAAAAACCTGATCCAAAACAATACATCTTAACTGTAAAAGATAATGGCCCTGGAATTCCTCCTAAGCATGTTCCTTTAGCTTTTGGAACTGTTCTTTATGGATCAAAGTTTGGTCTTAAACAAGCACGTGGAATGTTTGGCTTGGGTGCAACTATGGCAATTCTTTATGGACAGATTACAACAAACAAACCTGTTAAAGTTAAGAGTAATTCAGATGGAAAGATTAGGAATGACTTTGAGATGCTTTTGGATATACAAAAAAATAAACCAGTGATATTAAAGAAAGAAGAAAAACCTAGTAGTGAACTAGGATTAAGTGTTAGTATCTGTTTAGATGGTGATTATTCAAAAGCAGGAACAAAGATTCGTGATTATGTATACCAAACTTCTTTGATTACGCCTTATGCAACTATCACTTTTAATGATCCAAAAGGCGAAAAATTTCATCATAAGGCAATTATTCGTTCTATGCCACCTGCACCAACTATCATTGCACCTCATCCATATGGAATTGATGTCGAGACAATTCGTAGAATGTTAGTTGATACGCATTATCAGATTCCAAACGTAGATGATAAGATGATTGAAAAGGTTAGAAAGGAACTTGGTATGTCAAAAAAGAAATTCAGCTACAACGACATAATGAAAAAAACTGAAAAGAAATGGAAATCATTAACACGACCTGTTCGCGTTGTAATAGCCTTAATGTCATTTCTTGAAGCTGATTTTGAAAAACTACAAAGAGTTAGAATTGAAGACGTTGATCTTCGAAATAATAAGTTAGTATATTGGGATTATAGCACTTCCCAGACTCTTGTATCTGATATGGATGTTGAAAGTCCGTACTATAAACAATTGGCAAATACAGTTCAAGGTGAATCCCTTACTCACTTTTTAACAAAAAGATTCCAACGCGTTGGACCAACATCCGCAGTGGAATTTTGCAAGTTTGCCAAATTCAAACCTGAATCTAGAGTAGGAAACATGACAGACCAGGAATTAGTAAAACTTAGTGATGCGTTACAAACCTATGAAGGGTTTAGATCACCTGATCCTACATGCTTGGCACCACTTGGTGCGATTCCTCTTGAAAAAGGTATTGAAAGGAGATTTGAACCTGATTTTAGTGCTGTAGTTCAAAGAACCGCTTCAGCATATTCTGGATTTCCATTTGTTATAGAGATGGGCATTGCATATGGTGGAAATATTGAATCGCGTGGTACTACTGTCTATAGATTCGCAAATAGAATACCACTCTTATATGATGAGGGAAGTGATGTGGTACTAAAAGTTGTCAAAGATACGGACTGGAATAGATACAAAGTGAAAAATGATTCGGCACCACTTATCATAGTATCACATATTTGTTCAACTAGAGTTCCTTACAAAACTGTAGGAAAAGAAAATGTTGCAGATAGGCCAGAGATAGAAAAAGAACTACGTCTTGCATTACAATTCCTTTCAAGAAAACTTGCAGGTTACATGTCAAAGAAAGGAAAAGCAGAAATGGCAAAAAAACGAGCTAATCTCTATTCAAAATACTTACCACTTATTGCTCAGTTTTGTACTGAATTATCAGGAAATAAGAAGGAACCAAAATATGAAAAAATGATTAAAGAAGAGACTAACATTGGAGAGGAGGCAAACATTGAAGAAAAAACAGAATAAAAAACCTGAAAAGGATAAATCAAAAGAACTCATTGAGATTCTTAAAAAACATGGCGCTCAAGTTTATGAAGACCTTGAAAATGGACAATTTCCAAAATTTTCAATTCCAAATCGTTCTATTAGTAATATAATGTATGATAAGAAACTAAGGCAATACATACTTGGAACAAATACTTCATTACGAAGTTCTCGAAATACTTCACAATTACGTTCCTTCACTCAATTGCTATGGCTTGCATTTTTTGCCAATAAATTAACACATGAAAAAAAATCTTCAACGCTAAGAGATGTATATTATTCATCACAAGCATTTGCAGTAGACTTTGAAGATCAGGGTGAATCTGATAACATAATAGTTGATCTAGAAGCAGTTTTATCAAAACCCAGAGAGAATTTCTTTGTATTTCCTGAGGAGAGAAGTAGTATATTTGGAGATTTAACTATTGAGTATACAATTCCAGGCTATGAAGGAAAGAAACAGAATCTTTCAACCCATCCAGATGGGTATGCAATTGGTCCAAGTATGACATCTGCTCAATTAGCAGACACCAGTGCTGAGCTTGTGATTGCCATAGAGAAAGGTGGTCTATTTACTAGATTTGTTGAAGAACAAGTTGATAAGAAATTCAAATCTATAATAATTAATACTGGTGGTCAAGCTCCTCGCTCAACAAGAACTTTGTTAAAACGATTACATGAGGAAATGAAATTACCTGTAGTAATTTTAACTGATGGTGATGTCTATGGAGAACATATTGCCATGGTAATCAAATCAGGTTCTGCAAACGCTGCACATCTCAGAGAACTAACTGTTCCTGATGCAAAATGGATGGGTGTTTGGGCTACTGACATTGATAAATACAAACTACCAACTATACCTATGACAGAATCTGATATCAAACGTTGTTTTGATTTGCAAAAAGATCCAAGATATCAAGAAGGTATTTGGAAAAAGGAACTTGAAGTATTTACAAAAATTAAGAAAAAAGCAGAGTTAGAAGCATTTTCAAAATATGGATTAACAAACATCACAGACAAATATCTTCCTGAAAAACTAGAATTAGCAAAGAGTCTATAGACTTTTTATTCTAAGTGTTAAGACACCATTTCTATATTTGAAATCTGAAATCTGCATTTCATTTGATCCTTCTATTGGAACTTCCTTTGAAAATCCTTGTGAACCTCTTATGTAAAGAACTCTATCAATCAATCTTACCATAATTTTATCTTCAGGTCCTGGAACTTCAGCAACAAAAACAGTTTCCTGATCTCCTTTAATTAGATCATAAACCCAATCCTTTGATTCAGTTGCTCTTGCTTTGAATTTTGGCTTGTTTGTTACTACCATTTTTTTGATAACTCCAGTCCAGTAAACAATAGTTACTAAAGCAATTCCAATTAAGATAAAACTAACAAATGCATTATCACCTCTAAGAGTCATGGCGTATATTAGACCAAAAAATATCAATAATGCTATTGGAATAACATAATTTAGTGACTTTCCATCTGAAATTGTTGGAGCGTTATATTTACTCAATATGACAAAACAAGCATCTACCAAATATAAAGCATATTTGATTTACGCCTAAGAATAGCAAGAATAACAGGTTCTATTTGCTCAAAAAAGGTATGACATGATATAGATTCTATTTTTCTAGTTTTTATCTGCAGTTATTTTTTTTAATTCAGAAAGAATCAAAACCAATATTTCTTTTTCACTTAGATTCAAAAGTTCTCTTGTTTCATCTTCAGTAAATTGAATATCTTCATTTAATTTATCATACGTAGTTAATGAATCATCCATAAATTATTATGATAATATCGAGTTATTATATGGTTTTGATGTTTAATGGAAATTATTCATAAAATCTTAATAAAAACAGATAACAATGAAATACTCTTCTGATCAACTATCTATATGGTATATGCTTGGATAATTCCAATTGGAATAGTCGCAATCTTAGGTGTATCTGGTTATCTGGTGTATAGATATGTGATTTTTGACATCTTGGCAAATAATACAGTCAATAATACATTGAAAAGATACAACATCAAAAAGACACAATTTGAGATAATCAAAGAGTTTAACGAAAATAAAGGCGAAAAATTATCTGATGCAGAAATTAATCGCTTAGCAAAACATTATCGTAGAAACGAACCTGATCAATTCTTATCAATGTACGATAACTTGAGAGATAAGCCAAAGAACTAAGGTTTTGTTGGAATTTGTATAAATGGTGTTCCACCTTCACCAACAACTAGTGGTAGTACTCCATCCCATTGTTGTGTCTTAAGCCATTCTAGATAGAATGGATTGTTTGCAAGTGCTTGGTTGATAATGTTAATTGCTTCTGCTTCACCAGCTGCTTCTGCAATGTTTGCTTGTGCAATACCTATTGCTTGTGCCTCAAACTGTCTTGCTTCGACCTCAATTCTCTTCAAATCATTTTCTGCTTGTAGTGCACGTTGTTCTGCTTCTACTTTAGCTTCAATTGCTTGTGCAAACAATATTGAGAACTGGAAATCTGTAATTGATACAATTTCAGTTGTAATGTTGAAATCAGCAAGACGGCTACTAATTTCTGCTTCAATGTCTGCTTTTACTTGAGGTCTTTTTGTAATTAATTCCTCAGCGTTATAATTGGCAGTTACCTGTTTTACAACCTCTTCCACTGTTGGTTGAATGATACGGTTCTCATAGTCCAAACCAACTTCTTTGTATAGATAGTTAACAGAGTTTGGCTCTGGATGATAGTTTACTGTAATTTCAGTTGATACTGTCTGAAGGTCTTGTGATGCCGATGTTGTAGATTTTGTATACTTTAAGGTACGAACTTCAAGTGGAATAACTGAATCTTGGAATGGAACAATAAAATGCAGTCCTTCTTCTAGTGGGGGTGAAACCAAATCTACAGCGTTCCAGTGAAGTAAAACTCCTCTAAATCCTGCATCAACAATTGATATTGCAGAACCGACCATAACGCCAATTATGATTAAAACAATAATTCCAATGACTACTAATTTAGCTGCACCGAAATTGATCTTGACTGGTCGACTTTGATATTTAGACAATGCATTAGATGTGGTTTTACTCTAAATATAGTATGCGAAGTTTCCAGTATGTTGTTTTAGAATATTTATAGAATCTAACACATACATTATTACTTTTGATTAAATATGGTATAGTATGGAACCAAATTATTCGTGGATTTATTTACTCATATTTTTGATCATTCCGTTAGCCAGAGTACTTCCTAGAATTTTGAGACGTGCTGGTTTAAAACCAAATCTCGCTACTCGTCCTGAGACTCCCCGTGGAAATTTCTTCAAAGAATCACCTTCTGATAACTTTAGAGAATCACCTTCTGATAACTTTAGAGAATCACCTTCTGATAACTTTACAGAATCACCCAGCAGGGAGGAATTTTCAACAAAGAATTGGTCTAAAGAAAAAATCGTACTTGGTATGTTGATGACAAACATTTCAAAATTTGAAGAATTGCAAAAAAGAGGAAATCTGTCTGTGAATAATCTGGACAGAATCTTACAAGAACTTGAGAGAAGAGGTTGCATGAAACCAGTAGAAAAAAGTGGTCCTTTTGGAAAATCAATCCAATTAAAAATCACAGAAAAAGGCATTAGAGAATTTAGACGAATGTGATCTGAATATTTGATTTTTATTACCAATATACAATTAATTCGTGATGGTTGGTAACGAAAAATCCAAAAAATTATCTAACACTGAAATTATTTCAAAAGGCTCATTCGTGGCTATTATAATTACAATTCCTACTTTGGCATCATTCTTTGGTGTTTGGCAACTTTCTGATAATCTCCTTTATGGTGCTGTCACGGGATTGATTGTTAATTTTGTTGCAATAGGATTTTCCTTTAAGATAGTGAGAAAACTACTTGTTAAAAAACAAGATAATGGAACTGAATTAAACTAGATAAAAATGAATGTTGATTTTTCCCAGATTGAAAACTTGTTAATTTCTGAAATTAAACTATTACCAGTTCAGGCAAGAATATTTCTTTTAGTTGTAGTACATGGAAAGATGAATGCAGAAAATATTGCCAAACAACTTGAAATAAGTACGGATGAAGCATTAGATAATTCAAAAAAATTGATGAAATTAGGTGGTTTTATTGATATGCCAGAAAATGAATTTGAAGCAATGCACCCAAGATTTACTGCAGTTAACATGTATAGAAAAATGTGTGAACGTGAACAGATTGAATTTAAAAAAAATCTAAAAGTGGATAATATTGGCGTAGTTTTAGAAAAACCATATGATGATGCAAGGACTAAATATAACAATAGAAAGTGAAATTTATGAGTGAAAGTCCTTCTAATGATTCTACTGAAGCAAAAATACCAACACCTGCAATATACAAATGCTGTGATAATCCCCAGATAACATATCTTGCTCCTGTAAACATCAATGTAGAAGAAAGAACAATTGGTTCTGTTGATGTTTGGAGATGTGCATCATGTAAGAAATCATTTTGTGAAGAAAAACAATTAGGAATTGAATCAATTACTGACATAGTTGGAATGCCAAGAATTGAGGATGATGAGAAATGGGGAGTTATTGTTAGCAAATTACAAAAAGGAAAAGACAAATGGAAATTAGTTAAACTAAAGGAAACTGGAATTTTGAAATTTGAGACTGCTGACGAACAAGTTATTGATTTAAAAATTGACAATTATACTATAGTTGATGACTTTCATACAAGTTTTCTTGTTCTAGATCATATACACAAAGCAGTTGAAATCTGAGTTTAATTGGAAATTATAGTAAATATCAAAGAAGTCGACGGCACACAAATGGCTGCAAAAATCACAGGTGATTTTCAGATTAATGAAAATTCATTTCCATTTACTGCTATAGCATTTGGTAGAATAGGTGGTCAGAACATAGGTGTAAAACTAACTGATGATGTTGAGAGTAAGATTAAGGAATTAGGATTTGATATTGATGAAGTCATTGCTGAACTTCAACGAAATCTTATACAAGGAAACCTAAATCTGCCAGAGGGATTAACAAAAGAATCTTTTATAGACGATTAGAATTCAGCTTCTTCTAATGCCTTTTCACATGAGCATGATTTTGTTTCTGGAATTTTATCAATTAATACTGTAAGTAATGTTTTTGCTACCTTAACATTTTTTGATAATGTTTCCATTACTTCTTTTGCAGTAACTGGCTTTTCTGCCCATACATCATAGTCTGTGACAGTTGAGATTGAAGCATAACAAATCTGTGCTTCTCTTGCAAGCTGACACTCTGGTACTAATGTCATTCCAATAATATCAGCTCCTGTGGTTCTAAAAAATCTTGATTCAGCCTTAGTTGAAAAACGTGGTCCTTCAATGCAGACATATGTACAATCTTTGTGTATTTTTACATCTTGTTCTTTTACTACATCTAGTATGATATTTTGTAGTTCAGGACAAAATGGATCTGCTACTGATATGTGAATAACCCTTCCATCTTCTGAGAATGTGCCTTTTCTTGATTTTGTAAAATCAATAAATTGAGATGGTAAAGCGAAATGTCCTGGTTCAAGTTCTTCTTTTAAACTTCCTACTGCAGATGGTGCTATGATTCTTTTTACACCAAGTTCCTTGAATGCCCAGATATTTGCTTTGTAGTTAATCAAATGTGGTGGTATAGTGTGTTTTTTTCCATGTCTTGGCATGAATGCAACTTTTCTTCCATTAAATTCGCCAATAGTTATAGAATCAGATGTTTTACCAAAAGGTGTTTCAATTGTAATTTCTTTACTATCTTTTAACAAACCTGAATCATAAATTCCTGTTCCACCAAAAATTCCTATTTCAGCAGTTTCTTCCATCAATATTCCACCAATGACTCGGTTCTATATTCTTTAATTTTTTCAATTCCTTTTAATTCAGTTAATTCAATTATGAATGCAAAGCCAATAACTTTTGCTTCCAGTTTTTCAACTAGTTTTGCCGCTGCTTTAGCAGTTCCACCCGTAGCCAATAAGTCATCACAGATTAAAACACGTTCATTTTTCTTTAATGCAGTTTTCTGAATTTCCATCTGTGCCTTACCATATTCTATTGAATATGATACTTTGACAGTTTTACCAGGCAGTTTTCCAGCTTTTCTAAGTAAAACCATACCTTTATTGTATTTTTGAGCTAATACACATGCCAAAATGAAACCTCTAGATTCAATTCCGGCAAAAACATCTACATCGTTAGGATGGAATTTTTTTGCGAATTCATCAATCACAAAGGATAGTGCTGATGGATCCTTCAGTATTGGGCTAAAATCTCTAAAAAGAATTCCCTTTTTAGGAAAGTTTGGATATTCAGCAATCTTATCTTTTAGATTCATAAAAATACAAAAAAAATCAGAAATAAAAACCGTTAGATGACACGATGATGCTAGTTTACTGTAATTGTGATTGAGGAAGTTGTCTTAGGATCAGTAACCTTAATTGTAAATTCACCAGGAACTAAATCACTTGGAATCATCTTTGGCAGAGGAACTGAGGTAGTATATTCACCATTTTTTGTTGCATAAACTGTTAATTTTTGAGATATTAAATCTCCGCTCATATCATAAAATTCTATGTCAATCGCAGTTGATGGATTTGCCCCAGCTCCTGATATGGTAAGAATTTCTGATAATGAATAAGTTTTAGAATCTTTATCAACAAATACAGCTATACCCTCTAAAACTTTTGAAACTGCAAAACTAAACTCTGCAGTGTTTCCACCACTTTTTGCCTTTATTGACCATTGACCAATATCTGGATCATTAGGTATTCTAAATTTATCAGTTCTAAATCCACCATTTTTATCAGAAAATACATCGATTTTTTTCATAGTAATACCATCTGAATTGACAAAACTCAGTGAAAGAAGTGAGTTAGCACCAGTATTTCCCATTAGTAAGATTTGTTCTCCAGGATTATACTCATCTTTTGTAGTTTGCATATTTATTATTCCAGAACCCTGTGTTAATCCAATTGAAAATACAGTGTCTCCTCTAGCTTTTCCATGTCTGATTTCTACAACATAAGAACCAGTATTCAATTCACCACTTTCAACTTGAAACGTATAATATCCATCAGGTCCTAGATTTAGTGTATCTGATATTTTTTCTTTTGATCCATCATCAAGAATTATAATTGAAATTGTTGCATTTGGCTGACCTTGGATTGTAATGTTAATATTTTCACTAGTATTATGATTTAGTTTTGGAGTAGTAACAACAATAACATCTACTGGATCTTCCCCAATTCCAACTACACTGATACCTTCTTCTTTGCCTTGATTAGCATGTAGAACATACGTTCCTTTCATTTGGCTTAATTCTGTTTGAATCTCAAAAGTAATAATTCCTGATGTATCTACACTAATCAAATTTGAATATACTTGCAAACCCTTTGGATCTTCAAGATAAACTAGCAAGTCATTATTTGCAATAGCATTTCCACTGAATGTTATAATGTCTCCTTGTTCATAGCGTTTTTCCGCAGACTCAATTCTTATTAATTTTGATGATAGAACCTCAATATTTTTTTCAATCTTATTTTTTCCATCTGAAACCTTTATCGTTACAGGTTGTAATTCAACATCAGGTGAAATAAAGACTTCATGTGACCAAAGTCCATCAAAACCTGCTGTTATTGTATCGATAGATATTATTCCTATACCACGTTGGTTTGTTGTAATTGTTACAGTAGTTTCTGGTGTTGCACTTCCATTTATTGTAATTGTTTCACCTCGTTTAGTAGTGACTGGAATTTCATCAAATACTAAATTAACACTCTGTGAAATTATTCTGTTTTCAGAATTTGTTAATCTAATACTAATTTCTTGTTCAGCACCAACTGAATCAGAAATTAAAAATTGTGTTCTTTCAGAAGGTAATTCAGATGGAACCGAACTTGTTATAAGAAAATTTCCATCTTTATCTGATGAAAAAGATTCTATAATTTTTTCATTAATGTAAAAATTCAATGATTGTCCTGGAACAAAATTAGTTCCAACCAGTCTAAAATCTGAACCAGGTGATAGTTTATCTGGGATTAATCTAAACATTGAATTATCTTTTATAGCTACAGATTGTGGTTGATTAACTTCTATATTTTCTGAAACTGCCACATTTGTATCTGTACGTGTTTGTGCTGTTTTTATAATATTGTCATTATTATCTAGTGCCTTCCAATTAATTATTGGATTTTCAAATTCGGTTTTAATTCCAAATTTTACCACTTCCCCAGGTTTTAAGGAATCTTGAGTTGTGAAAATTATTACTCCCTGGGGAGTATTTTTGCCCATCCAGCTTCTTTCTGTTTTAAATGATTGAAATGAATTATCCTCACTTAACCAAATTCTTACTGAATTAATCTCAGTGTTGTTTCCTCTATTATTTTTTAACTCTAAAATTGTTGAGTTTTCAAATCCAATACTGTTTGCGATTATTTGTTCTTCTCCATATGCGGTATTATCTGAAATTAAGTAAACTGAAATTGTTAATAGCACCATACATACTACACCTAAAAAAAGTAGCCTCATTATTCTCGATTATGTTAATCTACAATTAAACCTTAATCAGAAAAGATTCTTAATTTTTGAATAAAAAATTAGGTTGTATCTATGGTGGCCTTCAACTCATATGGGTTATTTTCCCACCAATTATTGTATAATTTATCAATTTCCTTCATATCTGAATCATTAAGATATTTTCCATCAGACATAGATGAAAAATTTTCAATTTCTTCCTCACTAATTACCGTAGGAAATACTGACGAGATACCATTCTTTGATAAAATAAACTTTATAGCTAATTCTGTTATACTTAATCCATTTCTTTCTGCAATTGGTCTTAGAGATTCTACCTTTTGTAATGATGCCTTAATCCACTCTCCTTTTCTGACAGAACGATGATCTTTTTCATCAATTTTTGTATCTGCATTTACTTTACCTGTTAAGATTCCTGAAGCATCAGGAACTCTAACTAGAATTCCAACATCATTTTTCAAGCCAGCATCGATTAATTCATTTCCAGGAGTTTGTTCTAATATATTGTACACTGTTTGAACTGCCGTCACATTATTCCTTTTCATTGCATCAAGACCTTCCTGTTCCCAACCAATTGCAGGTCCTAATGCAATTTGGTAAGTTTTAATTTTTCTTTCATTCTGTAAATCATTTAGTGTTTTAAAAATTGAATCATCATGTATATGAAACATTTTTGGATTATGTAATCCATACATATCTAGATAATCTGTTTGAAGTCGCTCTAGACTCTTTTCTAATGCATTTCGAGTAAATTTTTCATTAAATTTTTGTGGAAGTTCTTTATGACCTATCTGTTCAGCACTTTCAAAATCATAACCATATTTAGTTGAAATTATAACCTCATTTCTCATTCCTTTGAATGCCTCACCTATTAGTTTCTCACTTTTACCTTTACCATACATATCACCAGTCTCAAAAAAATTAATTCCACAGTCATATGCTTTCTTTAGCATTCTTTTTGCTTCATCAGCATCAATTTCTTTTCCCCACCAATTAAGTGCAATTGTCCACGCCCCAAAACCAATCTCTGAAACTTTAATTCCACTTTTTCCTAATTTTTTATACTTCAATTCACTACTTCTTTAAACTCCTTTAATTTTGAATCAATTACTGAATTACTCAAAACTGAATTTCCAGATTTAATATCTGAATTTATTTCTACCCATGATTTACAACCTTGATATTCATCTTTTAATGGAATTT